>JBBRDA010000031.1:0-27933 GCA_038204335.1 Burkholderiales bacterium
TTTCAACCAACAGGACAACATCATGGACATCGCAGGCAAAGTTTTCATCGTCACGGGTGGCGCATCGGGTTTGGGTGAAGGCACGGCCCGTATGCTGGCGGCCAACGGCGGTCATGTGGTGATTGCTGACATGCAGGTTGAAAAAGGCGAAGCGATAGCCAAAGAATTGGGTGGGGCGTTCGTCAAGTGCGATGTGAGCAATGAGGCCGATGGCCAAGCCGTCGTGGCAAAAGCGGTCAGCATGGGTAAGCTGATGGGTCTGGTCAACTGCGCGGGCATTGCCACCGGCGAGAAAACAGTCGGCAAAACCGGCCCGCACGCCTTAAGCGTCTTCAACAAAACCATCACGGTTAATCTGATTGGCAGCTTTAATATGATTCGACTGGCGGCCGACGCCATGTGCAAGAACGAGCCAGAAGCCACCGGTGAGCGCGGTGTTCTGATCTCCACTGCCTCGGTGGCAGCCTATGACGGCCAGATCGGCCAGGCCGCCTACAGTGCGTCCAAAGGCGGCATCGTGGGCATGACCTTGCCGATTGCGCGCGACCTGGCCCGTAATGGCATTCGCAATATGACGATTGCGCCCGGTATCTTTGGCACGCCCATGATGTTTGGTATGCCGCAAGAAGTACAAGACTCGCTGGCTGCCGCAGTTCCCTTCCCTAGCCGCTTGGGTACGCCGCAAGACTACGCCAAACTGGCCAAGCACATTTTTGAAAACGACATGCTCAATGGCGAAGTGATTCGCTTGGACGGAGCGATTCGCCTCGCGCCGCGCTAGGACATCTCTATAAATTCATTTCTCGGGCGAATTGCTGCGTTGGGCGGTGCTCGGAATCCTCATGCACACCAGTGCATTCCGGTGTCCTGTGCTCCGTCCGCCTAGCACTTCATCCCGAAAATCTGAATTTCTAGAAACGTCCCCAACACTTATTTAACTAGGGCGAGTACTTCTTTAAAAGTCGGGTGCTCGGCGCTTCCCAGCCATTCAAAGGCGACCATCTCGGTCGTGACCAGTTCTGCGCCGTTGCCTGCCAGGCGGTCAAACGCCGCGTCGCGGTTGCGCTCGCTGCGTGAGCTGCACGCATCTGTGACGACCCAGACTTCAAACTCTTCTTCAAGCAGATCAAGGGCAGTTTGCAACAGGCACACATGGGCTTCACAGCCTGCAATAACGATGGTGCTCCTGCCTTCTTCAGGCTCAGGCGCTGCTTTCTGCAGGTGTTTGGGCAGGCTACGGGCATTTCCACTGTTGTTATTGCCCATGGCAGGTTTGCGGGCAGGCGGCCTAAGGTAGTCGCCTAAACCTTCTGCAATGGCACTGAAATGCGACTTAGCCATTGTTTTGCCACCAGCAGCCTCAATGGCGGCTAAAACGGTGGGGACCGTGTCGCCCAGTTTGTCGGGCATTTGCGCGGTGCCCCAGACCGGCACTTCGAACAGCTTGGCCATGCGCGCCAGCCGGACTGCATTGGCAATCACCCGTTCGTTTTCAAAAATCACCGGCATCAGGCGGATCTGGTAATCCACCAAAATAAGTTGCGAATCATCGGCATCGAGCAGCATCGGGCAGTCTTTCAGGTGTCAGTGGCAAATAAAGGGCGACAAGGCATGAATAGGGGGTCAATTTCACCTAAAAATGGCCTATTTTAGGTATCAAATATGGCTTTTACCCAATAAATACGGGTGCAAGCAGCTCCTAATAGTATAGCTAAAAATTGGCGTTAGCTGGCTGCTTTGGTCTTGTCAGCCGGCGGCTCGGCAAACTTCAGCAGCTTGGTGGCCTGCAGGGTTTCCGTTAAAAAGCACAGCAGGGCTGCCAAGAAACAACCGACGCCTGTCAAAAAGCAGATGGTGGCGATTTTCAGGATCGGCAGTTCACTGGTCTCGCCCAAAAACAGCAAAATAATCGTCAGGCCAATGAGCATGGCGCAAAGTGTCAGCAAAGCAATGCAGGCATTGACCAACCAGCCCCGAAAGCGCAGCTGCTTGAGCTCGCTGTACATGCGGTGGCTACGCGACTCATCAACGTTGCCTGAGTCAAGCCGGTTTTCAAGAAACCGGGCCCGGTCAATGATGCGGCCCAAGCGCCCCGCCACTGCGGCGATCATGCCTGATACCGCCGTCAGTAAAAAAACCGGCGCCACCGCCAGTTGAATGCCATGGGTGACAGTGGCTAGGTCGGGAGCAAAGTTCATTGTGGCTTCTCAAAATGACTGGCTGCCCAGCGCTCGGCACTGCTGCGGTTCAGCTTGAAAGATGCGGCGGTGCGATGCTCAGCCAGCAAATCGCCCGCTTCATCGCGCGCCGTCAGTGTGGCGTAGGGGTTGTCTTCATCGGGCACGATGTCCAGGTGTACGGTCACCCTGCCGGACGCAGCGGTCACCGTCACGCTTTGATGCAGCTCGGCATGCAGTTGCTGCTCATGCCTTCGAACGAATTCAGACGCCGTTTTAACAAGCGTGCTGAAAGCATTGCCATCGAGCGGTTTGGGGTTCTTTTTGTCGCGTCCCATCGTCCACGGGCCAATCAGCGCCGGTTCTGGCTCGCCATCCTTGATCATGGCCACCGCCCAGCCGTCGTCGTCTTCGTTTTTTAACACCTTGGCGGTCCAGCCGTCGGCGACCCACAGGCGCGGCTCCTTGACATCTGGCGTGTCTTCCATCTGGTTACTCATACCCTCATAACCCCAACTCGCTCAAGCTTGGGTGATCGTCTGGTCTGCGGCCCAGCGGCCAGAAATACTTTCGATCTTCGGCTTTAATGGGCAGGTCATTGATGCTGGCGTGGCGCACCGCCATCAAGCCGTTGTCGTCAAACTCCCAGTTCTCGTTACCGTACGAGCGAAACCAGTTGCCTGCGTCGTCGTGCCATTCGTAGGCAAAGCGCACCGCGATGCGGTGGCTACTGAAGGCCCATATTTCCTTGATCAGGCGGTAGTCCAGCTCACGGTTCCATTTGCGGGCGAGCAGACCGACAATTTGGTCGCGTCCCGTGACAAATTCAGCGCGGTTCCGCCACTGGCTGCCAGCGGTGTAGGCCATAGACACCTTTTGGGGGTCACGGTTGTTCCAGCCGTCTTCGGCGGCGCGTACTTTTTGAACCGCAGTATCAAATGTGAAAGGCGGAAGCGGGGGTCTGGATTCCATGGACATACCTCGGTTTTAAAGCGAATGCCGGATTATCATCTGTAGGCATGAACGCCGAACAAAACCACCGCCTCACCCGTATCACGCCTGACACACCCTGCGGCGACTTGCTGCGCCAATACTGGCAGCCTGCGGCTTTGGTCGATGAGTTCAACGCCCTGTTTGATCCGCGGATGGCCGCGCGACCTGTCAAGGCGGTCAAATTGTTGGGTCAAGACCTGGTGCTGTTCAAAGATGCATCCGGTAGCTGGGGCCTGCTCGACAGGGATTGCGCGCACCGCGGCGCTGACCTGTCGTTTGGCAGGCTCGAAGCATTGACCCAAGGTGGTGGACTGCGTTGCCCATTTCACGGCTGGAAGTTTGCGCCCGATGGCAGGTGTCTTGAGACACCCGCCGAGCCAGCAGGCAGCAAACTATGCGATCGGGTCAAGCAGCGCAGCTACCCGGTGATTGAAAAAGGCGGCGTTTTGTTTGCGTGGTTGGGTGATGTGGACAAAGCGCCACCACCCTTCCCTGAATTCGACTGTTTCAAGGCGCCCTGCAGCCACAGTTTTGCCTTCAAAGGCCTGTGGAATGCCAATTGGCTGCAGGCCTTCGAGGTCGGTATTGACCCCGCCCATCCGTCCTATTTGCATCGATTTTTACAAGATGAGCCCTTGGAAGACATTGGCAACAACCCGGCAGGTAAACAGTTCAGGAGTGCCGCAGCGGGCACCGCCAATGGGAAGGTAAACGGCGAAGAGTGGCCCATGACGCGCATCATGCGCGAGTTTGCCAAGCCAGAGATCAGCTTTGCGGACACGCCCTGGGGCTTTCAGCTCACGACGCTCAGGCCCATGACAGAGGCTCTGACCCATGTGCGCGTGACGCAAGCGATTTTCCCCGCCACATTTGTCATTCCGCTGTCAGAGACTCTAACCATCACGCAGATGCATGTGCCTGTGGATGACACGCACACCTACTGGTATACCTTCTTCACCAGCTTTGGCGGCCCGCTGGACAAGCACGCTATGCGGGCGCAGCGCCAGCAGTTCATCAGCCTGCCAGATTACGTCCCGAATGCAGGCCGCCATAACGATTGGGGATTTAGTGCAGATGAGCAAATGAGCACGACTTATTTGGGAATGGGCGAAGAAGACATCAATGTGCACGACCAGTGGGCCGTTGAAAGTATGGGCGCTATTGCTGATCGAACGCGCGAACATCTGGGGACGACTGACAAAGTCATCATGGCGAATCGACGCATGCTGGTCAAAGCGATTGACAGCGTGCAAAACGGCGGCACAGCACCCGGTCTGGCAGATGCGTCGATGGCACATGCCATGACCGGGCCAGACACCGTCGATGGCATAGCACCTGCGGATGATTGGCTGGCTTGGTGGCAAACAGCAGCAAACGCCAAGCGCAGCCAAGCCCCGTGGTCATGACAACTTTTGCAGAGCGATGCGGCTTGCACGGCGCAGCCCGGCAAGCAGCGATGCAACGCACTGCCAAGCTGATCGATGCCAGCGGGGTTGAGTTGGTGCGCTTTGCTTGGTGCGACCTGCACGGCATGCTGCGCGGTAAAACGCTGGTGGCGTCCGCTGCTGTTCAAGCCATGATGAGCGGCGTGGGCATGGTCAGTACCCTGCTCCTTAAAGACAGCTCCGACCGCACCGCCTACAAAGTATTTGACGCTGAAGGTGCTCTTGAATTGCCCGGCTTTGAATTTGCAGGCAACGTGATGCTGGTGGCCGACCCAGCCAGCTACCAGCAACTGCCTTGGGCCAGTAAGACAGGATGGGTGCAGTGCCAGGCATGGCATGCAAATGGTCAGCCGATTGAATTTGACACACGCAGGGTTTTACAAGCTGCGCTGGCAAGGCTGGCTGAATCTGGCTACGGCATGACTTGCGGGCTGGAGGTAGAGTTTCATATCTACAAAATCAAGAGTGATGCAGCCAACAACCAGCTCGACCCGATGCAAGCTGACTGGCCCGGTCAAGCACCCGACGTAGCCCTGATCCACCCCGGCTTTCATATGCTGTCCGAACAGTGGGCCGACATGGCCGATGAGCCGCTGCGTATCGTTCAGCACACGGCGCAGGCGCTTGGGTTGCCGTTGCTGTCCCTTGAGATTGAACTCGGCCCCAGCCAGGTGGAGGCCGTGTTTGCACCGACTGATGCCTTGCAGGCGGCAGACAACATGGTGCTTTTCAGAAGCGCCGTCAAGCAAGCGCTCAGGCGCGCCGGCTACCACGCCAGCTTTATGTGCAGGCCGCCCTTTGCGGGCATCATGTCCAGTGGCTGGCATTTACATCAGTCGCTGACTGACCTGAAAAGCGGTGTCAACCTGTTTATGAGAGACAGCCCGGAGTACGAAAGCACCCCCCAGCACGCTGGGCACACCTTGTCTGAGCTGGGTCAACATTACCTGGCCGGGCTTTTGGTACATGCGCAGGCAGCCAGCCCGTTTTGCACCACCACTGTGAACGGGTACGATCGTTTTCGGCCCCAGTCGCTCGCACCGCAGTCTGCGGTGTGGGGACGTGACAACCGTGGTGCCATGCTCCGCGTCATTGGTGGCCCAACCGACAGCGCCACGCGGATTGAAAACCGCATGGGTGAGCCAGCAGCCAACCCCTACCTGTACATGGCATCGCAAATTCATGCGGGAATGGATGGTATTCGGGCCAGCATGCAAGCGCCAATGGCCACCGCCGCGCCCTACGCGACGGGTGAATCGCTCCTTCCCGGCAGCTTGGGCAAAGCGCTCGAAATGCTGAACGACGACTTGGTCTATTGTTCAGACTTTGGGACAGATTTCATTCGTTATTTCACTCGGGTGAAGTCTTCGGAAGTCGCCCGGTATGAAATGGCTGAAGACAAAGACGAATGGCAGCGGCGTGAATATTTCAGTCGTATTTAAAGAAAACCACAAAATCCCATGAACAAAACAATTGCAGTCCATTTTGTTGACCACAACGGCGTGACGACGTCTATTCAAGCCAGAATCGGTAACAGCCTGATGGAAGCAGCAACTTCTGCAAACGTGGATGGGATTGCCGCAGACTGCGGCGGCCTGATGACCTGTGCGACCTGCCATGTGTATGTCGACGAGCCCTTCGCGTCTCAGTTGGGCGCTCCGCAGGCCGACGAGATGGCCATGCTGGCATTCACCGCTGCACCGCAACAGCCCAATAGCCGGCTGAGCTGTCAGATGACTTTAAGCTCAGATATGGATGGATTGACTGTCAAACTGCCAGCTACTCAATACTAAAACCCAAACTGGGCATCAAAAAGGAGCAAAAATGATTCTCGAACTCGCCGACATCCGCATCCATCCCGGTCAGCAAGCCGCTTTTGACGAGGCCATACAGCGCGGCGTCAATGAAGTGATCTCAAATGCCAAAGGGTTCCAAGGTTACAAAGTCAATAAAGGCATTGAAAACCCTGAGCGGTACATCTTGCAAATCTTCTGGGAAACGCTTGAAAACCATACCGTCGATTTTCGCGAGTCTCCTTCATTTGCAGAATGGCGCGCGATCGTGGGTTCGTTTTTTGCAGCACCTCCGACGGTTGAGCATTTCAATTTGCTCGCCAAGTCGGACTGAACAAAGGTGGAATTGGAGGCTTTAGCCTGCCTGATCCTCATGCCCGGAAATGAGTTTTGCCAGCAGGGCTGATAGCTGCAGCCGCTCGTCCGCATTCAAGGGTGCGACGATGCGTTGCTGAGTTTTCGTCACTGCCCGCTTCATGCCAACTGCCACTTTCTCGCCCTCCGCTGTGATCCAGAGCAGTTTGCGGCGCTTGTCTCCGGGATCCGCTTTGCGGGTAACCCAGCCCTTGGCTTCGATTCGAGCAATCACTGAACCCAAAGTGGCCGGGTCAAATGCGACCCGGTTGGACAGCGTGATCTGATCTTCTCCTGGCTCGTCCATCAACGCATTGAGAATGGCAAACTGCACGGGCGTGGCGTCATAGGCTGCAGTTTCTTCCATGAAAACAGCCACGGCCAGTTGATGCGCCCTGCGAATCAAGTGGCCAGGTGCTTCGCCAAAATTAAAACCTTTTACCATTTTGTGAGTTTAAAGGAGTCAGACGCTCGAGTCTCCGCTTTAGGGTATCTACCGTGCATCAAATCACTAAGCATACTTATCATATGGTTTTGACGAGTGCAGGCTGTTGATCAGTGTCAATCCGCTGCATAAATCTGTTCAAATAAATGCTTTGCCATTGAAAGATAACGCAATGAAAAGCACTGTTACTCCCTTCAAAATGCCACGTATCAATTACATCATTGCTGCATTTTGCCTAGCAGCTTGCGCTGCTCCAATGGGGGCCCTTGCCCAGAAGTCATCCAAGAAAACAGAACCCGTGTCCGTCTGGCCCACCAAACCGGTGCGCATTCTGGTGGGTTTTCCTGGAGGTTCAACACCAGACATGGCCGCACGCACTTTGGCCGAACCTTTGTCAAAAATTCTGGGCCAGCCGGTCATCATTGAGAACAAGCCCGGCGCCTCCGGCAACATCGCTGCTGACCAGGTTGCGAAGGCCAATGACGATCACACGCTGGGGGTGGTGATCAATGGCAACTTGACCTCTGCAAAGCTGTTAAATCCAAAACTGTCCTACGACCCAGCCAAAGATTTCACGCTCCTCTCGCTGCTGACTACCGCACCGCTTGTACTGGTTGCGCCGACCAATTTGCCTTCCGGCAGCGCCTTTTTTGATGCGGCGCGCAGCGGGGGTGACAAGTGGAATTACGGGTCGGTCGGTAACGGCTCTGTTGGCCATCTGGGGATGGAGTTGCTCAAGTCCAAAGCACCTAATCTGACTGCCGTTCACATACCTTATCAAGGCAATCCCCAAGTAGTGACGGCTTTGCTGGGCGGCCAAATCCAGATGGCACTGGTCCCACCTGGCATTGCCCTGCCGCAAATCCGGGCAGGCAAGCTTAAGGCGATTGGTTTGACCAGCGGACGTAGCCCACTGGCGACTGAAATCGCACCGCTGGCCGATGCCGAAATTCGTGACTTCAATCTGGAGGTTTGGACGGCTCTAGTGGGCCCGGCCAACTTGTCCAAGGCGGCGCAAGCACGTTTAAATGCCGAAGTTTCGAAAATTATTCGTGATGCCGATACCCGACAAAAACTATTCAATCAAGGCTGGCAAGCTGTCGGTACCTCCCCCGAAGGCTTGGTAGGGCGCATGAAGAGCGAAACCGCGATCATGAGCGGCATCATCGCCACGCGCAATATCAAGATCGAGTGACCGTTTGAGCCCTCACGCGTCAATGCAGGAACCCGCGCGACAACTGCCCGTTTTCGGTGAATTTGATGTTGTCGTCGTAGGTGGAGGGCCCGCGGGGCTGGCCGCAAGTACCAGCGCAGCGAAGCACGGCGCCAAAGTGTTGCTGGTTGAGCGTTATGGTTTTTTAGGCGGGATGGGTACGGCGGGGGGCGTGACTAATTTTGCGGGTCTCTACGGTCGGCAAAACGGTGAAATGCGGCAGGTAGTTCATGGCGTGGTTGACGACTTACTAGCGCGAATGGCAGCGCTTGGCGGTCTGAATGCACCGCAAGACGGCATGCAGGGCCGTATCCGAGTGCAGTCTTACGATATTTCCTGCCTCAAGTGCGCGGCGGATCAAATGCTAGTGGCTGCTGGTGTGGACATTTTGTTCCATGCGTGGGCTGCCTCAGTGCTGATGACTGACCGGCGAATTGACGCGCTGGTGGTTGAAACCAAATCAGGCCGAATGGCAATTCGAGCTGCCAGATTCATCGATTGCTCCGGTGACGCCGATGTGGCGCATTTTGCGGGCGTGCCTTATGAGGTGGGCGATGGGCGCGGCAGTGGCCTGTACCCGACCACCATGTTTCGTGTGGGGCATGTGGATGCCAACCAGGCACTGGCTGCCGTGGGTGACTTCAAGGCCATCAATACGCTGATGGCTCAGGCGCAGGCTGACAAGCCAGGACACTACCAATTTCCTCGAGAAGGGGCGATTCTCAGGCCGCAAAAAAACCCCAGCGAGTGGCGCGCCAACGTTACCCAAATCGGCAACGCCAGCGGCGCGGCCATGGACGCTACCAATGCCCACCAGCTTAGCGCTGGCGAACTGGAAGGCCGCCGCCAGATCGCTGACTATTTCAGCTTTTTAAAGCAGGAAGTGCCAGGATTTGCCGACGCAGCTATCGTTGATATTGCGGCGCAAATAGGCATTCGCGAGAGCCGGCGCATTCAAGGCTGCTACATGCTGACCGGCGAAGACATCCTCGCCTCCCGTAGATTTGATGACACGATTGGCATTAACGCTTGGCCGATGGAACTTCATGCTGCAGGCCGAATTGACTGGCAGTTTCCCCGAAACTGGGAGTCTGCGGAGGGCCGGGTGTACAACGACCTGCCTTGGCGCATGCTGGTACCGAAACGAATCAACAACCTGCTTGTGGCCGGACGCTGTGCTGCGATGACGCACGAAGGACAGTCGGCAGCACGTGTCAGCGGTGGCTGCTTCGTGATGGGCCAAGCGGCAGGCACGGCAGCTGCGATGCTTTCGTCCACAGGAATTTTTGCTGATACGAATGTCAAGGCCTTGCAGCGAACATTAAAGTGCGACGGCGTTTACCTGGACGACTAGGATGCATCGATGGACATGACCCCCCCCAATAACGCCGCCGAACGCAAATCGTTCTACAAAGCGATAGGCGAACACAGCATGAGCCCGCTCTGGGAGGTTCTGCACGCTCTGGTTCCTGAATCACCGAATACACCGTGTGTTTCGGCGCATTGGAAGTACACCGATATATTTCCCTACCTGATGCAGTCTGGCGAGCTCATCACTGCTGAAGAAGCGGTACGACGGGTCTTGATTTTGGAGAATCCGGCTCTGCGAGGCCAGTCTTGCATCACGCAGTCACTGTATGCGGGCCTACAGGTCATCCTTCCGGGTGAAGTGGCTCCCAGTCACCGTCATACGCAAAGCGCGCTTCGCTTTGTGGTTGAAGGCCAGGGTGCCTATACCGCAGTCGATGGAGAACGGACCCGCATGGTGCCCGGCGACTTCATCATCACCCCCAGTTGGACCTGGCACGACCACGGTCATGTTGGAAGGGTTGAGGTAGATTCGCCGGTGGTTTGGCTCGATGGGCTCGATATTCCGATGTTGAGGTTCTTTGACGCTGGTTTTGCCGAAAACGGCACCGAGGCCAGCCAAGCCGTCACTAAGCCCGAAGGTGTCAATATCCATCGATACGGCGCAAACATGCTGCCCGTGCGGCACGTTGCTCCGTTTGGTCAAACCTCCCCGATCTTCAGCTACCCTTATGACCGAACCCGTGAAGCCTTGCACAAGCTTGAAGCCGATTCCGACATCGATGGTTGGGACGGTGTCAAGCTGCGCTATGTGAACCCAGCTACAGGCGGCTCCCCAATGCCAACCATGGCCACCTTCATGCAACGCTTGCCTGCCGGATTTGAGGGTAAGCCGTATCGTCAAACCGACGGCGCCGTGTTCAGTGTGGTGGAGGGCCACGGAAGTGTGACGATTGAATACAACAGGAAAAGCGTTGTGTATCAATTCGGTCCGCGCGACCATTTTGTGATTCCATCGTGGCACACTGCGCAATTGCGATCGCAGTCGGGTTGTGTGCTGTTCAGTTTTTCAGACCGCCCGGTGCATCAGGCATTGGGCATACATAGAGAAGAGAGAATGTCATGAGTTATATCTTTACCCCTCCTGCGGTTGTTTCAGTTCCGGTTGTCGGTACGCATGACCGCTATGCAGTTCACCGTGTTTATTGCGTGGGCCGCAACTATGAGGAGCACGCCAAGGAGATGGGTTTTACCGGACGCGAGCCACCGTTTTTCTTTTTGAAGCCGGCTGACGCCATTGTTGCTGTGGAAGCGGGGACAACTGGCACCATCCCCTACCCTAGCCTGACCAAAAACCTGCACCATGAGATTGAACTTGTGGTGGCTATTGGTACGGGTGGTAAAAACATCAGCGCAGCAGACGCCCACAAACACATCTATGGTTATGCCGTCGGCCTTGACATGACGCGCCGCGACTTGCAGGGCGAGATGAAGAAAGCTGGCCGCCCATGGTGCATTGGTAAAGGCTACGACCACTCTGCGCCGATAGGCCCCATTACTCCGGTGGCGCAAGCTGGTGACGTCAACAACGCCGAGCTGTATGTACAGGTAGGCGGCAAAGACCGTCAGCGCAGCAATGTGTCCAAACTGATATGGAATGTGGCAGAAACCATTGAACATCTGTCCGCTGCCTGGGAGCTGATGCCCGGCGATTTGATTTACACCGGAACGCCAGAAGGTGTGGCAGCCGTGGTGTCAGGCGATACGATGGTTGGCAGCGTGGCCGGGCTGGGCGAATTGCATGTCAAAGTCGCCTGAATCCCAATAAATACGAGCGTAATAAGCTATGAAAATACTAGCGTTACTGGCTAAATTCTGCGCCATTTTGGCCGGCTTGCTGCTCACCATCATCACACTGATGACCTGCGCAAGTCTGATCGGCCGAAACACAATGGGTATCACCATCACTGGTGACTTTGAACTCACTGGCGTAGCAGCAGGCGCTGCAATAGCTTTGTTCATGCCGTTCTGCCAGGTGCAGCGCGGCAACATCATTGTTGATTTTTTCTCTGCCAAGTTTGGGGACAAAACCAATGCAGGTTTGGACCGTTTTGGCGCCTTGCTGTTGGCACTGGTGTTTGCGTTGCTGGCTTGGCGAACGGCGCTGGGCGGGTTGAACTCCTGGCGCACAAATTCTGAAACCCAAATTATTGGTTTTCCCGAATGGATAGCGTATGCCAGCATGGTGCCGCCGTTCGTGCTCAGCATGGTCATCGGGCTATATCAGGCGCTGTTTGGCTTTGCAGAGTCAGATAAGGCGAAGATATGAGCGCGCTGACTTTAACGGCTGTCATTTTTGGCATCATGTTGCTCTTAATGGCCGTGCGCGTTCCGATTGCCGTTTCGATGTTTGTAGCAGGGAGTGCGGGGTATCTGATGCAAACCGGTTGGGGACCCTTCTCCAGCTTTCTTAACACCCAAGCCTTTGCCCGCTTTGCCAGTTACGACTTGTCGGTCATTCCCTTGTTTATTTTGATGGGACACTTCGCCACGCAGGGCGGCATCAGCAAGGCGCTGTTTCGCTTCGCTGCCGCCATGATGGGTCGTTTCAAGGGTGGTTTGGCCATGGCGTCGGTGCTGGCTTGTGCGGCTTTTGGCGCGATTTGCGGTTCGTCAGTCGCCACTGCGGCCACCATCACCAGTGTGGCCTTGCCTGAAATGAAGCGCCACGGGTATTCAGGCCGCCTTTCTACAGGCACCTTGGCGGCCGGCGGTACGCTGGGCATTTTGATTCCGCCCTCGGTTCCGTTGGTCATTTATGCGATCTTGACCGAGCAAAACATCGCTAAACTGTTTGCAGCAGCCATGGTGCCAGGCTTGATCGCGATGGTTGGCTACGTTATTGCGATCGCCATTTTTGTGCGGGTTGTGCCAGGACAGGCACCCGATGTGAGCGACGCCGACGAAAGGCTGTCCCCTGCCTTAGCCATGGGCATCGTGCCCATCGCACTGATCTTTACGCTGGTTTTTGGCGGTATCTATGGCGGCTTGTTTACACCCACTGAAGGTGCAGCGGTAGGTGCGGCAGCAACCTTGCTGGCAGCGTTGCTGAGGCGAGAGTTGACATGGCCCAAATTCAAGCAATGCTTTTACGCCACCGCAGAAAGCTCCGCCATGATTTTTCTGATTTTTATCGGTGCCGACCTGATGAACTCGTCACTGGCACTCACGCAAGTGCCGAATCAGCTCGCGGCAGTGGTCGGTGGCTGGGGCTTGTCTCCGCTGATGGTCGTCACGGCCATCTTGTTGTTTTATGTGGTGTTGGGCGCGGTCATGGACGAGCTGTCGATGCTGCTCCTGACGATACCTATCTTTTTCCCGATGGTGATCGGTCTCGACTTCGGCATGCCCAAAGAGTCGGTAGCCATCTGGTTTGGCATCATGGTGCTCATGACGGTGGGTTTCGGCTTACTGGCGCCTCCTGTCGGGCTGAATGTGTATGTCGTCAACGCCTTGGCCAAGGATGTCCCTATCAGCGAAAGCTACAAAGGCGTCATGCCTTTTTTGATCAGCGACACCCTGCGAACCATCCTGCTGCTGTTTTTTCCGGGAATTTCGCTATGGCTGGTGAAATACATCACTTGAGGACCCCAGAAGCAGTCCTGCAACCGCCTATGTCTTGTCGCATCAGGCCTAGGGGATTCACGGGTTTGCAAACCCTTTGATTTCCTTTAAATTTTGGCCATTCCGTTCACTTTTCTTATTTTTCAAGGAAATCAAATGATTGCTCGCCGTTCACTCCTCAAATCTGGCGCTGCCGTAGCTTTGGGTGCACCTGCACTCTCGGGCCTCGCCCAGCAGGCCGTGACGCTCAAGTTTCACACGTTTATGTCGCCGCAGTCCAATGTTTGGCTCTCTATGCACAAGCCGTGGATGGAGAAAGTTGAAAAGGAGTCCGGCGGCCGTATCAAATTCGAAGGTTATCCCGCTATGCAGCTGGGCGGCACGCCTGTGCAGCTATACGACCAAGCCAAAGATGGTGTGGTCGACGTAGTTTGGACGTTGCCAGGCAATACCGCTGGTCGATTTCCCCGGGTTGAAGTGTTTGAGCTGCCTTTCATGATGAACAACGCCGAGGCCACGTCCAAGGCGTATTGGGAATACATTCAAACCGTTGCTAGCGACGAATTCAAAGACACCCAGGTACTGGCATTGCAGGTGCACGGCCCCGGCGTGATCCACACCGCGGACAAAGCGGTCAAATCGATTGCTGACCTGCGCGGCATGAAGATGCGCGGTCCGACCCGACAAGTGACCAAACTGTTGGGCGTGTTGGGTGCCACACCCGTCGGCATGCCTTTACCAGCCATCACCGACGCCTTGAGCAAAGGTACGATCAACGGCTGCGTCATTCCATGGGAAGTTGTGCCGTCGGTCAAAGTCAACGAATTGACCAAATTTCACGCCGAGTTTGATCCAGCGGGCGGCAGCTTGTACACCACCACCTTTGTGATGGCGATGAACAAGGCCAAGTACAACTCTCTGGCCCCCGACCTGAAAAAGATCATCGACAACAACTCCGGCCTGGCGACTTCAGCTTGGTTGGGAAAAACCCAGCAAGGCAACGACGGCATAGGACGCAAGACCGCCAGCGACCGCGGCAATACCATCTATACAGTTAGCGTAGCTGAGGCACAGGACTTCCGCCGTAAAGCGCGTACGGTTGAAGTCGAATGGGTAGAAGACATGAACAAAAAAGGCTTTGACGGCAAAAAATTGCTAGATACAGCCAGAACGCTGATTGAAAAGCACGGCAAAACCACAAAAGCCTGATAAGTCCAGCGACTTCCAACTGGCATACTGCGAACGTCCAAAAAAAACCGGCCTAGAGCCGGTTTTTTATTGCCAAAGTCGCCATTGAGTCAATAAAATCCAGCGCAAGCCGCTCCATTTTTAATAGCGAATGACACTTTTTGAAAGCCCTTATCTGGCTGGATAAGCACCACACACGCTACACTCAATTGATGCATATTCCACCCCCTAAACACTGCCGCGATTGCGGATCCGCTGTTGTTTATCGCCTGCCAGATGATGGCGATACAAGACCGCGCGGTGTCTGCCCCGCTTGCGGCACGGTGCATTACCAGAATCCTCTCAATGTGGTTGGCACAGTCCCCATCTGGGAAGAAACTGAGGGGGGTGCGACAAATGGCAGCGATTGCAAAGTCCTACTGTGCAAGCGCAACATAGAGCCACGCAAAGGCAAGTGGACACTGCCAGCTGGTTTTATGGAGCTCAATGAAACCACTGCAGAAGGCGCAGCGCGCGAGACTGTAGAGGAAGCAGGCGCCCAGTTTGAAATACAGGATCTCTTCACACTGATCAATGTCGTTAGAGCTGGTCAGGTTCACCTCTTCTACCGTGCCAAGCTTCTAAGCACCCGCTTCGATCCAGGACACGAAACCATGGAGGCTCGCCTTTTTGCTGAAGACGACATTCCTTGGGACGAAATAGCTTTCAAGACGGTGAAGGAAACCCTGCAGTTTTACTTTGCTGACCGCAAAAGCGGGCGATTTACTTTTCGCCACCTCGATGTTTGATTGATCAGGCCGATCAATGGCTGAATCAGACGATCTACCGCTCACTCATCTGTGACTCTGGGTCCTAGGCCACAGACATCAGTTGCTCTTGGTTAGCGCTGCGACTGTCGGCAAGGGACGTCGAGCGTTTAGGTTGCAGCTCAAACGGTGATGGTACCGGGAGCACCATGTCAAGTGCTTGCCTGATTTGACGCAGCCGCGGGTCGTGTGGCAAGCAATTGTCGGTCGTGTCATTGACGCAGAAAAAATCAATGGCTCCGACGGCCTCTTTGAGTTCAGTCAACACCTTGTCCAGTGCCAGCGTATCCCCAGCGCCAGCTGCGACATACAGATGACTGTGCTCACGAATTCGTGCCCGGGAGTACGCCAAAGCCCATCGCATCACGAAGTCAGAAACGATGGTGGGTTTGTCCCACACCCGAAACACCGTAGACCGAACTCGCTCGAAAAGTTCAGGTGCCAGTACTTCGAGCTGATCCATGCGAGACCTCAGCATCGGTCGGGGTGAATGCGCAAAGGTCCGAAAAATCGGCTGATATTCTGTATTCAAACTGGCCACTTGCGTCGCTGAGCCAGAGCTTCTTTCGGTGGCGTGTTCCAATGATTGTGCGTTTATCCAGGCATGAGACAACCGGCAGGCATTGTCTAGCGCGGTTGCATCAGCGAGCATAGGCCCGTCCGAAATGGCTGGTTCATCTGACCATGCGGCATAGGTACCGCCGGGGTAAAACCAATCAGACAGCATGACTGGCGCGCCAAAAAATACATCGTCATTGAGGTAAAAAAACCGCTCAGATAGACCAGGAATTCGATGAATGTATGACTCGATATTGCCGGAGTCGAACGTAGGCAAAGATTTGGTAGGGATAAGCTCGCGATGATCAATCACTGTGAGCCGAGGCGATGCCTTCAGCCAACGCGGTGTTTGGCAGTCAGTCACGACATAAATATGGCCATGATCGGGGAAAAATTTTGCTACTGACCGAAGGCTGTAACGCAACTCGTCATTGTCGCGAAATCGACCTTCAACATTCCCATACAGCGCTATCTTTTGCCGCTCTGTTGCACTGAGGGCTGCCGTCGCTTTGGCTCGCTTGCGACGCCATACCGGGTCGCTGCCGTCAACCCACAGATAAACGATATCGACTGGGGCTTCTTGATTTGGGGACATTAAAAGAGCGCTCAGAGACTACAAAACAGAAAGCCCGCGACTTGCTCGCAGGCTTTTTTAAAAACAAACCTAGAAAACCAGATTGGTCGGTGTGAAAGGATTCGAACCTTCGACCCCTTGCACCCCATGCAAGTGCGCTACCAGGCTGCGCCACACACCGAATCAAAAGGGATTATAGCTTCAGGCATGGGTAAAAGTCAGTGCGCAGCGCCGAGCAAATCACGGATTTCAAAAAGCTCACGGCGAACCAGTTGCAGGCGTTGCTGCGCTTTGCTGCCGTCCGGTAAATCAGAACCATCAGCAGGGCTGCTGTCCTCAAAATCAGATGAATCGGGGAAGTCGCCCAGCTCCGAATCCGAACCGTCAACTACATCGATCCCGTCCAGCATCACTTCACCGTTGCGGCGCTTGTCGCCTTCAATTTGAACAATCTCGTGCAGCTTGTTTCGCGCACCGCTGATGGTAAAGCCTTGATCGTAGAGCAAATCACGGATTTTCCGGATCATCAATACTTCGTGGTGCTGGTAGTAGCGGCGGTTGCCCCGCCTTTTCATCGGGCGTAGCTGTGTAAACTCCTGCTCCCAATAACGGAGCACATGAGGTTTGACCCCGCACAAATCACTGACCTCACCAATCGTGAAATAGCGTTTTGCTGGGATGGGCGGGAGCGAGTTTTCCAATTAAATCAATGCGCTAGAGCGGAAACCTCTAAATTTACTCTAAGTCCAAACTTAGCGCAAAAGGTAACTGTCTTTTTTTGAAATGTGTTGCGTCGTTACACTAATGACATGCTCTTACGCCCCTGTCTGGGCACAAAATGAGTCAGGCCGCGCCGCCATTGCCCTGAATTTGCTCTTTAAGCTTGTGGCTGGCATGAAACGTCACTACGCGTCGCGCTTCAATCGGAATTGACTCCCCGGTGCGCGGGTTGCGTCCCGGGCGTGGTGCCTTGGTACGAATCTGGAAATTCCCGAATCCGGAAATCTTGACGTCTGCGCCCTCTACCAGGCTGTCCGAGATCAGATCGAAAAACGAATCAATCATGTCTTTCGATTCACGCTTGTTCAAACCGATCTGGTCAAACAGTAATTCCGCCAAATGTGCTTTGGTCAGCGCCGGAGTCTCTAGGCTCTCAATTGAAAAGTCCATGTTGTCCCTCGTGTCCTTGCCGCATTATTGTTGGATATCAGTTGTTCGGAAAAGCCTAGGAGCGTAGCCGTGCACCCAAGCCCTGCTTGAGAGCCGATAGAACTGCTTGAACAACCACTTCAATGGTTTCTTCGGTCAGTGTAGCGGTCTCACTCGAGAGTACCAAGCGCACAGCCAGACTTTTCTCGCCAGGATGCACGCTGGTATTGCCTGCCTGTGGCTTGTAAACGTCAAACAGCACTGCACTTTTGAGAAAGCCGTCAGTTGCCGCCGAATGAACCGCAGCCATCAGGGCGGCATGGGTGACCGCCTCTGGCACGATCACGGCGATGTCGCGCTCGACGGGCTGCAGCTTGCTGACAGACTCAAAGACCGGAACCGGCCGCTGCAGCACCGCAGCTAGCTCAAGTTCAAACAACAGAGGGGCCTGAGCCAGCTCATAAACCTGCCGCCACTTGGGGTGCAGTTCCCCAATAAATCCAATCCTGCGCCCTGCTACAGACACGCTAGCGCAGCGGCCGGGGTGCATCGCCGGGTGTTCGCCAGGCTCGAAAACAGCGTGCATGGGTGACAGCAAGTCTTGAACATCACCCTTCATATCAAAAAAATCAACCATTTTGGCGGGTTGATCCCAACTCAGATCTGCCCGTGGCCCAAATGTCAGCCCAGCTAGACGCATGGGTTGGTCAAAGCCGGCCACGGTAGTGTCGGTATTTTGGCTGTCGGTATCACGCAGGAACACCCGCCCCAGTTCAAAAACGTTGACACGTACTGCCTTACGGTCGAGGTTGAACTTCAAAACCTGTAGCAAGGAGCCCAATAATGACGAGCGCATCACACTCATCTGGCTAGCAATTGGGTTCAGCAGCTTGATCGGGTTGAGGTTACCTGCCAGCTCGTGCTCCCAACGTTCTTCGACGAAACTAAAGTTGATGGTCTCCTGATAGCCCAGCGCGGCTAGGGCACGGCGCACGGCAAACGGACTGCGTTCGGCCTCAGGCCGAAGCTTGGCCGTGATGGGTGCCAGCGGAGGTGTGTTGGGCAGGTTGTCATAGCCGACCAAACGAGTCACTTCTTCGATCAGGTCTTCCTCGATTTGCAAATCAAAGCGGTAGCTGGGCGGGGTCACAGTCAAAGTGCCCTGCCCCTGGCTCACCTGCAGACCCAAACGCTGGAGCCCAGTCAGACACTGTTCTTGCGTCAACGGCATACCAATCACTTTGCTCGCCCTGGCTACCCGCAGGGTAACGGGTGCGGCAACAGGCATATTGACCTGTGCATCGTCAATGGGCCCGCAGACGGTGCTGGGCGTTCCGCAAATGTCGATGATCAATTGCGTGATGCGCTCAATGTGCTCCACGGTTTGCCCAGGATCCACGCCGCGCTCAAAGCGGTGGCCAGCATCGGTCGAAAAGTTGTATCGGCGTGATCGCCCAGCAATGGCTTGGGGCCACCAAAAGGCAGCCTCGACATACACGTGCTGGGTATCGTTAGACACAGCAGTTGCATCGCCACCCATGATGCCTGCGAGCGATTCAACTTGGTCATCATCGGCAATCACCCCCACTTTGTCATCGACGGTTACGGTGTTGCCATTGAGCAATTTCAAGGATTCGCCGGCCCTGCCCCAACGGACATCCAAACCACCGTGGATTTTTTCGAGATCAAAAATATGAGAAGGTCGGCCCAGCTCAAACATCACATAGTTTGAAATATCTACCAGCGCGGTAACACTGCGCTGGCCACAGCGCGCCAGTTTGTCAACCATCCATTGCGGCGTTTTGGCTTGAGGGTTGAGGTTCTTGACAACCCTGCCTGAAAAGCGGCCGCACAAATCGGGCGCACTGATCTTCACGGGTAAGCGCGTTAAATCATTAACCTCGACTGCCGGAGACACCAGCGCCTTTAACGGTGCGCCAGTCAATGCGGCGACTTCGCGCGCCACGCCATAAACGCTGAGGCAATGCGCCAAATTGGGTGTGAGTTTGAGGGTAAACAGCGTGTCGTCAAGCTTTAGGTGCTCGCGAATGTCCTGGCCCAGCGGTGCATCAGCTGCCAATTCAAGCAAACCGCCGTGATCTTCAGAAATTTTGAGTTCGCGTGCCGAGCACAGCATGCCCTGACTCTCAACGCCGCGCAGTTGTCCGGTTTTGATCAGAAACGGTTTGCCGTCTGTGCCCGGTGGCAATTCCGCGCCCACCAGCGCGCAAGGCACCTTGATACCGGCTCGCGCATTGGGCGCGCCGCAAACGATGCTGAGCAAAGCGCCCTGCCCCACATCGACTTCACACACCTGCAGTTTGTCGGCATTCGGGTGCTTGACGGCGGTTTTAATTTCGCCAATGACGATTTTTGTAAACGGCGGTGCTACGGGCTCAAGTTCTTCAACCTCCAGACCAGCCATCGTGAGGGTATCGGCCAATTGCTGGGTTGAAAGCGGCGGGTTGCAGAACTCGCGCAACCAGGATTCTGGGAATTGCATGATTGATTTCTCGAATGTTAGTTTTGAAATTGCGATAAGAAGCGAATATCGCCATCAAAAAACAAGCGCAAATCGTTCACGCCATAGCGAAGCATGGTCAGGCGGTCTGGCCCCATGCCAAAAGCAAAACCAATGAATTTTTCAGGATCCAACCCCATGTTGCGCACCACATTCGGGTGCACCTGGCCAGAGCCGGCGACTTCCAGCCAGCGGCCCGCCAAGGGGCCGGTTTGGAACTGAATATCTATTTCAGCGCTCGGCTCAGTGAACGGAAAAAAACTGGGCCTGAAACGCAACACCAGATCATCGCTTTCGAAAAACGTGCGGCAGAAGTCGGTGAATACAAATTTCAAATCCTTAAAACTGAGGTTTTCGCCAATCCAAAGACCTTCGCACTGGTGAAACATGGGCGAATGGGTGGCATCGCTGTCAACGCGGTAGGTGCGGCCCGGCGCGATGACGCGGATTTCGGGCATTGCGCCGCCGCTGTCGATCAGCGCGCGATGTTTTTTTACATGCTGTACCGCGTAACGAATCTGCATCGGACTGGTGTGGGTTCGCAGCAAATTGGGCGCTACCTCTGTACCGCCCTCGACATAAAAGGTGTCGTGCATGGAGCGGGCAGGATGGTCTTCCGGTGTGTTGAGAGCCGTGAAGTTAAACCAGTCGGTTTCAATCTCCGGGCCTTGGGCCACGTCGAACCCCATGGAACCAAAAATCGTCTCAATGCGCTCCAGCGTCAGTGACACCGGGTGCAGACCACCTTGCGTTCGCTGGCGACCCGGCAAGCTCACATCCAGCGCTTCGGCTTTGAGCTGCCTGTCAAGCTCAGCATCGGCCAAAGCTTGGCGGCGGGCATTGAGCGCTGACTCAATCGCCTGCTTGGACAGATTGATCGCCGCTCCGCGCGATTTTTTCTCGTCCACTGAGAGTTGGGCCATGCCTTTCATCAGTTCGGTGATGCGGCCGGTTTTACCCAAGAAAAGCGCCTTGGCATTTTCCAGATCAGCAGGAAGCGCAGCCGCTGCAAACGCGGCTTGAGCATCAACAACGATGGCGTCAAGATCAGTCATTCAAACACACCCATTCATACAAACCAATTCACTAAATTTCATTCAGAAAAAACAAAAAGCCAGAGCCTTTTCAAGCTCTGGCCCTTTATTTTTCGGCGCAAGCAGCTATTGATTAAATAGCAGCCAGCTTTGCCTTCACCTGATCGACGATGGCGCCAAATGCAGCGCTGTCGCTGATAGCCATATCGGACAGAACCTTGCGGTCAATCTCGATACCGGCTTTACGCAAGCCATTGGCGAACTGGCTGTAGGTCATGCCGAATGAGCGTGCACCAGCATTGATACGGGCGATCCACAACTGGCGGAACACGCGCTTTTTGGTACGGCGGTCGCGGTAGGCATATTGCCCGGCCTTCATCACCGCTTCTTTGGCGACCCGAAAGACATTACCGCGGCGACCACGGAAACCTTTTGCAAGGGCTAAAACTTTTTTGTGGCGGGCGCGAGCCGTAACACCACGTTTGACGCGAGGCATAGAGTTACTCCTTGTTCGTCGTTAAATTAAATACCACGGCCTGGCAACATCTGCGCCATGTGACCCATATTGGTCTCATGAACAGCTGTCGATCCACGCAGGTGACGTTTGTTTTTGGTGGTCTTCTTGGTCAGGATGTGACGTTTGAAGGCTTGACCGCGCTTGACGGTGCCACCTGGACGAACGCGGAAACGCTTTTTAGCGCCGCTCTTGGTCTTCATTTTGGGCATGTTAATGCTCCTTTTTCATTGTGCTCGTGAGGCGTTTGCAAACTGTTTGCAACCTTGATGGCCCCGAGACACTTGTTGCAGTGCTGTTTAATTCACTGCTTTTCGCAAAATCAAACGCTAGTTTGGCTTTGCAGGAATGTCCTTCGACATCCCCTTTTTTAAACTGACGCGACGGCTGGTGCTTCCACCACCGCTTTGCCGCCTGGTTTTTTGCGGCCTGGCGCGATCATCATGACCATCTGCCGACCTTCCAGCTTGGGAAACTGCTCCACCACAATCAAATCTGCTAACTCATCCCTGATGCGCGCCAGAAGGGCTAAACCCAGCTCTTGGTGCGTGATCTCGCGGCCCCGAAAGCGTAGCGTGATCTTGCATTTGTCGCCTTCATCTAGAAAGCGCTTGATATTGCGCACCTTGATGTTGTAGTCACCGTCATCGGTACCCGGTCGAAACTTGATCTCTTTGATCTCAATGACCTTTTGCTTGGACTTGGCTTCCGCTGCCTTTTTTTGTTCCGCGTACTTGAACTTGCCGTAGTCCATCAATCTACAAACCGGCGGCGTGGCCGTCGGTGAGATTTCTACCAGGTCTACATCGGCTTCTCCGGCTAATCGGAGCGCTTCCGTGATGGTGACAACACCCAAGGGTTCATTGTCTGGCCCTGAGAGTCGTACTTCAGGGGCCATGATTTCACGGTTCAAGCGGTGCTTGCGTTCTTCGCGTTGGCGGCGGTCACGAAATTCTGTAGCGATGGTCAATATCCTTTAAATCTTGCTATAAAAGCTATAGCTGCTTGCGCCCGTGTTTACTGGGTTAGAAGCATAATTAATCATCAAAATGGTGAAAAATCAGGCTTTTTGAGCAATGTCTGATGCAATTTGCTGTGCAAACGCTTCAAGAGGCATTACACCGAGGTCTTTGTTTCCCCGGGCGCGCACTGCAACAGCTCCGGCTGCCATCTCTTTGTCGCCTATGACGAGGATGTACGGCAGCTTTTGCATTGAATGCTCACGTATTTTATACGTAATTTTCTCGTTGCGCAGATCTAAGTTGACTCTAAGCCCTTGATTTTGCAGCGTTTTAGCAACTTCCCGCGCATATTCCGCCTGCGAATCGGTGATATTGAGGACTGAAACCTGCGTCGGTGCCAGCCAGGTCGGCAGTGCGCCTGCATGTTCTTCGATCAAAATCCCGATAAATCGCTCCAGGCTGCCGACAATCGCGCGGTGCAACATGACCGGGCGGTGGCGCGCACCGTCTTCACCCACATATTCAGCATCTAGCCGCTCCGGCATCGAAAAATCAACCTGCATGGTGCCGCACTGCCACTGTCGGCCGATCGCGTCTTTGAGCGTGTACTCGATTTTGGGGCCGTAGAAAGCACCATCACCTGGCGCAATTTCAAATTCACAGCCTGACGCCCGCAAGCTTTCCATCAGTGCATGTTCGGCTTTGTCCCAGCTCTCGTCCGAACCGATACGCGCCTCAGGCCGTGTGGCAACTTTATAAATGATGTTTTTAAAGCCAAAGTCGGTATAGACCTTTTGCAGCAGCGTGGTGTAGTCCACGCACTCTTTCAAAATCTGCTCTTCGGTGCAAAAAATGTGGCCGTCGTCCTGCGTAAAGCCTCGCACCCGCATGATGCCGTGCAGCCCGCCCGATGGTTCGTTGCGATGGCACTGACCAAATTCGCCATAGCGCAGTGGCAAATCGCGGTAGCTTTTGATGCCTTGCTTAAAAATCAAAATATGGCCGGGGCAGTTCATGGGTTTGAGCGCGTATTCCCGCTTTTCACTCTCCGTGGTGAACATGTTGTCGCGGTATTTATCCCAATGGCCGGTTTTTTCCCACAGCGTTTTGTCAATAACTTGCGGGCCCTTGACTTCCTGGTAGCCGTTGTCCTGATACACCTTGCGCATGTATTGTTCGACGCCTTGCCAGAGCGTCCAGCCTTTCGGGTGCCAAAAGACAAGGCCAGGCGCGTGGTCGTCGATGTGGAACAGGTCGAGTTCTTTTCCGAGCTTGCGGTGATCCCGCTTTTCGGCTTCTTCGAGCTGCGTCAGGTACTGTTGCAAGTCGTCTTTGGTGGCCCACGCGGTGCCGTAAACGCGCTGCAGCATCTCATTGCGATGGTCGCCGCGCCAGTAGGCGCCTGCCAGCTTCATGAGTTTGAAGAACTTCAGCTTGCCGGTGCTGGGCACATGTGGGCCGCGGCACAGGTCTTCAAAATTGCCTTCGCGGTACAGGCTCACGTCCTCGCCTGCCGGAATGCTGCCAATAATTTCGGCTTTGTAGTGCTCGCCGATGCTTTTGAAATGCGCCACTGCGTCATCACGCGGCAACACGCGGCGGGTGACAGGCTCGTCTTTGGCGGCAAGCTCTGTCATGCGCTTTTCAATCGCCACCAGATCTTCAGGCGTGAACGGCCGCTTGTACGAAAAGTCGTAGAAAAACCCGTTCTCAATCACTGGGCCAATCGTGACTTGCGCGTCGGGGAAAAGTTCTTTAACGGCATAGGCCAGCAAATGTGCCGTCGAGTGACGAATCAAATCGAGACCATCAGCATCTTTCGCGGTGATGATGGCCAGAGCACTGTTTTTCTCAATCAAATAGCTGGTGTCGACCACTTTGCCATCGACTTTTCCGCCCAGTGCGGCTTTGGCGAGGCCGGCCCCGATGGACGCAGCAACTTCAGCGACGGTGACGGCTTGTGGAAATTCGCGTGTTGAAGCGTCAGGGAGCGTGATTTGAATCATTGAAAATCGTTTTCGGGTCTGGGAAAGCAAAAAGCGCGAAAAGAAAAAGCGCGGTATCTACCGCGCTGATTGCTTGGGTTGCGTGGACAGATTTTAATCGACTACGGCTTACCCGGCGGTTTGAAGCCCAAGCCCAAGCAGCTGGGACACTCGGTGATGACGGTTTGCTTTTCCACCTCAAAGTCTTCGTTGATGTTTTCACTGTCAATACGCAACTCTCCCGTGCCATTGCAATCAGGGCACGGCACGCGCTTGAAACCCATGGTTGAATCGGACATGGCTGATTTCTCCAGTGTTAACTTCAGATATTTGGGCGCTGACCCAAGGTACTTTACGCGAAATTTCGCCCATAAAAAAGCCCGGAGAACCCTAAAGAGTCGTCCGGGCTGATGGCACCAAGTCAGCAGATCAGTGGAACTGCTCTTCTTCAGTTGAGCCGGTCAGTGCTGTCACGCTGGACTTGCCGCCTTGAATCACGGTGGTCACTTCATCAAAGTAACCGGTGCCGACTTCTTGCTGTTGCGACACAAAGGTGTAGCCACGGTCACGGGCTGCAAATTCGGGTTCTTGCACTTTTTCAACATAAGCCGTCATGCCGCGTGCAACGTAGTCCTGCGCCAAGTCGAACATGTTGTACCACATGGAATGGATGCCAGCCAAGGTGATGAACTGGTATTTGTAGCCCATCGCGCCGAGCTCTTTTTGGAACTTGGCAATCGTGGCGTTGTCGAGGTTTTTCTTCCAGTTGAACGATGGCGAGCAGTTGTAGGCGAGCATTTTGCCGGGGTGCTTGGCATGCACGGCTTCTGCAAACTTGCGGGCAAACTCCAGGTCTGGCGTGCCGGTTTCGCACCACACCAGGTCAGCGTACTCAGCATAGGCTACAGCGCGGCTGATGGCTTGATCCATGCCTTTTTTGGTTTTGTAAAAGCCCTCGGCGGTGCGCTCACCGGTCAAGAAAGGCTTGTCGTTCTCGTCGTAGTCGCTGGTCAGCAAATCGGCGGCCTCGGCGTCGGTACGGGCAATCACCAGTGTCGGCACACCGCAAACGTCGGCCGCCATGCGGGCTGCAATGAGTTTTTGGCAGGCTTCAGCCGTGGGTACCAATACCTTGCCGCCCATGTGGCCGCATTTTTTAACCGATGCCAGCTGGTCTTCAAAGTGAACGCCAGCAGCGCCCGCCTTGATCATGGCTTTCATCAACTCAAAGGCATTCAGCACACCGCCAAAACCGGCTTCTGCGTCGGCCACGATGGGCGCGAAGTTGTCAATGTAGCCTTTGTCGCCAGCGTCAATGCCTTTGGAGTGCTGGATTTCGTCGGCACGGCGGAAGGTGTTGTTGATGCGTTCCACTACAGTCGGTACGGAGTCCACTGGGTACAGCGACTGGTCAGGGTACATCGATGCGTAGCTGTTGTTGTCTGCAGCGACTTGCCAGCCCGACAGGTAAATGGCCTTCACACCAGCTTTGACCTGCTGCATGGCTTGGCCACCTGTCAGTGCACCAAGACAGTTCACATAGGGCTCGTCATTGACCAGATCCCAAAGCTTTTCAGCACCACGGCGGGCCAGCGTGTGTTCAATGTGAAACGAGCCGCGCAAGCGCACAACATCAGCGGCGCTGTAACCGCGCTTGATACCCTTCCAGCGTGGGTTGCTGGCCCAGTCTTTTTCGAGGGCTGCGATTTGCTGCTCACGTGTCAATTGGTCATTCAGGGTTTGGGGCATGGTGAACTCCGGAGTTAAAAGATAGAAATAAAAAGCAAGAACTGAACCGATGACAAATTCTAAGTCTTCTACAAGACTTATTCAGCTCTTATGTCTTATATAAGACAATTTATTTATCTTCATAAAATCAACAACTTAACGACATTAATTCGCCATGTGAAATATAATTTCTTGTATTGAGAAATTTTTTTGCAGTGCAGCAATTAAAAATTCCACAATGCAAAAAAGCCTGACGTCATGATGAAATCAAGATCGCCCGGTATCAATTCGACGGCGGATAGCGCTCAATCAAGCTGTTTTGCCGCTGATTCAAGCGCGCCAAAGACAACACCCCCAGCGGCTTAAAGCCCTTGAGGCGCATCGCGTTGCCGATGGCAAACAGGATGCGCTGCTTTTTGAAAATCAACCTGAAACCTGCAAGTACACCCGTGTCTGGATCCCAAGCCTGAATCGCTTCAGAGCCAGCGCCATTGATCTCCATGATGGTGAAGGCGCGCCCTTCGGCCAGGTCTTGCAAGCTGTCAAAGCGCACATCAAACCGGCCAAAGTGAAAGTCTGGCATGTCGCGGGCAATCGCGTCAATCGCACGGCTGAGCTGCGGCGTGATGTGGGCCCGCCCATCACGGTACAGCCCTCCGACGCGGGTCGAACCTATTGTGGCGAGCCGCACCACAACACCCGCTGCGGGGACTTCGCTCGGGTTATAACTAGGTTCATGGCGCGGCGATTGCAACAAGCGTTGCACACGCGGGTCAGCCGCAATCAACTCTGCAATCGTGCGATGCCCATCGCCCGTAACTCGCGGGAAGTAGCGCAGCGCCAGGCCAATGATGCGGCCTCGGTCGGCTGTTGGATCACGTACGTAAAAAATACCTGCTTCGCCTTCTTGCGGCAAATATTGCTGCAGTACCACCGTTTCATTGGCCGGAAAAGCCAGCAAATAATCAAGCAGTTCAACCCGATTGGCGATTAGCCGCACGCCGTAGCCACACAGACCCAAGTCAGGCTTGGCTATGACCGGGAAAGACAAACCTGCGCCGTGCATCAGCTCGCGCAGCTCGGCGCCGGTGTAACGCTTGTGGTTATGCAATGCGCAATACACAGCAGTGGCCGACAGTGCCACCGGTCCCATACCATCAAAATATTCCAGCTTGCCCTCGCCCACCAAGCCGCCAGCCGTGATGGCAGGGTTGGCAATGGTCGGGAGTGTGAAGCTTTGGTAGCGCAGCGCCAGCCACAGCCATTGCAAGGTCAGGGGAATGCAAATCATCCATTTCGGCATGCGTTCAAGAAGGCTTGGTTTGCTAACCAGCTTTAGAGGGGTGTCGTCAGGGTATGCGTTGACCTGAAGGTTGGCCGGCAAATCGACTTGCATCAACGCGTACCGATTTTGCGCGTGACCGTCAAACCGACAGCAGCAATTCGGTCAACATGCGCGTACACCGGCTGCTCCAGCTCCTCGCCAAACACATCGGGGTCAATTTCTGAATACGACCAGTCAAACTCACGGCCTATATCGGAAGAGCGTCGTGTAGGGAAAG
>JBBRDA010000032.1:0-27664 GCA_038204335.1 Burkholderiales bacterium
GCCCTGAAAGCCGGTAATGATGACGACCTTGCCTGCGTCTAAGTCGGCCCGCACTTTTTTGTCGTCAATCGACTCGATACGGGCCTTGGTGTAGGCCGAGTTGGTTTGAATCGCGACTTGCCAGCCTGCGTAGCTGACCGACTGCATGCCTTCGGCCTGCAGGGCAATGGCCAGCAAGGCGCTGGATGCCTGCTCGCCCGTGGCGGCCAGGGCGTCTAGCTCGCGGCTGTGGGTGTCGCCGGGGTTGGCTAACGACAGCTCTTTGGCCAGGCCGAGCAAGCGATTGGTTTCGCCCGACATGGCGCTGGGCACCACCACCATCTGGTGGCCGGCGCGCGCCCACTTGGCCACGCGCTTGGCGACGTTTTTGATGCGTTCGGTTGAACCCATCGACGTACCGCCGTATTTATGAACGATTAAAGCCATTTTTTGTTTGAATGAAGTGACTTTGCTGATGACCAGCAAAGCCCTAAATTATAGCCAGCCCGAGTTGTCAGACTAGGGTAAGTACGCAAGCCTGTCGCCCTGCCGCGCCACAAAGCCGCTGGCAACTTTGATGTGCAGTTGCTTACCTTTGTCGGTGCAGTTGGCGACTTGGCTTTGCAGCTCGGCCAGTTGCGCGGTGCTGGGGCTGACTTGGTGGCTGCTTTTGAGCCAGTGCCGCAACACATTCGCTTGGCGCTCTGGGGTCAGGTCTTGCAATGCAGCAATTTGGGGCGGGTTGCCGGTTTTTGCCAGGTCTTCAGCCGCCACTTGCACCAACAACGATTGCGCCTGCGCCGCATGCGCGGCTGACCGGGCAAAGGTTTGCCTGAACTGCGGAAAGCTAGCTTCAAGCGCGGGTATCAGCGCATGGCGAATGCGGTTGCGGGTGAATTGGGTGTCGCTGTTGGTCGGGTCTTCAATCCAGCCCTGGCCCATGTTGGCGCTGCCGGGGTGGCGCGCTGACAAACCTTGGGTAGCCAGCCAAGTGCGAATCTCTAGCAACGTCATGCCCAGCAGCGGGCGCACAAACTCAACACCTTCACGTTGCCATTTGGCTGGCATGGCAGACAAACCCGGCAGCCCTGCCCCACGGCTAAGCGCGAGTAACAGCGTTTCAATCTGGTCGTCGGCATGCTGGGCAATAGCTATTGTTTTAATAGCTTCTTGCGCCCGATTTTGTTGGCCTAAAGCCGAATTTAGCTCTGTAACTTTGGCAACCAGTGCGCTGTAGCGGGCCCTGCGTGCAGCGTCTTCAGGGCTTTGCCCGCTGGCCGCCTGGGCGTTGACATGCACGACATGAAGCGGCACACCCAAGGCGCCACAAAAAGCCTGGCAATGCGCCAAAAAGTCATCCGCCGCCGCCTGCAAACCATGGTGAATATGAATCGCCTGCACCTGCCCGGGGTACTGCCGGGCCAGCATCAACAACAAAGCAGTGGAATCTGCGCCGCCGCTGTAGGCAACGGCTAGCGGCAAGGCAATACCGGGCAGGTTCACCGCAAGCTGTCCAGGTCTGCCAGATCTTTGGGGCGCCCTACAGCCGCCTTATTTGTTTTGAAGTCTTCAAGGCTGATAAAAGGCAAGTCGAGGCCATCTACTGCGACGACCAAACGCCTTTCGCAGCAGGCCCTGAAGTCAACGCCATCAATGCCGGTTAGCAAGTCAATTCTGCGCGGTGGGTAGCCAAGCTGCACCGTCTGGTTTGGCACCGTGAAGTCCTTTGCCGTCAAAGGCAAAGAGCCAAAGCCGAAGTCCTGAAGCGTTTTGATGATTTTTTCTGCGTTCAGCGGGTCTGTACCCACCCAAAAATCAAGGTCACCCGTGTAACGTGGGTGCCCATAAGCAGCCAACGCATAGCCGCCAACAATCAAATACTCAACCCCGTTTGTGTGGAGTAATTGTGCAAACTCTTTGAAGTCGCTGGTGAGCATCGGGCAGGCCTCTCATGTATTGGGCACGCAAAAATTCTACCGCTGCGATGCGCTCAGGGATGGTTTTCGTCATCCAGTAAAGGTAGTCGTCATGCGATGCGTTCGGGTCTTCGCGCATGGACTTGATGTTGACAACCTTTTCAATCATGCAGCACCTATTTGGCGTCAGCTTTGATGTCGGTGTATCGGCCATAACTTTGCAGCCGCTCGTAGCGCCTGTCCAGCAGATCTTTGACCTTCAGGTCGCTGACTTGCCTGAAAGCGTCGTTCAAAGCGCGCTTTAAAAACGCTGCCATTTGCTTGTGGTCGCGGTGCGCGCCGCCTACCGGTTCGTTGACGATTTTGTCGATCACGCCCAGCGCTTTGAGGCGGTGCGCGGTGATGCCCAGCGCCTCAGCGGCGACTTCGGCTTTGTCAGAGGTTTTCCACAAAATCGAGGCGCAGCCTTCGGGGCTGATGACGGAGTAGATCGAATATTGCAGCATCACGACCTGGTCAGCCACCGAAATAGCCAGCGCGCCGCCGGAGCCGCCCTCGCCGATGATGGTGGTGATGATGGGGACTTCGAGCTGCGCCATTTCAAAAATATTGCGGCCAATGGCTTCTGACTGGCCGCGTTCTTCGGCGTCTATGCCGGGGTAGGCGCCGGGGGTGTCGACAAAAGTAAACACCGGCAGGCCAAACTTTTCAGCGGTTTTCATCAGGCGCAGGGCTTTGCGGTAGCCCTCGGGCTTGCTCATGCCAAAGTTGCGCAAACCGCGTTCTTTGGTGTCGCGGCCTTTTTGGTGGCCTAGCACCATGCAGGCGGTGCCGTTAAACCGTGCCAGGCCGCCGACGATGGACAAATCGTCAGAAAAATGCCGGTCGCCATGCAGCTCTACAAAATCAGTGAAGATTTCGCGGATGTAGTCGAGCGTGTAGGGGCGCTCGGCGTGGCGGGCGATTTTGGTGATTTGCCAAGGGGTTAAATCACTGTAAATGTCTTTGGTGAGCTGCTGGCTTTTTTTGGCGAGTTGGTCAATTTCTTCTGAAATATCAACGGCTGACTCGGTTTGCACGTAGCGCAACTCTTCAATTTTGCCTTCGAGGTCGGCAATCGGTTGCTCAAAGTCAAGGAAGGTTTTTTTAGCCATGAATCATGTCCTTATCAGTCCTTCAAAACGGGAACGGTGTCCAAAGAACGCCAAATATACCAAGTTGCGACGCTGCAATACGGCGCCCAGGCGGCAGCGACTTCGCGCGCGTCGCTGCGGCTGACCGATTCACCTGAAAAATAGTTTTTGCTGATGCCGTTGATCAGCCCCACGTCGTCTAGTGGCAGCACGTTGGGCCGGCTTAAGTAAAACATCAAAAACATCTCGGCCGTCCAGCGGCCAATACCGCGAATCGCCACCAGCTCGGCAATGATGGCTTCGTCGTCCATGGCCTGCCAGTCCTTGACATGGACCGTGCCAGCGTCGAAATGGATCGACAAATCAACCAAATATTCAACCTTGCGGGCGCTCAAGCCAGCAGCGCGCATGTCGTCGACCTTAAGCTTCAAGACGTTTGACGGTGTCATCTTTTTAGGGAGCGCTTCAAACCGGTGCCACACCGTTTGCGCGGCTTTGACAGATATTTGCTGCCCCACAATGCTGCGCGCCAGCGTACTGAAGGCGTCGCCACGGGTTTGCAGGGTGGTGTTGGGGAACAGCGGAATCAGGCGTTTCATGACCCGGTCTTTTTTAACCAGGTGTTTGCAGGCATCGACCCAATAGTGGGGGACTTGGTCAACCTCTTGTGGCTCAATGACTGCTATTTTTTTCATAGCTGCTTGCGCCCGATTTTATTGACAAAAAGCCCTAAATGACAGGTAAAAATCATGTTTTTACCACCCAAACCGTGCCGCTGGGCGAATCTTTGAGCTCAATGCCCTGCGCGAGCAGGTTTTGGCGAATCTGGTCGGCCTGAGCAAAGTTTTTAGCCAGCTTGGCGGCGGCGCGCTGGTCAATCAGTTGCTGAATACTGGCTTCGTCCAGCACCGAACCGGCTTTTAAAAATGTTGTCGGGTCGCCTTGCAGCAGCCCCAGGCAGCCGCCCAAGCCTTTGAGCAAGCCCGCCAGCGCTGGCGAACGGGTTTTGTTGACCTCGCTGGCCAAGTCAAACAACACGGCCACCGCTTCTGGCGTTGCAAAGTCGTCGTCCATCGCGGCCTTGAAACGGGCGGCAAACGGGTTGGTCCAGTCAAGCTGAGCCGTTGCAGGCTGCGCCACATCAAGCGCTGTGTACAAACGCTTTAACGCGCCGCGTGCGTCGTCTAAATGAACGTCGCTGTAGTTCAATCCGCCCCGGTAATGCGCTCGCACCAAAAAAAACCGTACTGTTTCGGCATCGTATTTCTTGAGAACGTCACGAATAGTGAAGAAATTGCCCAAGCTCTTCGACATTTTTTCATTGTCGATATTGACAAAACCGTTGTGCACCCAGAAGTTGGCCATCGGCTTGCCAAACGCGCCTTCGCTTTGGGCAATTTCGTTTTCATGGTGCGGAAACTGCAAGTCAGCCCCGCCGCCATGGATGTCAAAGGTTTCCCCCAGCGCAGCGCAGCTCATGGCCGAGCATTCGATGTGCCATCCAGGGCGTCCTTGGCCGAACTGACTGGCCCATTTGGCGTCTTCCGGTTCACTGGCTTTGGCAGATTTCCAGAGCACAAAATCAAGCGGATCCTGCTTGCCATCGTCAACTGCGACGCGCTCACCAGCGCGCAATTCGTCGATCGACTTACCCGATAGCTTTCCGTAACCCACAAACTTGCGCACAGCGTAATTCATGTCGCCGTTGCTAGCCTGATAGGCTATGCCTTTAGCTTGCAATGTGGCAATGATGTTCACCATTTGCGGCACATACTCAGTCGCGCGGGGCTCCAGCGTAGGCGGCTCGATGCCGAGTTTGCCAATGTCCTCGTGCATGGCCTGCACCATCTCGTCGGTCAACGCCCTGATAGTGATACCACGCTCAACAGCACGCTTGATGATTTTGTCGTCGATGTCCGTGATATTACGAACATAGGTGACTTGCAGACCCGAGGTTTTGAGCCAGCGCTGGACAATGTCAAACGCCATCATCATGCGCGCATGACCAATATGACAAAAGTCGTAAATTGTCATGCCGCAGACGTACATCCGCACTTGGCCGGGGATCAAAGGCGTAAATAGCTCCACGCTTCTGCTCAGCGTGTTGTAAATGCGAAGGCTCATGGATGGCGGGAGATACGGTGAAAAGGGGCTGAAATACGGGCGGGGTTTGGAGCGGTCAACAGGAGGGGTAAATCTTTGGGAAATCCGGGATGAAGGCCGCTCTGCTAGGTGTGACGGAACTATACCCCTCGGCTACAATCCACCAGTATAGCCAGCACGCCTGTCAGGCGAAAAAGAGCTTCAAAAGGCTCCCTAGCACTAAAAATTCAAGAGGTCTTATGGTTCGTTCATCCAGCTCACTCATGCCATCCATGTCCACAGTGCGTCAGCATTTTGGGTTCACCACCACTTTGCGTCTGCTGTGCCTAGCCGCGCTGCTGTCAGCCACGGCGGCCTACGCCAATGACTACGCCGAAGTCAATATTTTGGTGCGCTCGGGCAAGCTGGCCGAAGCTCTGGCCAAGGCCGACCAATACCTGGCAGCCAAGCCGCGTGACCCGCAAATGCGTTTTATCAAGGGCGTGATTCAAACCGAAGCTGGCAAGCCGGCTGATGCCATTGCGACCTTCACACAAATCACGCAGGAGTACCCTGAGCTGCCCGAGCCGTACAACAATCTGGCTGTTTTGTATGCGGGTCAAAGCCAGTTTGACAAGGCACGCGCTGCGCTTGAAATGGCGATTCGTACCAACCCGAGCTACGCCACCGCGCATGAAAATCTGGGCGATGTGTATGCCAAGCTGGCCAGTCAGGCCTACAGCAAGGCCTTGCAACTTGACGGCGGCAACACTGGGGTTCAGCCCAAGCTGGCGTTGATTCGTACCCTGTTCGCGCCCGATGCCAAAGGGCAAAAGCCAAGCGCCAGTGCAGCAGTGACAGCGCCCGTCGCCAAAGCACCCGTCGCCACCCCAGCACCTGCCGCTGCAACTGCTGCTGCACCCGTCGCCGCGCCTGCCGCGCCTGCTGCGGCAGTTTCCAGTTCAGGGGCTGAAAAGGATGTTGAAGCTGCCGTGCGTAGCTGGGCCTCTGCTTGGGCCGCCAAAGACATGCCGAGCTACCTGAGCAGCTACGGCAAAGAGTTTGACCCACCCGGCAGCGTGGGCCGCAAAGCCTGGGAAGAAGACCGCCGCAGCCGCATCATGGGCAAGTCAAGCATCAGCGTCAAGCTCAATGACCTGGCTGTCTCGGTCAACGGTAACAAAGCCGTGGTCAAGTTCAAGCAGGCTTACAGTGCTGACGCTTTGAACGTGTCCAGCCGCAAAACGCTTGAGCTGGTCAAGTCTGGTGAGCGTTGGGTCATCGTCAGGGAATCCACGGGTTGAAGCCCGGCCTGACGGTTGCACTGCGCGCATCCCGCTTTTCTTGACGTGACGTGATGACGTGGGACTTGAAAAATGTACCCTTGGCAGTTGCTTGCGTGGCACTGTCAGTGGCTCTGAGCGCCCTGCCCGCCCACGCTGAAACCCAAAAACGCAAAAAGGCGGACAGCGCTGCCACCACCGAACAGCGCAAGTCAAAGCCTGCCAAGCAGCGCAAAGCCAAGTCAGCGGCCAGCGCCGACGCCTTCCGAAATGACAACCAGGGCAACCAAGCAGAAGCCCGGCTGATCGACATTTACAAGCTCATTGGCCAGGCCAAGACCCGCGAAGCCCTGCCGTTGGCCGAGCGCTTGGTGCGTGAGCACCCCAACTTTCAATTGGCCCAACTGGTGTACGGCGACTTGCTGACGGCCCAGCTGCGGCCCGTACGGACACTTGGCGACGTGCCAGACACCACGGCCAAAGCCGGCGCGGTGCCTTTGGCTGAATTGCGCAAAGAGTCGCAGCTCCGGCTGCAGGCGCTGCGTGAGCGTCCGGCTGCAGGATTGATCCCGTCGCAGCTGATCAATTTGTCGGCTCAAAACAAACATGCGATTGCGATCGATGCGTCCCGCTCCCGCCTGTACCTGTTTGAAAACAGCAGCACAGGCTTGAAACTGCTGAATGACTATTACATATCGGTTGGCAAGTCGGGCATTGAAAAAACAGTGGAAGGCGATTTGCGTACGCCGCTGGGGGTGTACTTTGTGACCAGCAATCTGGACCCGAAGTCACTCAGAGATTTCTATGGTTCGGGCGCCTTGCCTATCAATTACCCCAATCAGCTGGACCTCAAACGCGGCAAAACCGGCAGCGGTATCTGGCTGCACGGCACCCCACCGGACCAGTTCTCACGCGCACCGTTGTCAACCGATGGCTGCGTGGTGCTGGCCAACCCCGACTTGGAGCGCATCATTCGCACCGTGCAGGTACGCACTACCCCAGTGGTCATTGCGCAAAGTCTCAAATGGGTGGCGCCGCAAACTGTTCAGGCCGACAACAAGCCTTTTGAAGACGCTCTGAAAGCCTGGCAAGGCGCTAAGTCCAGCGGCGACATCACGCGACTGATGAGCTGGTACACGCCAGACTTCACCAGTTACGGCAAAACGCTGGCGCAATGGACGCCCGCCCTGCAAGCTGAGGTTAAAAAACTCGATGGCCGCAACGTAGAGCTCAAGGACGTTTCATACCTGCGCTGGACGGATGCCAACGACACCATGGTGGTAACCTTTGGCGAGCTGGCGCAAGGCGCGAAGACCGGGCAAACCAAACGCCAGTACTGGATACGCCAAGGCGGCCAGTGGAAAATATTTTTTGAAGGAACCCTCGGATGACAAACCCGTTTTTAGTCTCGCGGCGCTTGGCTGTGATGGCCACTTTTCTGGCTGCGGCAGCTTCAACGCCAACAGCTTTTGCACAAGCTGCACCCAAGGTCAAGTTTGTTACCAGCCAGGGGGACTTTGTCGTCGAGGTCTACCCTGACAAAGCCCCGAAAACGGTGGCTAATTTTTTGCAATACGTCAAAGACAAACATTACGACGGCCTGATTTTTCACCGCGTGATCAGCAACTTCATGGTGCAAGGTGGCGGCTTTGATGCCAGCTACACCCAAAAAGCCACGCGGCCTACTGTCGTACACGAGGGGCAAGAAGCACTCGCCAAAGGTGGCCCGCGCAATGTAGAGGGCACGCTGGCCATGGCGCGCACCAACGACCCCAACTCTGCATCGTCACAGTTTTTCATCAATGTCAAAGACAACGCTTTTTTAGACCCTACCGTCATCCCGCCCGGTGACCCGGTGCCCCGGTTTGAATACGGTGGCCGTGTGTACGAAAACACGCCACGCGCCCAACTGCTAGGGGCATCACAACTGTTTGGCTACACCGTGTTTGGCAAAGTCACCAGCGGTATGGACGTGGTCAATAAAATCAAGGCCACGCCCACCGGTGCTGGCGGGCCTTTCCCGACGGACGTGCCCAAGACGCCGGTCGTCATCCAATCTGCAACTCTCCTTAACTAACCTTTTAAAGAAACACCATGAGCAATCCACAAGTCGAACTTCACATCACGGGCCACGGCGTCGTCACGCTCGAACTAGACGCCGTTAAAGCCCCTAAAACCGTTGCCAACTTTCTCAGCTACGTGGCCAAGGGCCACTATGCAGGCACCGTGTTTCACCGCGTGATTCCCGGCTTCATGATTCAGGGCGGCGGCTTTGCTGTCGGCATGAAGCAAAAAGACACCGACGCCAACATTGCGAATGAAGCCACGAACGGTTTGAAAAACGACAAGTACACCGTGGCCATGGCCCGCACCAACGAGCCGCATTCAGCCAGCTCGCAGTTTTTCATCAACGCGTCAAACAATGGTTTTCTGAATCACACCGCACCGAGCGGCTCAGGCTGGGGCTATGCAGTGTTTGGCAAAGTTGTGAGCGGCATGGACGTCGTGGACAAGATTGAAGCCGTGAAAACCGGCAACAAAATGGGCCACGGCGATGTGCCTATCACCGATGTGGTGATTGAAAAAGCTGTGGCGCTTTAATGCAAGCCTCGGAGTTGATGGCTCTGCCAAGTTGGCAAACCATTGACTTCATCTCTGACCTACATTTGCAGGCCAGCGAGCCAGAGACTTTCAATGCGTGGCAGCGCTACATGCAAACCACACCAGCAGATGCGGTGTTCATTTTGGGTGATTTGTTTGAGGTGTGGGTCGGCGATGACGTGTTGAATGAACACGGTTTTGAAGACCAATGCGCCCAAGTCATCAGGCAAACCGCAACGCGCATGCCGACATTTTTCATGCACGGCAACCGCGACTTTTTGGCAGGCGGCGCTTTGATGGCCGCTTGCAACACCACGCTGTTGGCTGACCCCACCGTTTTAAACTTCAACCAGCAGCGCTGGTTGTTGTCGCATGGGGATGCGCTTTGCATCAGTGATACCGACTACATGGCCTTTCGTCAGCAGGTGCGCAGCGCCGAATGGCAGCATGCCTTTTTAGCCAAACCTTTGGCGCAGCGCCTGGACATTGCACGCGGTCTGCGCCTGCAAAGTGAGGCTAAAAAACAATCAGGGGTTGAGTACGCCGATGTGGATACCAGCGCAGCGAAGCAGTGGCTCAGGCAAGCCAGCAGCGCCACGCTGATTCATGGCCACACCCACAAACCCGCAGCGCATGACTTGGGCGACGGCTTGCAGCGCGTGGTGCTGAGCGACTGGGATGCTGCGGCCACGCCGCCACGCGCCGAGGGGCTGCGCCTGTCGGCTAAAGGTCTTCAGCGCATCAACTTAACTTGAGATACGCCTTGTGCTTGGCTGGTTAAAACCGCTGGCGAACCTATTCGCGTCGCCCCGCGCCCTACCCGACGCACTGTGGCAGCCAACGCTTGCGCAGTACCCGTTTTTGGCTGCCCTTTCAGCGCCGGATCAAGCCCGCCTTCGGACCCTGACAGCGCAATTCTTGGCGCAAAAAGAGTTCAGCGGCGCGCATGGTTTGGAGGTGACAGACCAGATGGCCGTAGCCATTGCCGCCCAAGCCTGTCTGCCGGTGTTGAACTTGAGCCTGAAGCTTTACGACGACTTCAAAGGCATCGTGGTGCACCCCGGCGCGATGCTGGCACGGCGCAGCGTGGTGGATGCGGCAGGTGTTCAGCACTTTTACAAAGAAGAGATCACCGGCGAAGCTATGCAAGGCGGGCCCATCACCCTGAGCTGCCAAGACGCAGCCCCTTCAAGCGGCCATCTTGCGCGTGGCTTTAATGTCGTGATTCACGAGTTCGTGCACAAACTCGACATGCGCGATGGCACAGCCAACGGCTGCCCGCCCCTGCCGACCCGCGAGGCCAAAATCGCCTGGCAAAACAGCATGCAAGCAGCGTTTGATATCTTTCAACATCAGGTGGTAATGGCCGAGCGCTTTGGCGCCGAGATGCCCTGGCTGGACGCTTATGGCGCCACCTCACCCGCAGAATTTTTCGCAGTAGCCTCAGAAGCCTATTTTGTTAACCGAAGCAAGTTTGAGCTTGAATTCCCTGATCTAAAAAATCTCTTCGACACCTTTTTCTCTGGACAATAGATAAGCGCGGTGATTGGGCCATGTGACCGGGCTTTGGGGTGAAAACCGCGCGGAAGCGACGTATCAATCAATCCGAAAAAATCGCCAAGCGAAAGCTTGACCGATTTTTCCACCCCGCGCGTGATTTCACCCCAAAACCGCAGCACATGGCCCAGTCGCCACGCGGAGGTCGATAAAGCAAACGGGACTCAAGACTTACCGGTAGACCCGTACCCACCCTCGCCGCGCTCACTGGCCGGAAACTCTTGCACCACATTGAACTCGGCCTGCACCACCGGCACGATCATCAACTGGGCGATACGCTCCATCGGCGCTATGGTGAAAGGCACATCGCTGCGGTTCCAGGCGCTGACCATCAACTGGCCTTGGTAGTCGCTGTCAATCAGCCCCACCAAATTACCCAACACGATGCCGTGCTTGTGGCCTAGGCCCGAGCGCGGCAGGATGAGAGCGGCATAGCCCGGATTGTGCAAATAAATAGCGATACCCGTTGGTACGAGCTGCCAGGCGTTGGCTGCCAAGGTCAATGGCTCGCTCAAGCAAGCGCGCAAGTCCAGCCCTGCGCTGCCGGGCGTGGCGTAGTTGGGCAAATTGCCCACAAGGCGAGGGTCGAGAATTTTGACGTCGATTTTCATGAGGTGCTTAGGCTTTGTGGATTCGGTTGGCAATTTCTTTGACCAGTTGCCGCGCCAGCATTAATTTGCTGGCTCTTGGCATCTCAGTGGCACCTTGGGTGTCTACCAGCAACAGCGCGTTATGGTCTTGCCCAAAGGTGTCGGGGCCAATATTGCCGACCAGCAGCGGCACGTTTTTACGCAGCCGCTTGGCTTGGGCGTTGGCCAGCAGGTCGTGACTCTCGGCGGCAAAGCCGACGCAAAACAATGTGCCGTTTAGAGCGGCTGCCGACTGGGCAACGGTGGCCAGAATGTCCTGGTTTTCAACAAATGCCAGTTGCGGCGATTGGCCTGAGCCGTCTTTTTTGATTTTTTGGTCTGCAGGCGTTGCAGGCCGCCAATCTGCCACCGCTGCTGTTGCTACAAAAACAGTAGCTGCTTGCGCCCGTGAAATAACGGCTTCAAGCATATTTGATGCTGATTTCACGTCAATTCGGGTGATTCCACGCGGTGTTGGCAAGCTGACCGGGCCAGCTACCAGCGTCACGTCTGCGCCGGCTTCATGCGCAGCGCGGCAAAAAGCAAAACCCATCTTGCCGCTCGATAAATTGGTAATGCCGCGCACCGGGTCTATGGCCTCATAGGTCGGCCCGGCCGTCACCAGCACCCGCTGACCCGCCAATACTTTGGGGGTAAAAAAAGAAATGATGTCTTGCAGCAGTTCATCAGGCTCAAGCATGCGGCCGTCACCGGTTTCGCCGCAGGCTTGAAAGCCGCTGCCCACACCCAGAACGGTCGCCCCGTCACTTTGCAACTGCGCCAGGTTGCGCTGGGTTGCCGGGTGAATGTACATTTCGCGGTTCATGGCGGGTGCAACCAGCAGCGGCACCTTGTCGATTGGCCGGGCCAGGCACATCAAACTCAGCAGGTCATCCGCCCGGCCATGCAGCAGCTTGGCCATAAAGTCGGCGCTGCAAGGCGCAATGACGATGGCATCGGCTTCACGCGACAAGTTAATGTGCGCCATGTTGTTGGCCTGACCGCCACTTTCGCGCGAGTCCCATTGGCTGGTAAACACCGGTCGGCCACTGAGCGCCTGCAGGGTCACGGGCGTGATGAACTGCTCAGCCGATTCCGTCATGACCACTTGAACGGTAGCGCCAGCTTTGATGAGCGCGCGGCACAGCTCAGCGGCCTTGTAGCAGGCAATACCACCCGAAAGGCCCAAAACAATGTGTTTATCAGCCAGTTCGAGGACGTCGCCACCCTCTGCGAAATTTGTTGAAGAAGTCATGCCCAGCAATGTATCAGTTTGCCAAAGGGATCGTTCTTAAAAGAGTCACCGCCTATAATCAACATTTCCCACCTAAGCGAGCGCAAGTTCGTGCCAAACATGACTAAATTTGTCTTCGTCACCGGCGGTGTGGTGTCTTCCCTGGGCAAGGGAATCGCCTCAGCCTCTCTAGCTGCGATCCTGGAATCGCGAGGCCTCAAAGTCACTCTTATCAAACTGGACCCCTACCTGAATGTAGACCCAGGCACCATGTCGCCGTTTCAGCACGGCGAAGTATTTGTGACCGATGACGGCGCAGAAACCGACCTTGACCTCGGCCACTATGAGCGCTTCATTGAAACGCGCATGAAAAAGGCCAACAACTTCACCACCGGTCAAATCTACAAAAGCGTGCTGGAAAAAGAACGCCGCGGCGACTACCTGGGTAAAACCGTGCAGGTTATTCCACACGTCACCAACGAGATTCAAGACTTTGTCAAACGTGGTGCCGGGTTTGAAACGCCTGAGGCAGTTGATGTGGCGATTGTTGAAATTGGCGGCACGGTCGGTGACATCGAGTCCCTGCCGTTTTTGGAAGCTGTGCGGCAAATGAGCCTGCGCCTGGGCGCCAACAACACCGCTTTTGTGCATTTGAGCTACGTTCCGTGGATTGCCGCTGCGGGCGAACTAAAAACCAAGCCCACCCAGCACACCGCGAAGCAGCTGCGTGAAATTGGTATTCAGGCCGACGTACTGCTGTGCCGCGCAGACAGGCCAATCCCGGCTGAAGAACGCGCAAAAATCTCCCTGTTTTCAAATGTCCCCGAGTGGGGCGTGATTTCGATGTGGGACGTTGACACCATTTATAAAGTGCCGCGCATGTTGCACGAGCAAGGCCTGGACGGCCTGATTTGCGACAAGCTTCGCCTGAACACCCCGCCCGCCAACCTGAAGCGCTGGGACGACCTGGTGTACGAGACCGAGCACCCGAAGAATGAAATCCATATTGCGATGGTTGGCAAATACGTTGATCTTTCAGACAGCTACAAATCATTGAACGAAGCCTTGCGCCACGCAGGCATGAAGAACCACGCCAAAGTGGTGATTGAGTACATTGATTCCGAAACCATCACGGACGCAAATGTGTCGCGGTTGGCCAAATTTGATGGCATTTTGGTGCCCGGCGGCTTCGGTGTGCGGGGTGTCGAAGGCAAAATTTGCGCTGCCCGCTATGCCCGTGAAAACAAAGTGCCCTACCTTGGCATTTGCCTGGGCATGCAAGTGGCCACGATTGAATTTGCACGCCATGTCGCCGGCTTTAAAGGCGCGAACAGTACTGAGTTTGATGTGGCGACATCGCACCCCGTCATTGCCTTGATCACCGAATGGAAAGACGCTGACGGCACCATCAAAACCCGTGACGAAAAATCAGACTTGGGCGGCACCATGCGACTGGGCGCGCAAAGCTCTGACGTAGCCCCCGGCACGCTGGCCCACAAAATTTATGGCGACGTGGTGACAGAACGTCATCGCCACCGCTACGAAGCCAATGTGAACTACCTGGACAAGCTGCGTGAAAGTGGCCTGATCATTTCGGCGTTAACCCAGCGCGAACAACTCACCGAGATTGTCGAATTGCCGCAAACCGTTCACCCCTGGTTTGTGGGCGTGCAGTTTCACCCCGAGTTCAAGTCCACTCCGTGGGCGGGCCACCCGCTGTTCAATGCTTACATCAAAGCTGCGCTAGACCATCAAGTTGAAGGCAAGGCACTGAAAGTGGTGGCTTGAGATGAATTTGTGTGGGTTCGATATTGGGCTGGACAAACCTTTCTTTTTGATAGCGGGCCCCTGCGTGATTGAGTCTGAGCAGTTGCAGATGGACACCGCAGGCACGCTCAAAGAAATCACAGCGTCGCTCGGCATCCCGTTTATCTTCAAGTCCAGCTACGACAAAGCCAATCGATCCAGCGGTACGACGTTTCGCGGGCCCGGCATGCAAAAGGGTCTTGAAATATTGGCCAAAGTCAAACGCGACTTGGGTGTGCCCATCCTGACCGACGTGCATTCAGAAGCGCATATTGCCGAAGTAGCGGCTGTGGTGGACGTGCTGCAAACGCCCGCTTTTTTGTGCCGCCAAACCGACTTCATCACCGCTGTGGCGCAATCTGGCAAGCCTGTGAATATCAAAAAGGGCCAGTTCCTCGCGCCTGGTGACATGAAGAACGTCATCGACAAGGCCAGAGCCGCTGCGCGCGATAAGGGCTTGAGCGAAGACCGCTTCATGGCATGCGAGCGTGGCGCGAGTTTTGGCTACAACAACCTGGTGTCTGACATGCGCAGCTTAGCCATCATGCGCGAGACACACGCACCTGTCGTGTTTGATGCCACCCACTCAGTGCAACTGCCTGGTGGTAACGGAACCAGCAGCGGCGGGCAGCGCGAGATGGTGCCCGTGCTGGCACGCGCAGCAGTGGCGGTGGGCGTGGCAGGCTTGTTCATGGAAACCCACCCAGACCCCGCGAAAGCCATGAGCGACGGACCGAACGCTGTGCCGCTCAAACACATGAAAGCCCTGCTCGAAACGCTGCTGGAGCTTGACCGCGTGACCAAGAAAAACGGTTTTTTAGAGAACAATTTCAACTAACTTTTCACACTTTTCTGGAGATCTCCATGCCCGCTGGCTACATTCTTGTTGATTCGCAAATTACCGACCCAGAAAAATTTAAAAGCTATGCAGCGCTTGCGCCCGCAGCCGTAGCAGCAGCTGGCGGTGAGTATCTGGCTCGTGGCGGCAAAAGTGAAACTCTTGAGGGTGACTGGAAGCCGCCGCGCCTGACGGTTCTGCGCTTTCCAAGCTATGACGCCGCAAAGGCTTTCTATGACAGCGCGGCGTATCAGGATGTTCGCAAACATCGGCTCGGTGCCGCGCACCACTTCAACATGATGCTGGTTGAAGGCGTTTAGTTTTTAGTTTTTTTTGATTTTTTGAATCCTTTTTTGAAAGCCAATAAATGAGTGCAATTGTTGACATCGTGGGCCGTGAGATTCTGGACAGCCGGGGCAACCCAACGGTTGAATGTGATGTGCTGCTTGAATCCGGTGTGATGGGCCGCGCGGCTGTGCCTTCAGGCGCATCTACAGGCTCGCGTGAAGCGATTGAACTGCGTGACGGCGACAAGTCGCGGTATCTGGGCAAAGGCGTGCTCAAAGCGGTTGAACACATCAATACCGAAATATCCGAAGCCGTGCTGGGCCTGGACGCCAGCGAACAAGCCTTTTTAGACCGCACGCTGATCGACCTGGACGGTACCGACAACAAGTCACGCCTGGGTGCCAACGCCATGTTGGCTGTCAGCATGGCCGTGGCCCGCGCCGCGGCTGAAGAAGCCGGCCTGCCGCTGTACCGTTACTTTGGCGGCAGTGGCGGCATGCAAATGCCAGTGCCAATGATGAACGTTATCAATGGCGGCGCGCACGCCAACAACAACTTGGACATGCAAGAGTTGATGATCATCCCGGTTGGCGCGCCCAGCTTTCGCGAGGCTGTGCGCTACGGCGCTGAAGTCTTTCATGCGCTGAAGCAAATTATTCAAGACAAGGGCATGAGCACAGCGGTCGGTGACGAAGGCGGCTTTGCCCCTAACGTTGCCAACCACGAGGCGGCGATTCAAATGATTTTGGAAGCAATTGACAAAGCAGGCTTTGTTGCCGGTGAGCAAATTGCCTTGGGTCTGGACTGCGCTGCGTCCGAGTTTTACAAAGACGGCAAATATGTGCTGGGCGCAGAAGGTTTAAGTTTGGACGCAACCGAGTGGACAAATATTCTGGCCACCTGGGTCGACAAATACCCTATCATCAGCATTGAAGACGGCATGGCCGAGGGCGACTGGGACGGCTGGAAAGTTTTGACCGAGCGCTTGGGTAAAAAAGTGCAGTTGGTTGGCGACGATTTGTTTGTGACAAATACCAAGATTTTGAAAGAAGGCATTGACAAACACATTGCCAATTCCATCCTCATCAAAATCAACCAAATCGGCACCCTGACCGAGACCTTTGCCGCCATCGAAATGGCCAAGCGTGCCGGCTACACCGCCGTTATTTCGCACCGCTCTGGCGAAACCGAAGACACCACGATTGCCGACATAGCCGTGGGCACCAATGCCGGGCAAATCAAAACTGGCTCGCTGTCGCGCTCTGACCGCATGGCCAAGTACAACCAGTTGCTGCGCATTGAAGAAGACTTGGGTGAAATCGCGACCTACCCGGGCCGTTCAGCCTTTTACAACCTCCGCTAACGCCAATTGAAGCCTTGGGAAACCGTATCGTCCCCGCCATTTTGATTGCGCTGTTGGTGATCTTTCATGCGCAACTCTGGATAGGCCGGGGCAGCATTCCCAATGTGCGTGACATGCAGCAGCGCCTGACCGAGCAGCAGGCCAAAAACGTCAAATCCCAAGTCAACAACGACCAGTTGGCCGCTGAAGTGCGGGACTTGAAAGAAGGCTTGGAGATGGTTGAAGAAAAAGCCCGCTCCGAGCTGGGCATGGTCAAGCCCAACGAGATATTTGTTCAGGTCAATAAATAACCAGCGCCGCAGTTATTGAACTGCGACGGGTGGTGGTGGCTGACGATCAGGCTGGGTAAAAATCTGCGCCGCATCGACTGGGTCAAACCCGTGCTGCGCACCACAAAACTCGCAGGTCACACTGACCTTGCCTTGCTCGGCGATGATGCTTTCAACCTCCTCGGTACCCAAACTGCGCAGCATGTTGGCCACCCGCTCGCGCGAGCAACTGCAGGCAAACGTGGGTTGCAGCACTTCAAAACGCGTGATGGGTTCTTCCCAAAACAACCTGTGCAATATCGTGTCAGCGTCCAGCGTCAACAGTTCTTCGCGCTTGAGGGTTGAGGCCAGGATAGAAATGCGTTTGTAGTCTTCGTTTTTGCCAATTTCGTCCTCATTGGCGTCTCGGTCAGTCTGCCCTTCCAAGTTGCCCTGCCCTTTAACCGGCAGGCGTTGAATCAGCAGCCCAGCAGCCACCTTGCCATCTGCCGCCAAAATGAGCTTAGTGTCCAGTTGCTCGCTTTGCAGCATGTAGTGCTCTAGCACTTCGCTGATGTTTTCAATTTTTTCATGTTGGTCGCCAAACAGCGGCACCACGCCTTGGTACGCCTGCTGGCCCGGAAACTTGTCTTTCGGGTCCAGGGTAATGGCGCAGCGGCCTTCGTTGTTGACATTGACCAATTGGCTCAACGTGCTGCCGTGGTCCACCACACCAGTGACGGTGGCAGTGGCGCGCAGGCTCAAGTCGGGCTGCACTTCAGCCACCGCCAGCTTGACCGGGCCATCGCCAAAAATCTGCAAAATTAGCGCTCCATTGAACTTGATGTTGCCCTGCATCAGCGCGCCAGCAGCCGTCATTTCACCCAGCAGGTGCATCACCTCCACCGGGTAGCCGCCAGCAGCTTGGCGGCGCTTCAAAATCTCTTGCCAAGAGTCGGTCAGGCGCACGAGCATGCCGCGAACCGGCAGGCCATCGAAAATAAACTTGTGTAATTCAGACATCAAATATGGAAAGTAAAAAGGTTCAAGCCAGCTTTTTAAGCCCGGCTCTGTAGCGGCTGGCATTGTCTATATAGTGCTGCGCGCTCATTTTTAAACCCTCAATTTGTTCGGGCGACAGCATGCGCACGGCTTTGGCCGGGCTACCGATGATCATTGAGCCATCAGCAAACTCTTTGCCCTCGGTCACCAGCGCGCCCGCACCTACCAGGCAGTTGTTGCCGATCTTCGCGCCATTCAGCACGATAGCCCCAATACCGATCAACGAGTTGTTGCCCACCGTGCAGCCGTGCAGCATGACTTGGTGGCCGACAGTGACACCCTCGCCTATCACCAGCGGCATGCCTTGGTCCGCGTGCAAAACGCTGTTGTCTTGGATGTTAGAACCTTTGCCCACCGAGATGGTGGACGTGTCACCACGAATGACCACACCAAACCAGACGCTGCTGTTCTCAGCCAGCGTGACGTGGCCCATGACCTGCGCGTTGTCTGCCACCCAAGCGCTGGGATGAACGGCGGGTTTTAAATCATCAAGCTGGTAAAGGGCCATGGTTTGTCTCAAGCGTCTGCGGTTGGAATCGCTCAATTGTAAGGACGCCCATCAAGGAATGTTCGACAATTGGCGCATGATGCCCCCTTCAGACGCCCCAGAGCTCCGAAATCTTGCTCTAGAAGCACTTTTAGAGCTAAATTCAGATAAAAAAGTGGCTCTAGCCCAATGGATACGGGCGCGAGCAGCTACTCTTTCGATAGCGGTTGACGCCACTCTAGAAGAACCTGCGGGCGTGCCCGGCTGCCCGCCAAAGCCTGAGCTGCGCTCACATTTGGATGTGCCCAAGCGCTCGCCCTTCACGACTGAAGGCTTGGCCGCGCTGCTACATGCCGTGGCGCACATCGAGTTCAACGCCATCAATTTGGCACTAGACGCAATCTGGCGCTTTGGCGGCATGCCGCGCAACTACTACCTAAACTGGCTATCCGTGGCAGCAGAAGAAGCGCATCACTTCAGCTTGCTGCGCGCGCACCTGCAAAGCATGGGTTATGACTACGGCGACTTTGCTGCGCACACCGGTTTGTGGGACATGACAGAAAAAACCAAAAGCGACGTGCTGGCCCGCATGGCGCTGGTGCCCCGCACGCTGGAGGCCCGCGGGCTAGACGCCACGCCGCCCATGCAAGCCAAGCTGCGCAAGGTAGGTACGCCGCAGGCACTGAAGGCGGTAGAAATCTTGGATGTGATCTTGCACGACGAAATTGGCCACGTTGCGATTGGCAACCACTGGTACCGAAACCTGTGCTCACAGCGCGGGCTAGACCCGGTGGCGCACTATGCGGTGCTAGCTGCGCAGTACGGCGCACCGCGGGTCAAGGGGCCGCTGAATCTGGATGCGCGCCGTAGGGCGGGTTTTGAGGAGGTTGAGTTAGGGCTGCTGGAGGGTTGAACCTCGACGGCTCGGGATGTTGTTAGGCTTCATTGAAGTCTCAATCCAAGCGCTGCAGTTTTATGTTCTTTTGAGGCTGAAGACCAATAAATACGGGCGCAAGCAGCTATTTAAATAATAGCTAAATAATTTATCTAGCGTCTTATCCTAATCTGCTTTTAGCGCGAAACATCGTTCTCCAACAGCAACCTGACGTAGCGCGTGTAAGGCATCCCTTTGGCGCTGGCTTTTCGTTTTAGCGCGTCCAGCAAGTTTTGAGGCAGACGCATGTTCAGCGCCGCCGCTTTAGGCTCAAACTCAAACCCCATCGGCTTGAAACCCGACAAGTCGTAGGTGGCGAGATCTGCTTCAGCAACAAACCGCTCGGCATCGGCATCATTTGCAAGTGAAGGCATGGTTTTAAGTTTGGCTTTCATAGTGATCAATCTCCTTTTGATGCATAAAACGTGAGCTGATGGGGCGAATCTTCGTTTGGCCTGCTACCCGGCGCAGCACGAAAACCAAAAACACATAGCGGCCGGCTTGAGTCTTTGAGATGGCTCTCATACGTGGCTCTTGCGGGTGCGGGTCGGGCATCACAGCGGGCGAGCCAAGCAACGCCTGCTCTATCTCTTCGCGAGAAACACCATGCTTGCCGCACTTCGGCCAGTTGCCCTCATCCCAGTCGAATCCGGATATTTTCACCGGGTCATTTTACACGTTTGTATATACATTTGTCTATCAATTACGTTACACCACAGGCTTTCGAGGCGAATTAATTCCCTCAATTAATTCCCTTAATTCCTTTGTCATAGTTATTCTCACTGCACTGGTTTAAGAGATTTAAAAACGAACTGCGCGTTATGCCCGTACTTGCGCGAAGCGCCAGCGCAAGCGTTAGCGGCCTCCCATGGACCGCGAAAGCCATTCGTATCGCCAAGCGCAGAATCGAACATATAACCTACTCGCTGCGCAATAATTTCACTGGTGTTGATGTCTATCACTTTGATAATGCCCCCGGCGATCCAGTTATCTCGGTCTTCACGAGTGGAAATGTCTTCGTAGGCCACACCAAAGCCCGCTTTACCTTTGGTAATCGCTGTCTTTTCCAATTCAAAATTCGGGTCACGACCCTCTACTGATTTAATTACCCCCATGTATCTGTACAACTGGCTGTCAGCCAAGTTGATTGCTTCGACCCACTTGAAACCTTGCTGGCGGCCAGCTGCAACTTGCGGATTCAACGATTGACCAGTCGTTGCCCGCAGGAATGAGCCGATGTATCCGTCACCCCCCACATCACGCCCATACGGGTCGTCCATCGCATATTGGTTGCCGAAGTTAATACTGTCTGGTCGTACCTTCATCAACAGCACCCCCTCCACGCCCTCCACAGTCTTGTAAATCTTTTCCCCCGCAGTCTTGCACCGCTCATCAAACAAAGCCTGCGCTTTGGCAAGCATGCTGCGGTGCACGATGCCGTCATAGATGGTTGACGCAATGGGCGCCATGAAAAGCGCTAGCACCAGCGCCGCAAAACCCAGCTTGCGGGGCCAAGTCTTGCCTTTCCAAAACGCAAAGACCAAGCCGCCGACCATCAGCAGCAAGTAGAAATTGCCCGCTGCTGCAAACACGCTTTCAAAACCCGAGAGCTTCAACATCAGATGGTCTCCTTCGATTGGCTAATCTGCGCTGATTTGCTTAGCTGCAGTCGTTTTGAGCACTTTCCAGTCCATTTTTGACTGCCAAAAGTAGCCAGAACGCCCTGTTTACGGGCGCAAGCAGCTACTGAATTAATAGTAAATTCTACGGGATCAAGTCTTGTATTCATACATATGTACGCTTCTTCGGCACTCCCAAATACATCCAAATCTCACCCCCTAGGATGATTCTCATGCAATATCTTCTTCAACCGCTCCCGCGCCACATGGGTGTAAATCGTCGTCGTTGAAATATCAGCATGGCCCAGCAGCATTTGCACCGCGCGCAAGTCAGCACCGTGGTTGAGCAAGTGCGTGGCAAAGGCGTGGCGCAGGGTGTGGGGGGACAGGGGCGAGTTGATGCCAGCAACAACCGCGTACTTTTTCACCAGCATCCAGAACATCACCCGGCTCATGCCGTGGCCGTGGTGGGTTACAAACAAATCATCGGTTTGTTGGCCTTTCAAAATGCCTGGCCTGCCCTCTTTGATGTAGTCAACAATCGCCTCGCGCGCGAGCTGGCCAAACGGCACCAGCCGCTCTTTGTTGCCTTTGCCTGTGACGCGCAGCACGCCTTCGTTCAGGCTCAGGTGAAAAGTTTTTAACCCGACCAACTCGCTCACGCGCAGGCCGCTGGCGTACATCAGCTCCAGCATGGCGCGGTCACGTTGGCCTAGCGGTGTCTCAACAGGGGGGGCGGCCAGCAACGCTTCAACCTGCGCCTCGCTCATCAGTTTGGGCACGCGCAGGGCTTGCCGGGCCGACTGCAGTTTGAGGGTCGGGTCGGCGGTGATCAGCTTTTCACGCAGCGCCCACGCAAAGTAGCGCTTGAACACCGTCAATCGGCGGTTGGCGGTGGTGGCTTTGGTGGTGCTGTGCCGGGCTGAAAAGTAGCCGTTTAAGTCTGATTCAACGGTGGCGTCTAAATCGCGATTCCCTTGAGGTTTTTCAGCCAGCCAGCCAGCGTACAAGGACAAGTCACGCCGATACGCCGCCAGCGTGTTTTTGCTCAAGCCGTCTTCAAGCCACAGCGCGTCGATAAAGCTGTCAATACTGGCTTGGCTTCTGGTGTGCATGAGGTTGACGATAACAAAAATGTCCGGGCGTAAAAAAGCCGCTTGCAGTAAGCGGCTTTTGCTAAGGCGCAGGCTGAATGGTTTTATTCGAGCTTGAGCTTGGCCGTTTCAACCACTTTTTTGTACACCGCCAACTCGTCTTTCATTTGGCCGGCAAATTGCTCGGGCGTGTTGCCCAGCACCACAGAGCCGGTGTCCTCGATCCGCTTGCGCACGGCCGGGTCTTCCAGCACTTTGCGCATGGCGCTGTTGACTTTTTCGACCACATCACGCGGCAAGCCTTTGGGGCCCAAAATGCCGTAGTAAGCCATACGATTTACCGGCTCAAGACCCAGCTCTTTGAAGGTTGGCACGTCTGGCAACGCAGCCAGGCGCTGCGGTGCGGCCACTGCCATCGGTACCAAGCGCTTGGCGGCAAAGTGCGGCAATGCTGACGGCACATTGTCAAAAATAATTTCGACCTGGCCACCCACCGTGTCGCGCAGCGCCGGGCCAGCACCGCTGTACGGGATGTGCGTCACAAAAACGCCCGCCAAGCCCTTCCACAACTCGGTCTGCAGGTGCCCGATGCCCCCTGTACCCGACGACGAGTACGAGTACTTGCCTGGCGATTTTTTAAGCACTTCAACAAATTCTTTGTAATTCTTGGCTGGGAAGCTGGGGTGAACCGCAATCACGTTGGGTGTGGCGGCAATGTTGATGATGGGCGTGAAATCGGTTTCTACGTTGTACGGCATTTTGGGGTTGATGGCCGGGTTTGCCGCCGTGGTAGAGACCGTTGCCATACCGAGCGAATAACCATCAGGCACAGCACGAGCCGTTTCAGCCGCGCCCACCACGCCGCCGCCGCCCGCTTTGTTGACCACCACCACAGATTGGCCCAGGGCCCTGCCCAATGGCTCAGCCACGATGCGGGCGATCAGGTCAGTCGTGCCGCCGGGTGCAAAAGGCACTTGAAGCTGAATGACTTTGTTCGGGTAGGCCTGCGCCATCACAGCGCTGCTGGATGCCAGCAACAGAGCCGACAGGGTTGACAGGGCGAAAAACGAGCGACGTTGCATATTCAAATCCTTTCAAGTAAAAACAATCTGAATCTTACGTGCAAGATGCGTTCCTGCAAGTTGTGGAATACGCATAAGGGCTAACCCGAATCGCCCGCAAAAACCGTTATTCTTGAAGGGTGAATTACGCTCAACTTCTCTTCCCGGACTTCTCACTGATTATTTGCGGTTACCTGGTTTGCCGCTACACCGCGCTCAACCGTACCGTCTGGGAGCAGGTTGAAAGTCTGGTGTATTTCTTTTTGTTTCCGGTGCTGCTGTTTCATTCCATCGTCAAAAGTCCGCTGGACCTGGTGGCTGCATCCAGTCTGATCAGTGCCGGGCTGTTGCTGGGCGTGGCCGGCATCGGCATGGCCTACAGCCTGCCGTATTTGCCGTGGCTGGGCAAGCGAATCGACAGGCGCAATCACGCCGCCAGCGCCCAGGTGGCGTTTCGCTTTAATTCGTTCATTGGCCTGGCGCTGGCAGAAAGACTGGCCGGACCCGAGGGGCTGCTAATGATTGCGGTGCTGATTGGCGTGTGTGTGCCGCTTTTTAATGTGGCAGCGGTGTGGCCGATGGCGCGCCACGCTCAGAGTGGCTTTTTGCGTGAGCTGGTGCGTAACCCGTTGATCATTGCCACAGCCACTGGGCTGGCGGCCAACTTGCTGGGTTTTACCATGCCGGTGTGGCTGGAGCCCACTGTCACGCGCATCGGTGCGGCATCATTGGCATTGGGGCTGATGGCGGCGGGCGCTGGCATGCAGTTTGGCCACTTGTCGCAAGCCAAAACACTGGCAATTGCAGTTTTGTCGATACGGCATTTGATCTTGCCCATTGTTGCGCTGGGGCTGGCGCGACTTTTTAATCTGGCAGTACCGCAGGCTACCATCTTGCTGGCATTTTCGGCCTTGCCCACCGCATCAAGCGCCTATGTGCTGGCTGCCCGCATGGGTTACAACGGCGGCTATGTCGCAGGGCTGGTCACCCTGTCGACCATGCTGGGGGTGCTGAGTTTGCCGTTTGCGCTGGGGGTGCTGGCGCGGTCATAGCCCGGTATTCAAGGCATAAATCAGCCTGTAGCCCAATAAAATCGGGCGCAAGCAGCTATATATTTAATAGTTAGTTCCAACCATGAAATTCAAACCTGTCCTGCTGCTGTTCACGCTGTCTGCGGTTTTTTTAACCCCAACTGCCCAGGCAGCGCCCTACACGCCAGCCAATGACGCCGAGGTGATCGAGCGCCTGCCGGGCCGGGCCAGTGACCCAGCCACGCGGCGGGTGGAGTCATTGCGCAAACAGTTAGCCGCCCGGCCCGACGATGCGAGCTTGCGGGTAGAGATTGCCCGGCGCTACTTTGACATGGCCATGGCGCAGGGCGACCCACGGTATGTGGGGTATGCAACTGGCGCCTTGGCACCGCTGCAAAAAGCCACACCCGCTGAGCCCGCCATGGCGGCGGCCTACTACCAAGTGCGAGGCATGATTGAACAATTTAGCCACGCGTTTGACCCCGCGCTGGCCAGCCTGGCCAAAGCCAACGAGCTGAACCCGACATCGCCCGAGCCCTTGCTGTGGCGCAGCGCCATTTTTATGGTGCAAGCCAAGTACGCCCAAGCTGCGGCTGAATGCGCAAAACTAGCGCCGCTGGCCGAGCCGCTGGTAGGCATCGGTTGTAGCGCTTATGCAGAAGGCAGCAGCAAAGGCGGCTTGGGTGCAGCGTTTGACAAGCTTGCCGCAGCGGCCAAGGCCAACGAAACCAGCGCGCCGCCATTACTGCTGTGGCAGTACACGCGGTTGGCTGAAATGGCCTTGCGCCTGGAGCGTTTTGACGCCGCTGAAAGTTACTACAAGAGCGCGCTCAAGCTGGGTATTACTGACCAGTTTTTGCTGGGCAGCTATGCAGATTTTCTACTGTTTAGAAACCGCCCCCAAGAAGTGTTGGTGTTGCTTGCTGAGTGGGAACGCTCTGATATCTTGCTGCTGCGCCTGGCCCTGGCCACCAAACAAAGCAAGGACCCGCGTGCCGCCGACCTGGCAACACAGTTGCGCACCCGGTTTAGAGAAGCCGCCAAACGCGGTGACCGTTTGCACGAACAGGAAGCGGCCCGGTTTGAACTGGACATCGAACAAAACCCGAAAAAGGCGTTGGACTTGGCCCTTGCAAACTACAGCACCCAAAAAGAGCCGCGTGATGCAGAAATCCTGATGCGTGCCGCCCTTGACCCCGCGAACGCTGGCAAAGTCAAACAGGCCCTGCCTGCGCTGGTTTGGTGGCGCGAAACTGGCTACCAAGACTCGCAGATCAATGCGCTGGCCACCCAACTGGTTGCCCAGGGAGCTGAAAAATGATGCGCGTCACGAATTTGCTAGGCCGCCTGGGCCTAGCCGTCATGCTGCTAGCGGGGCACAGCGCCGCCAATGCGCACAAGCCCAGCGACAGCTATTTGACCCTGCAGGCAAGCCCATCAGCCGCCCAAGCGGGTCAAACCATCACTGCCCGCTGGGACATTGCCTTGCGTGACTTGGACTACGTGCTGCAACTAGACCGCGACGGCAACGGTGAACTGACTTGGGGCGAGACTCGCCAACGCGAAGCCGACATCACCCAACTGGCGACCAGCGCGCTGCTGATCAACGCCGACGGCCAGGCTTGCCCATGGACAACCAGCGCCCCGATGCAACTGGACAAACACAGTGACGGAGCCTACGCTGTGCTGTCTCTGACCGCGCAGTGCCCTGTGGCTGCGAGCGCGCCAAAAACCATCAGCGCCACCTACAGCTTGTTTTTTGATGTCGACCCGTCCCACCGCGGCTTGCTGCAGTGGCTGACTCCGGGTGAGACAGCAGAAACCACTACCGCACAAGCCTTGATTTTCAGCACGGAATCAGCCAGCCAGGCGCTGTCATTGGCACCTACAGGCTGGCAGCAAACCCTGCGCCAGTACGTGATTGAAGGCACTTGGCATATTTGGATTGGCTACGACCACATTTTGTTTTTACTGTCGCTGCTGTTGCCTGCCGTACTGGTACGCCGCGCCAACACCTGGGAGCCAGCGCCCACGCTGCGCGGCTCCATGACCGAAACACTCAAGGTAGTCACGGCGTTCACGCTGGCGCATTCCATCACGCTGAGCCTGGCGGCGCTGCAGGTCATCAGCCTGCCGTCGCGCCTGGTGGAATCTGTCATTGCCGCATCGGTGGTGCTGGCGGCGCTGAACAATTTACGCGGCACGGTTGACAGGCGCCGCTGGGTGATGGCGTTTGCCTTTGGGCTGATTCACGGCTTTGGCTTTGCATCTGTGCTGGCCGACTTGGGCTTGCCGCAGGGCGCGCTGGTGCTGGCGCTGGTTGGCTTTAATGTCGGTGTGGAGTTGGGCCAGTTGGCGATTGTTGTGGCGTTTTTACCGCTGGCCTTTTGGCTGCGGGCCACCCGCTTTTACCGGGTGGGCGTGCTCATTGGCGGCTCTATTGTTGTGGCGCTGCTGGCGTCTTGGTGGTTTTTACAACGCGCTTTTGAACTATAAAAAATGCTGCTAGCGCCCTGAAATCGGGCGCAAGCAGCTACTTTATTTATAGCAATTTAGGTCGATAAAATGACGCAACGAAACTAGACAGGCTCTGGCGCGATCTGCTCAGCGTAGTCAGACAGCGCCTCCAGCACGGCGTGCCCTTTCTCGTCTGCCCTATCAGACAGTTGATCAAGTTGGGCCAACAGTGCGTCCACATTGCGTGCCCCGCCCTCGCCTTCAAGCAAGCGCGCTGCGCGGTGCGCGTCCCATCTTTCAAGCTCTGGTGGCGTCAGCGTCTCGGCAAAGTTGCGCGCCCGGTACCTGAACACCAGCTCGGCCAGCCGGTCGTCGTCAAACCCGACCCGGCTCACAGCCAGCTCTGCCGGTGACAGATCGCGCAACTGATTCAAGCGGCGGCGGTCAGCATTGCCTACAAAGCCGCCATACAGGTCTTCGTCTACGTCGGGCGTGGGCATTTTTGGGCGATTGAACAGCTCGGGCCAGATGGCACTTATGTCGGGCAGGGATCGGGCTTTTTCAGCATTGGCTAGGGCTGCGGGCATGTCGATGCCCCAATTGGCAGCCATCTCTTCGCTCAAGGTTTTTAGTTTCTTGACCACCATGGGTGACTTGTTCAAATGAACCGACTTGATCGGCAGGCGCTGCACGCCTTCTGGCAAATCAGACTGCTTGGTAAAAAGCCTCTCGCGCAGGGTGGCCATGTCGAGCAACGGTAATTCGCTCGGATCATGTGACAAATCCCACGCCAGCACCTCGTTTTTATTGCTCGGATGAGTCGCCAACGGCCTGCTGCATGAGGCGGCGCACGATGCGCTGTCTGACGTGCGGGCCACGATTGCGTTGGCGCGCCTGATTCGCACCGCCCAACCCAAGCTGTTTGAGTTTTGCCTGAGCCTGCACAAAAAAGACAAGGTGGC
>JBBRDA010000033.1:0-27382 GCA_038204335.1 Burkholderiales bacterium
TTGCCTTGGTAAATAGCTGACATGGCTTGATCAGAACATCAAGCCGGCACCAGCCCGGCGCGCGTCAGCAACCATTCGGCGCTGTCGTTCCAGACGTCCATCTCAGTGATCAAGCCAGCCTTCACCACATATCGGTCAACGTAGCGGTTGCCTTCAAACGGCGTGCCGTCTGGCCATTCGCCATACAGGGTGCCTATGCTGTAGACCACTGTTTCGTCAGCCTGTAGCGGCACGCCCGCCGCCGTGACTGCCGTGGTGACCACCGTTTCAGTGCGTTCAATTCGTTTCTTGACCCACTTGTAGCGAGATTTATTGAATGCCGTGCAGTCTGCCGGCTGGCTCATCTTGCGGCCGCCGGTAAACCTGATGCGCATGTCCGGCGCAGTAAAGCGCCGGGCGGCTGCCGGGTCAGGGATCATGATGATGCGTAAAAACTCATCAACCAGCGCCGCAGGCGTGGCGAACTCGGCTTGGGGGGAGGTAGAAATAGTCATGCTGAATTATCAGAGAAATCAAGAAATTGCCTAGCTCGGGCGTCAATTCACGACAGCCGGATAGTACCTATTGGCTAAACCTGCGGGGCACAGGATGCTTTGGTGCTCAGTTTCGGGGCTTTTCCCCACGCGTGATTGGGTAAACACCCTGTTCTGTAAGCTTTAATTCCCTGTAGACTGGCAATTCTAGGGAAAACCCTTATATTTCACCCATGGTCACACCCGGAACACTTTTTAAAGCCTCTATTGGCGCGAGTAAAGAATTCTTTCGCTCGCCGGGAGAGGCGCGGCCGCCGCCGGTTGCCGGGCGGCCTTATGCTACGCCCATCATGGTTCCCATCCGCTCGATTGGCCCTAGCCACGGCGAGCGCATCGCTGCGCACCTGTTGTCGCTCAGCCCAACAGACCGCTACCTGCGCTTTGGCTACGGTGCCAATGACGAGCAGGTGCGGCGCTATGTTGACGGGCTTAACTACGAGCGTGACGATATTTTTGGCATTTATAACCGCAAGCTCGAGCTGATTGCCATGGCGCATCTGGCTTTTTCAACCGATGCCCAGTTGAGCAGTTGCGCCGAGTTTGGCGTGTCTGTACTTTCCACAGCACGCGGGCGCGGCTATGGCTCGCGCCTGTTTGACCGAGCCGTCATCCACGCCCGAAACGAAGGTGTGGGCATGATGTTCATCCACGCTTTGACTGAAAACACCGCCATGCTCAACATCGCCCGCAAGGCTGGCGCGACGATTGAGCGTGACGGCAGCGAGAGCGAAGCCTACTTAAAGCTGCCGCCCGCTGACCTTGATTCGCGCATGACCGAAATGGTAGAAGAGCAAATCGCCCAGACCGACTACCGCCTGAAAGTGCAGGCCAAACAGTTCTGGAGCTTTTTGACAGCGGTGCAAGATGTGCGGCGCGGCGTGCGGGAAGCCCGGGAAAAATCTGCATCTTGACTGTTCTGGGCAGCGCCGTCAAAGAACTGCGCTATCCTTGCACTCTTAGCAACTACCGAACACCCTGTGTCCGACAACCCCCCCAGTAGGCCTTCAAAACACGAAGCCAAACATGAAGACAAACGCGGCTTTTTGCAAAAGCTGGCGGAAATGCTCCACCCCGGGCCAGACTCCAAAGACGAGCTGATCGAAACCCTGGTTGAGGCGCAAGACAACGACGTCATTGGTGCGCAAAGCCGCGAAATGCTGGAGGGCGTGATTCGCATGGCCGACATGACAGCGGGCGACGTGATGGTGGCCGCACCGCGCATGGATTTGGTCAACATCGACGCTCCGTTTGATGAGCTGCTGCATTTGGTGATCGACACCGCGCACTCGCGCTTTCCGGTGTACGAGGGCGAAAAAGAAAACATCATCGGCATTTTGATGGCGAAAGATTTGCTGAAGTTGCAGCGTGCGCCTGAGCTGAACATCAAGGCGCTGCTGCGGCCCGCCGTGTTTGTGCCCGAGAGCAAAGGCCTGAACGATCTGCTGCGCGAGTTCCGCGGTACCCGAAACCACTTGGCCATCGTGATTGACGAGTTTGGCCGCACGGCGGGGCTGATCACGATTGAAGATGTGCTGGAGCAAATCGTTGGTGAAATCGAAGACGAGTTCGATATTGCCGAGGACGACGGCGATATTTTTGGTCTGCCCGACCGCAGTTTTCGCGTCAGCGGCGACACCTCGATTGAGCGCGTCAGCGAGGCTTTTGGCGTGAGCCTGGTCGATGCCGACTTTGACACTATAGGCGGCTTGGTGGCCCACCGCATGGGACATGTGCCCAAGCGCGGTGAAGGCTTTGCCCTGGGCGGCCTGCAATTTACTGTGCTGCACACCAAGGGCGGCGCGGTGAAGTGGTTCAAGGTGGCGCCGGTGGGTGTGCAGACCAGCCTTGACTTGGCTTGATGCAGGTTTTGAGCCGCCAATCGTCTATTGGCCCGATTGCTATTGTTCTAGTAGCTGGTTGCGCCCATGCTTTGAGCATTGCGTGGCCTTTTAGCTTTCTTCTAGCGCAGGGCCAACCGGTCTGGTGGCTGCAACTGCTGGCCATGTGCCTGCTGGCCTGGCAGCTGGGCCAAGCTAAAACCAAAAAGCAAGGCGCATGGGTGGGCTGGCTGTTTGCCACGGTCATGCAGGTGGCAACTTGGTGGTGGTTATTTATATCGCTCAACAAATATGGCGGCCTGGCAGCGCCGCTGACGGTGATCGCCATTGTTGGGTTGGCGGCGTTCTTGGCGCTTTATTACGCTGCGGCTTGTGCGCTTTTTGTCTATCTTTCACCCGCTAACCGATTAGGACGCGCTGCTCTTTTTGCGGCATTGTGGCTGCTGGCTGAGCTGGCGAGGGTGGCGCTGTTCACGGGCTTTCCTTGGGGGCAGGGCGGCTATGCGCAGTTGGATGGCCCGTTTGTTGGTCTGGCCAATGTTATTGGCGTGCATGGTTTGACATTTGGTGTGGCCCTGCTGGCTGCAACTTTGGCGGGACTTGTCCGCAAGCCGCGCGGAGTTCTCATCGCTGTGACTGCCATTGGCGTCGTGCTGGCAGGAGCGATTAGTTTTAGCTTTAAGGCTGACGACACGGGTGGCTCTCGTTTTACCAAAGCCATTGAAACGCCCTTCACCGTTAGCCTGCTGCAAGGCAACATCGCCCAAGACCAGAAGTTTCAGCCCACGGGTGGCCTGCCGGATGCGCTGAAGTGGTACCAGTCGCAACTGCTGGCGGCCACCACATCACTTGTCGTCACCCCTGAAACTGCTATCCCGCTACTGCCCCATCAACTGCCCGAGGGCTATCTGGATGCGTTGGTCAATCGCTTCATCAAGCCCCCCCAAGGCGCACCACAAACCGCAGCACTGATCGGCATCCCCCTGGGCAACAGCCAACAGGGGTACACCAACTCCGCCATCGCCTTAAAACCTTCGCCCACCAACACGATTTACCAATACGATAAGAACCACCTTGTGCCCTTCGGCGAGTTTGTTCACCCGCTGTTCAAGTGGTTTTTAAGCATCGTCAACATTCCGCTGGCCGATTTCAACAGTGGTGGTCTCATCCAGCCATCACTGAACTGGCAAGGCCAGCGCATTGCGCCGAACATTTGTTATGAAGATTTGTTTGGTGAAGAACTAGCCGCCCGGTTTATTGACCCCGCCACAGCGCCGACGATGATGGTCAACATCAGCAACATTGCCTGGTTTGGTAACACCATTGCCATTGACCAGCACTTGAACATCTCGCGCATGCGCGCCATCGAATTTGAGCGGCCCATGGTGCGCGCCACCAATACCGGGGCTACCGCCATCATTGACCACACGGGCCGCGTCACGCATCTGCTGCCGCGTCATACGCGCGGCGTACTGGTCGGTGAGGTTGAAGGCCGCAGCGGAATAACACCTTACGCCTGGTGGGCATCACGCTTTGGTTTGTGGCCCTGGTGGGGACTTATTGCAGCTATTATTTCAATAGCTGCTTGCGCTCGTATTTATTGGGCTAAAGGCCGATTTGATAGGTAAAAACAGTCGTTTCAGGCAGTCAAAGCGCGCTGGATGATGATTTTCTGCACATCTGACGTGCCTTCATAAATCTGGCAAACGCGTACGTCGCGGTAGATACGCTCGACAGGAAAGTCGTTCACATAGCCATAGCCGCCCAAAGTCTGGATAGCAGCGCTGCAGACCTGCTCTGCCATCTCGCTGGCAAACAGTTTGGCCATGGCGGCTTCTTTCAAGCACGGCAAACCGGCGTCGCGCAGGGCTGCGGCGTGCCAGGTCAACTGGCGGGCGGCTTCAATCTGCGTGGCGCAGTCAGCCAATCTAAAACCCACCGCCTGGTGGTTGATGATGGCGCTGCCAAAGCTGGTGCGGTCCTTGGCGTAGCTGAGCGCCGCATCAAACGCGCTGCGGGCCATGCCAATGCTTTGCGCCGCAATGCCGATCCGCCCGCCTTCTAGTGCGCTCAACGCAATTTTGTAGCCTTCGCCTTCGTTGCCGATCAGGTTCTCGGTAGGAATTCGGCAATTGTCAAAGTTAACTTGTGCGGTGTCGCTAGAGTGCTGGCCCAGCTTGTCTTCAAGTCTGTCAGCGCTGTAGCCGGGTGTGTTGGTTGGCACGATAAAGGCGCTCATGCCCTTTTTGCCCGCACCTTTGTCGGTGACGGCGATGACGATGGCCACATGGCCGTTTTTGCCGCTGGTGATGAATTGCTTCACGCCGTTAATCACATAACCGTCAGCGTCTTGGGTGGCAGTGGTTTTAAGTGACGACGCATCGCTGCCCGCGTGCGGCTCGGTCAGGCAAAACGCGCCCAGCATGTGGCCTTGCGCCAGTGGCGTGAGCCATTGTTTTTGCTGCTGCGGGTTGCCATAGCGCATCAAAATCGCATTGACCGGGCAGTTGGTCACGCTGATTGCCGTACTGGTGCCGCCGTCGCCAGCGGCGATTTCTTCAATCACCACCGCCAGCGTCAAGTAGTCGAGCCCCGCACCGCCCAAGTCGTCAGGCACGCAAATGCCGTAGGCACCCAGTGCAGCCAGGCCCTTGTGTGCTTCAACCGGGAAGGTGTGCGCTTTGTCCCACGCCGCCGCATGCGGCCAAAGCTCTTGCACGGCAAAGTCGCGCACCGCATCGCGGACTTGTTGTTGGTCTGAATTGAGTATCAAAATAGCCTCTAAGTCAATGATTACGGGCGCAAGCAGCTACTAAATTTATAGTAGCTCAATCGCCAGCGCGGTGCCCTCGCCGCCGCCAATACACAGCGTGGCAATACCCTTTTTCAAACCCCGCGCTTTGAGCGCATAGATCAGCGTGACGATAATCCGAGCACCGCTGGCACCAATCGGGTGGCCCAGCGCACAGGCCCCGCCGTTCACGTTCACGATGTCGTGGCTGATACCGAGCTCAGTCATGGCAGCCATCGGCACCACGGCAAAGGCTTCGTTGACTTCCCACAGGTCAACGTCTTTGACGGTCCAGCCGATTTTTTTGAGCAGCTTGTTCACAGCGCCAACCGGTGCGGTGGTAAACCATTCAGGCGCCTGCGCAAAAGTGGCGTGGCCGACGATCCGGGCGATCGGCTTGGCACCCAGCTCTTTGGCGGTTGATTCACGTGACAACACCAAAGCCGCAGCGCCGTCGTTGATGGACGAGCTGGACGCAGCGGTGATCGTGCCGTCTTTTTTGAACGCTGGCTTGAGGCCCGCAATCTTGTCGAGCTTGACTTTGCCTGGGCCTTCGTCGATGGAAATGACGACTTCTCCCGCACGGGTTTTGACCGTGACGGGTGTGATCTCGGCTGCAAACGCGCCCGAAGTGGTGGCTGCCTTGGCACGATTCACGCTGGTGGTGGCAAACGCGTCTTGTGCTTCGCGGGTGAATTTGTATTTGTCGGCGCACTGCTCGCCAAAGGTACCCATGGCGCGGCCTGGCTCGTAGGCGTCTTCCAGGCCGTCGAGCATCATGTGGTCATAAATGCGGTCGTGCCCGATGCGGATACCGCTACGGCCTTTGAGCATCAGGTGCGGCGCATTGGTCATGCTTTCCATGCCGCCGACCACCATCACATCGCGGCTACCAGCCAATAATTGGTCGGTGGCCAGCAGTGTGGCCTCCATACCGGAGCCGCACATTTTTGACAGCGTGACCGCGCCAGCACTTGCAGGCAAGCCGCCTTTAAAGCCCGCTTGGCGCGCGGGTGCCTGACCCTGCCCGGCCATCAGGCAGTTGCCAAACAACACTTCGTCGACCTTTTCAGGCGCAATACCTGCGCGTTCGACAGCGGCTTTGATGGCCGCGCCACCCAGGTCATGCGCCGCCAGCGATGCAAAGTCGCCCTGAAAAGCGCCCATGGGGGTGCGGGCTGCGCCCAAGATAACGATGGAGTCTTTAACGATTGAGTCAGACATGTTCTTTCTTCCTTTTAAAAATCAAACTTTGATCAAGCCAGTGAGATGTTCTTGGCCTGCGCGAAACGCTTGTCCTGCTCGTACGGGAACACATCAAACACATGCCCGGCCTGAATACGCGACTGGTGGTGCTGCCAGAAAGCGGCGTCGAGCAGGTCGGCATGGTGCTGCATAAAGACGCCGCGCACCGCGTCGTTGCCCAGTAAAAACGGCCCGAAAGTTTCAGGAAATACGTCTTTTGGGCCGACCGAATACCAGATCTCGCCGCTCATTTCGTCTTCTTCGTTGCGTGGCGCGGGCACCTTGCGAAATTTGCAGTCGGTGATGTACTCGATCTCGTCATAGTCGTAAAACACCACCTTGCCGTGGCGGGTAATGCCAAAGTTCTTCCACAGCATGTCGCCAGGGAAGATGTTGGCTGCCACAAGGTCTTTGATGGCGTTGCCATACTCGACCACTGCACGTTCAATCTGTTCTTTGGCGGTGGGCTCCTCAACACCTGCGTCAAACGCTTCCTGCAAATAGATGTTGAGAGGAATCATGCGGCGTTCGATGTACACATGCTTGATGATGACTTCCATCTGGCCGTCACCGTCGCGGTCAGATATCTCTAACTGACTGGGCGCAAACTTTTCAATCTCGGCAATCAGCTCGTCGTCGAACCTAGCGCGCGGGAAAGCCACCTCGCTGTATTCCTGCGTATCGGCCATGCGGCCTACACGGTCGTGTTGCTTAACCAGCAGGTATTTGCTTTTGATTTGCTCTCGCGTGGTGTCTTTTTGCGGTGGGTAGTAGTCTTTGATGACCTTGAACACATACGGGAAACTGGGCAAGTCAAACACCAGCATGACCATGCCTTTGATGCCGGGCGCGATGCGGAACTTGTCGGTTGAATGCCGCAGGTGGTACAAAAAGTCGCGGTAAAAAAGCGTCTTGCCCTGTTTGGCCAAGCCGAGCGCGTTGTAAATCTCAGCACGCGGCATGCGAGGCATCATGCTGCGCAAAAACTGCACATAGGCCGACGGTATGCCGATGTCCACCATGAAGTAGGCACGTGCAAAGCTGAACAACATCAGCAGGTCGTCCTCGCCAAACAGTGCTGCGTCTATCACCAGCTTGCCATTCTTGTTGTGCAGCAGGGGTAGCGCTACCGGCACTTCATTGAAGCCATTGATAATTTTGCCGACAACGTAAGCGCCCTTGTTGCGGTAGAACAGGCTTGAGAGCACCTGGATCTGAAAGTTGGCCCGCAGCTTGACATCACCCAAACGCTTTTGCACGGCAGCCACCACGTAGCCTGCATCACGCGGCAGGTCTTCAAACTCTAGCCGCAGGTCAAAGTCTTGTACCAGTTGGATGACGTTGCTTTGCAGACTGTCTTGGCCGGGGTAGTAAGCGCGGTAGGTACGTTCTGCAGTGGGCTCTTCGTTTTCGATGTATTCAGTGCTAACGGCTGGCCGCACAAAAATAAAGTCGTTTTGAAAATAACTGTGGTGCAAAATTTTTGTAGTGACCGAGTTGAAAAACGTCTCGGCCAGCTCGGGCTGCTGGTGGTTAACCAACAAACCGATGTAATGCAGTTTGACTTGCTGCCAGACATCCATGGTTTGTTCGCCAGCCTTAAATTCGCGCTCCAGCCGCATCGACGCTTCACGCACACGAAGGTCGTAAAACTCAATCCGCTCGCGCTGGGCGCGTTGCTGGCCGTGCCAGTCAGCGGTTTCAAAGCGGTGCTTGGCTCTGGCTGACTCGGTACGAAACAACTGATAGTGACGGTTAAAACCGTCCATCATGGCCTTGGCAATGTCGTAGGCTACTGAGGAGTCGAGGCGTTGGGGAAACATATGTAAACCTCAATAAATTCATTTTTCGGACGAATTGCGGCGTTGCGCGGTGCTCGCAATCCTCATGCACACAAGTGCATTCCGGTGTGCTGCGCTCCGGGCGCCTTGCACTTCATCCCGAAAATCTGAATTACTAGAGGTGTACATGATTGCTATAAATTAAGTAGCTGCTTGCGTAGTTTCTGCATGCCGCAGACGGTTAAAGACCTGTGAAATAGCAGCCTGATGCAGTTCCTGCAACTGCTGCGGGCTCGACACCGACACCAGCAGGTCTTGCAGCAGGCCGTCGTGCACGCCGTAAATCCAGCCATGCACTGTGACCACGCGGCCGCGTGCCCAAGCATCTTTCATCACCGTGCTGTGGCAGACGTTAACGACTTGCTCCACCACATTCAACTCGCACAGCATATTCAGGCGTTGGGACGCCTCCGCTGCTTGCAGGGCATCTTTGTAGCGGTCGCGCACATCCTGGATGTGGCGTATCCAGTTGTCTGCCAAGCCAATTCGCGCATTGTCTAGCGCAGCTTGAACCCCGCCGCAGCCGTAGTGGCCGCACACAATCACATGCTCGACTTCCAGCAAATCAACGGCATATTGAATGGTTGACAGCGCATTGAGGTCACTGTGTACGACCACATTGGCTACATTGCGGTGTACAAACACTTCGCCTGGCTCCAGCCCGGTGATCTGGTTGGCGGGCACGCGGCTGTCGCTGCAGCCAATCCACATATAGCGGGGCTTTTGTTGCTCCGACAGGCTGGTAAAAAAGCGCGGACGCTCTAGCACCGTCTCTGCCGCCCAAGTGCGGTTGTGTTGAAGCAGGTGTCTGAGCGGCATGGTGACGGCAGTTTCTCAAATAGTTTCAGCAGGTCTCTGCAAACAATTCTCGCCCAATCAACATACGCCGAATCTCGCTGGTACCCGCGCCAATCTCATACAGCTTCGCATCGCGCCACAAGCGGCCCAGCGGGTAGTCGTTGATATAGCCGTTACCGCCGAATATCTGTACGCCTTCGCCGGCCATCCATGTGGCTTTTTCGGCGCACCACAAAATGACCGATGCGCAGTCCTTGCGCACTTGGCGCACATGATCTGTGCCCAGCATGTCCAGATTTTTGCCCACGGTGTAACAAAACGCCCGGCCGGCCTGCAGCACGGTGTACATGTCGGCCACTTTGCCTTGAATCAATTGAAACTCGCCAATGCTCTGGCCGAATTGCTTGCGGTCGTGGATGTAGGGCACCACGTTGTCCATCACCGACTGCATGATGCCGATGGGTCCAGCGGCCAGTACAGCGCGCTCGTAGTCCAGGCCGCTCATCAGCACTTTGGCGCCGCCATTCAAGCCGCCCAGTATTTGGCTGGCGGGGACTTCAACATTGTTAAACACCAGCTCACCGGTGTGGCTGCCGCGCATGCCCAACTTGTCGAGTTTTTGCGCGCATGAAAAGCCCTTCATACTTTTTTCAATCAAAAAAGCTGTCACGCCGCGGGCACCCAGCTCGGGTTCTGTCTTGGCATACACCACCAGCGTGTCGGCATCTGGGCCGTTGGTGATCCACATCTTGGTGCCATTGAGCAGGTAATAACCGCCTTTGTCTTCAGCTTTCAGCTTCATGCTGATGACGTCGCTACCGGCTCCCGGCTCGCTCATGGCCAGTGCGCCCACGTGCTCGCCGCTGATCAATTTGGGCAAATACTTTTGCCGTTGCTCTGGCGTACCGTTACGTTTGATTTGATTGACGCACAGGTTGCTGTGCGCGCCGTAGCTCAGGCCTACTGAGGCACTGGCACGGCTGATTTCTTCCATGGCAATCATGTGGGCCAGATAACCCATGCCTGCGCCGCCGTATTCTTCGCTCACGGTGATGCCCAGCACGCCCAGCGCGCCCATCTTTTGCCACAGATCAGCCGGGAACAAGTCGTTCTTGTCGATCTCGGCAGCACGCGGAGCGATTTCAGCCTGCGCAAAATCTCGAACGGCATCGCGCAGCGCGTCAATGTCTTCGCCAAGTTGAAAGTTAAGGCCAGGCAAGTCAGTCATGTGAATACTTTCAAAAATATCTAGTCAGTGGGTCAGTAAGTTTTAATAATTTTTGGCTACCGGAACAATCGTTTGCTGCATCACAGCGCAAGGCGTTTGCTTGCCAGCTTCATCGACGTGCGTGACCTCTGCCGTGGTGACGATGATGCGCTTACCCGCCTTGACGACCCGGCCCACTGCGCGCAGCTCGCCGCCGTTAAAGCTGGCCAGGAAATTGATTTTGTATTCAACTGTGGTGACCTCCATGTCTGGCGGCGCAGCGGTCAGGGCCGCGTAGCCGCCTGCAATGTCGGCCAGCGTGCCCATGGCGCCACCATGAAACCCGCCTTGTTGCTGGGATACCCGCTCAGAATGAGCCAGTGAGATCTCGCAAAGCCCAGGCTCCACCCTCAGGAGTTTGGCGTCCAGGTGCTGCATCATGCCCTGGCGCAAAAAACTGGTTTCTATGCGCTTGTAGAGTTCAGATGAATCCGGGCTGGACATATTTTTTGGTTGACGTTTACGTAAACGTCAATTATCACTTATTTTGCTTTTTCTGCCTTCGCCAAGAGTGCTTTGGCCTCTTTTTCATGGGTGCGTAATTCAGCCAGATTCGTCTGTAAGTCCAGCAGTTGCGCCTCCAACTTGATCCGGTGGTCCGTCAGCACCTTTAGAAATTTACGCATTTGTGGTGCGGTGTCGCGCGGGCTGTCGTATGAGTCAATGATCTCTTTGGCTTCGATCAGCGACAAGCCCAGCCGCTTGGCGCGCAGCGTGAGCTTGAGCCGCGTGCGGTCCCTCGCTGTGTACACCCGGTTGCGGCCACCTGCGCCCTCGCGCTGCGGCTGTAGCAAGCCCATGTCTTCGTAAAAACGCATGGCCCGGGTGGTCAGGTCGAACTCTTTTGCCAGGTCGCTGATGGTGTAAGTGGCGGTTGTTGTGGCCATGTTGAGCGTTCAGGTTAAGCATTGGCGACACCTTTGCCGGGCAAAGTTGTGTAGCCGGGATTACTATGGTGCTTGTCATGACGTTTACGTAAACGTCAATTGAAAATCAAAGCGAATAGTACATGAACCTGCTAGAACAACAACTCGACTATCCGCTCGGTGACGCCATGCCCGCTGAAGGTAGCACGATGGTGGTTGCGCCCGGCGTGAAATGGATACGCATGGCGCTGCCTTTTGCGCTGAACCACATCAATCTGTGGCTGCTGCGCGATGAGATGCAGGACCCGCTTGACCCCAGCAATACGCTGCAAGGCTGGACGGTGGTCGACTGCTGCATCAGCCGGCCTGAATCAAAGGCGCAGTGGGAAACCATTTTTGCGACGCAACTTGAAGGCTTGCCCATCTTGCGTGTTATTTGCACACACATGCACCCGGACCACATCGGCCTGGCCGCGTGGCTATGTGAACGCTGGACCACACAGACCCATGTTTGCCGCCTCTGGGTCAGTGCAACAGACTACAACACCGCAAAAATCGCATCGCAGTCGACCACCGGTTTCGGCGGTGACAGCGCAGCTTTGTTTTTTGCATCGCATGGCCTGACAGACCCGGACTCGATGACGAAAATTAAGGCGCGAACCGGGTATTACTCGGCCATGGTTCCGGCTGTACCCACCAGCTATGTGCGGCTGATCGACGGCAAGACGGTGGCTATAGGTTCGGGCGGTGATCGACACGATTGGCACTGCATCAGCGGCTACGGCCACGCGCCGGAGCATATCGCCCTGTATTGCGAAGACTTGGGTGTGCTTATCAGCGGCGACATGATTCTGCCGCGCATCTCTACCAACGTCAGCGTGTACGACATGGAGCCAGAGTCCAATGCGCTGGCCATGTTTTTGGAGTCCATTGACAAGTACTTAAGCCTGCCAGCAGACACGCTCACCCTGCCATCGCACGGCAAACCTTTTCGCGGCATGCACACCCGGATTCAGCAACTGCACGACCATCACCGCGACCGCCTGGCCGAAGTGATGGATGCTTGTACTGCCCGCCCCTGCCATGCGGCAGACATTTTGCCGATCATGTTCAAGCGCGAACTAGACTTGCACCAAACCACCTTCGCCATGGGCGAGGCGCTGGCGCATTTGCACTTGTTGTGGTTTGAGGGTCGCCTGAAGCGTCAGCTCTGCGCGGATGGCGTTTACCGCTTCAGCGCAGCCTGACGCCTTCAAAGGTCAACCAGCGGGCTGACTGGGACGCCTTGCGGAAAACCCACATAAAAGCTGGCCCCCGCGAGGCTGGACTCTGCCCAGACCCGGCCACCGATGCGCTCGGCTACCCCTTTAACGATCGCCAGCCCTAGGCCGTTGCCGGGAAAGTCTGCCGATGAGTGAAGTCGCTGAAATGCGGTGAACAGTTTGTCGCCGTAGGCTTGATCAAAACCAGCCCCGTTGTCCGAAACTTGCAGGACTGTCTCATGAGGCCCAATACCGGGCAAAAGTGCCACCCGAATCCAGCTTTCTTCTTTTTTTGCGGTGAACTTCCAGGCGTTGTCCAACAGGCAAGTTAGCGCCGCAGTGAACAAGGTTTTGTCGGCCATCATGGGCTGTGAGGTGTCCAGTTCCATCGTCAACACGCGATCAGGTTCACGCTGCCGGAAGTCAGCGATCAGCCGGTTGCACAGGGCTGCGACATCGACAGTCTCTATCTGACCGGGCTGGGGCAGTTGCACCAACACGCGCAAGTCGTTGACCAGCTTGGCCAGTTGGCTGATGCTCGCCTGTATGCGGTTGACATAGCGTTTGCCAGCGCCCCCCAGCACTGCCGAATATTTATCGCTCAGCACGGCAGCAAAGCCGTTGGCCGAGTGGAGTGGCCCCAGCATATCGTTAGACAAAGCATGGGTGAAAGCCTTCAGGTCGCGACTGGACTTTTTCATCTCCGTACGGACCTTCTTCAGCTTATCTTCCATTTCCGCGTTTTCGCGCCTCAGTGCGCGGTCCCCTAAGTGGCGCTCTGTGACATCAGCGAGGCTGACAAAAATGGCTTCCTGTTCATCCCAGCGGATGCGACCGCATGCCAGCTCGACCAGCACAACTTGGCCATCGCTCTTTTTCTGCTTGCACACCTCTAGCGTGAGCTTGTCAGTGCGCGTGGTCATCTGGCGGTCAATAGAGGAAAGCAATGCAGCGCCTTCGCCATCCGGGAAGAGCGCTCCCATTTTGAGTTTCAGAAATATCTGACTGGCAATACCATAGAACTCTTCGGCGGCCCGGTTGACCGCGATGATATGAAGCGATCCGGCATCGAAGACCCACATCGCTGTGGGATTCATGTTGAAGATGAGGTTGGTGCGGCGCTCGGTGTCCCGGAGCAAACGCTCCGTATGCTTGGCGACGCTGACATCACACAAGCTGACGCTGCAACCGGCGGGGTTGGATATGAAGCTGTAGTTCATCCAGCTGCCTTCAAATTCGTTATGAGCGACGAAGTGGTGTTGCAACTGAGAAGACAGGCCCAGTTGGGTGGCAGCGAAGTATTTGTCTGTGATGTGCTCAGGTACCAAATCCCAGAAGTTCCTGCCAACCACATCGGGGGTCGAACAATGCAAAATACGCCCGGCCTCGACATTGATGTTGGTGACGAGTCCCTGCCCGTCGAGTAGCAGCAGCCCAGGTTGCCTCTCCTCGGGTAAAAGCAACGCCCCTGGCAGAGTTTGGTCATCGCCGATCACAGTGCGGCCATCCCCACAGGACTGGCTCGCGTTGTCAGCAGGAGTCACTCCTGCTGACCAATAGCCTCAGGAGTCAGGGGTGCGAAGTAGTCAACGGACACGGCTTGCGATTTCTTCCGGCTGGTTGGGGGGTCACGTGCGAGCCAAGCGGAGTTGGCCGGGATGAGCGCTGTCATGAAGCCTCTCAACCAATCAAAGTTGATTGGTTTGCCATGTAAATGGGCATACGCCGGAAATCCGCCGCGGTCTTTGATCGCATGTGGGGACAGGCCACTTACAACCACAATATGCATATCTGAAAGATGTGCGTTGCGCTTCAACGCCTTCAGCATTTCAAGGCCGTCGACGCCTGGCATAGCCAGGTCAGTGATAAGCAGGTTTGGGCGCATGCTGGCAATATCCATCATCGCCTCAATCGCCGAGGGCATCCAGGTGCAGTCGATGGGCAAGTCCCATTCCTCAAAATTGCACCGGTAGAGTTCCCGCGCGTTTTCGTCGTCTTCCACGACCATCACCCGCAGCCGGTCGCCGGGGCCGGGCTGTGCTCGAGCGGCAGTCCGGAAGTTTTTCCCCTGGTAAGCATTGATCGATCGCAGGGAAATGCGGCGGTGCCCGCCCAATGTCTTCCAAGCTTCGATCTCACCTTTTTCAACCAGTGATTGCACGGTTGCTACCGACAATCCCATCAGCTTTGCAGCGTAGCTGGTCCCGCAATAGTCTTCACTGCGGAAGTTGGTCCCGGTGATGGCTTCCTCAAAGGTCTTGGGTGCGTTTGACATCGACGGTATCTGTATAGATTTGTAAGTTTATTATTATAATTAATTTTATCAATTTTATTATTTGAGTCAAAGTATTTGCTTGCTGCTAAGTTAACTGACCTCAAAAGACTTCTTCGCATGCTCTATCGGCGAATGGGGCAGGGTGAAAAAGAAAGTAGCGCCTTTGTCCGGCGCGGCATCGGCCCAGATCTTCCCGCCATGTCTGCTGATCACCCGACCGACCGTTGCCAGGCCGACACCAGTACCGGGAAATTCAGACGCAAGATGCAAGCGCTGGAATGCATCAAAGAGTTTGGCTGCATAGGCCATGTCAAAGCCTGCGCCGTCATCGCGAACAAAAAACACTGGCAACCCGCCCGTATCAAGCTGCTGGCCAACGCTGATGTGGGCGTGAGCACGCTGCGACGTGAACTTCCAGGCATTGCTGAGAAGGTTTTGCAACACTACGCGCAAAAGCCCCGTATCTCCCTGAGCCACGAGACCGGGCTCAATGTGTACATCCACATGCCGATGGGGGTCGCGGACCTGCCACTCGTTGAGGATGCGCTCGCTCAATCCCGACAGGTCAACCAGCTCACGGCGCAATTCTGTGCGCGACACCTGTGACAGCGAGAGCAGGTCCTCTATCAGTTGGCCCATCTGGGCAACGCCCGACTGAATACGTGTGAGGTAATGCTGGGACCTGGCCTCGGCATCATCGGGCAGCTGTTTGGCCAACAGTCTGCTGAACCCGTCAATCGTATTGAGTGGCGCTCGCAAGTCGTGAGATACAGAATCCGAGAACGACTCCAACTCCTGGTTAGACAGGCGCAGGGCGGCTTCGATGTTTTTGATCTCGGTGATGTCCGTATCAATGCCCACCCAAAACGCAACCTCACCCTGCTTATCCAAGACTGGCGTGGCACGATAAGACATCACGTGGTAGCTGCTGTCGCGCCCAAAAAGCCTCCGAGTTCCCGCAAAGGCAGACCGGCTTGCAACGGATCTCTTCCAGTTTTCGCGAACGCCGGGAAAGTCTTCCGGATGGAGAACGGACGACCACTTAAGACCGGTCCAGTCGTCAAGTGTGCCGCCTACAAGGTCAAACCATGCCCGGTTGAAATAGTTTGTCGCACCAGTGCTGTCCGCCGTCCAGATCACCTGCGGCGCCTGCTCAGCCAGCGCCCGGAACAACGCCTCTTGACGGGAAAGCGCCATGGTGCGCTCGGCAACTTTTTGCTCTAGCCCGAGATTGAGCTGATGAACCTGACCCAGCAAGCGTGCATTTTCTATCGCAATCGACGCCAGTTGCGCGAGTTCTATTGCCACATATTCGTCTTGCAGGGTGAACTCACCGTCAAGCTTGTCCGACAGATGCAGCAAACCAATTCGCTGGCCCTGGCGTCCTGTAAGCGGTATCGCCAGCCAGCCTCGCAGCGGCGGGTATTTTTCGGCATAGCTCTGAAAATCGGGCCAGCGCGGGTGCGCCTCCAGCTCAGCCTCGGTCATACGCACAATGCTGTTGGGGTTGTCGCAGACCATGGCGTACATGCCGGCAGCATCGGGAAGGTCATGCAAGTTCCGGTGTCCCGCATGCTTTTCAGACAGCGACAGCGTGCTGACGACCGGCGCTAAGTCTGTATTTGGCGCCAAGCTAATTGCGCTCTGGTGCGCTTTGATCACGTAGCGCACCTGATCTGCCGCTTCTCGCAGTGTTTCTTCAACCGTCTGTTGCCAATTGATGGCCTGCGCTGCATCGGCGGCATGCCGCAGCATGAGAACCTGCTCCTACACGCCCCTTTCGGCGTTGATCTGGGCGGTAACGTCGATCGCGACTACAAAGCATGCGTCTTTACCAGCGTATTGGATGGATTTGGCGACGCCATTGACCATCAAAAAGGAGCCGTCCTTGCGCCTGTGCCGCCAGTGGAGCCGTGGGTCCGGCGGCCCAAGCAGATATTCGCGCAACGCCGTTTGATCCAACTCCTCTCGAATGTCGAAAATGGTCATCGACAAAAACTCGGCAACCGAATAACCGTAACTTTCGACCGCTGCGCTGTTCACCGTCAGGAAACGGTGATCAAGTGCGTCAAATACCCACATCGGCACGGGGGCGTTTTCAAACAAGGCTGCATAGCGACGCTCACTGTCCAGCAGCGCTTTTTCGGCCTGCTTGCGTTGCGTGATGTCGCGCTGTACCGAGACCCAGTGCGTGAACCAGCCTTTGTCGTTGGCGATCGGGACGATCTCAAATTCGACCCAGTACTCCGTGCCGCCCTTGGTGTAATTGATTAATTCCACCCGCACGGGCTGCCAGGCTTTGATCGCTTGTGTAATGCGATAAAGCTCCGACTTTTGTGTATTGGGGCCCTGCAGCATGCGCGGCGTGCTGCCCAAAGCCTCCTCCCGGCTGTAGCCGGTTTGTTTTTCAAAAGCATCATTGACGAAAACGATACGGGGACCGGGCTTGTCAGAGGGCTCCGCCTCAGTGATCAGGATAACGTCGTTGAGCCGCGCAATGGCGGTTTCGAGGAGTTGCAGATGCTCGCGCGACTCGTGCTCTGCGGTGACGTCCTGCACCACGCCGCTGCGCGACAAGGGCGGGCCAGCTTCGTTAAGTGGCGCGGTCTGCCCGCGCTGGTGCATCCACCGCACATCCCCTGCTGGGGTCGTGATCCGGTATGTAATTTCCAGCGCTGTACCGTTAAGGAAGGCGGCTGCGCGCTGCGTCTCGTAACGTGCACGATCGTCCGGGTGAATCATGTTCAGGAAGGTGACATGCTGGCCGTCAAACTCGTCAGGCTTGAGCCCGAACAAGGCAGGCAGCTCGTCTGACCAGGTCAGCCGGCCGGTAGGTATGTCCAGCTCCCAATAGCCAATGCGTCCCAACTTTTGCGCTGCCACCAGGCGGCTCTTTGCCGTGCAAAGCTCGGCATAGTCCCTCGCTTGGTCCTGCTCGCGCTGCTGGATAGAGTCTGCCATGCTGTTGAAGCTTTTGAAAATCTGGATCAGCTCGTTTTTAGTTGCACCGGGATTGACCGAAATTCGGGTGTCCAGTTTCCCGGCCTGAATGCGGCTCGCTGCCGCCAGGATTTCGTTCACTGGTTCCATGATGGACCGCCTGGCCAGCAACCAGGCCAACCCGGTGCCAAAAAGCGCGATCAACACCAAAGCGGCTAAATTGCGCATCAGCCGCAGGCGTGCGGGTGCGAGCATCTCACGCTTGTCGGCGCTGACGAGCACGAAAAACACCGGCTTGGGCAGTGTGTTGCTGGGACGAAAGGCATAAATCCGCCCGGCGCCGCTGGCATCGAGGCCTTCAAAAACGGTGGCTACACCCGCTTTGATGGCTTCTTTCACTTGTGCGTCGGGTAGCTGCTGTCCAATCAGGGCCGGGTTGCTGGGGTTGACTGCAAGCACCAGGCCATTCAGGTCCATGACCACCACCTGATGACCCTTGGGGAGCGATATGGCCGTCAGAATTTTCGCCACATCTGTCAGCAATATGGCAGCAAAAGCTACCGCCTGTATTTTGCCGTCGCTTGCCTTGACTGGAAGCGCAAAAGTTCTGACCGGCTTGCCACTTAGTCGGCCTAGCAGATACCCGCCGGCCCCAAAATCACCACTTGCCATCGCGGCTTGAAAATAGGGGCGGTCACCGGCGAATAGCTTTGGATTGTTGGGCGCGCTGTGGCAACGTATAAACCCATCGGCGCCGATGATGCCAACGTTGGTGTACATCTTTAGTTCAGTCGTGACGGTTTTAAAGTAGCGCTGACAAAACGGCTCTTTTCCTTCCAGCAAATCCGGCGTGAAGGAGATGGCGGACAGCAGTTGCCGCACCGAATCGGCGATACGCTGCTGGCTGGCTGCAACCAGCGAGGCCGACAACTCAAGGTTTTCGGTGCTCTTTCTCACGGCATCTTTGGAAGTCAGCTCCGCGCCGACAAGGGACAGCACAAACAAGGGGGCGATGGCGGTAAGCACCAGCAGAGCCAGGCGGGCCCGCAGCGTTGTAGCGAGTTTCATTTCACCCTCCTGACGCGACGCACTTTAGATGGCATGGTGCACCGCGCTTGAAGCTGCCATCGGATCAGCCCGGGGGGGCCTCGTTCACGCTCAGCCAGTACGCCTGTAGGCAGTCGAGTTTCTTTGTGAACTCGCCGAAGTTGATCGGCTTGCGTATGAAGCTGTTTGCGCCTGCGCTGTAGCAGGCGATGATGTCGGACTGTTCGCTGGACGAAGTCAGCATCACTACCGGCACGAGAGCCGTTAACGGGTCGGCGCGCATGCTTCGCAGCACGTCAAGTCCAGACAGCTTGGGCAACTTCATGTCAAGAAGTACAAAAGCAGGCTGTCTCTGGGTATCGCGTCCGGCATGTGGCCCTTGGCCCAGCAAGAAGTCGAGCGCCTGTGCACCATCCCGGGCGACCACAATTTCAGCATCTGCTCCTTGGTCTTCAAGCGTCAGCACCGTCAATTCCAGATGGTCTGGGTTGTCTTCTACAACGAGTATCAGTTTGTTATACATGGGTGCGATGCACACATTATTATCATATTTTCGAGAAAATTCTCGTTTTTATCATATTACTATCATTATTAGATGTTTTGCAAGGCTGTTTTCCCGCTTGGCAATCAACTTCTGAAGTATCAGCAATTTGACGCGCTCCGCGCCTACCAGCGCGGAGCGCCTTCGTCCTTCAACTGGCTACGCAGCTCGGCGTAGTCAGGCACCACGGCGCGAACCGTGTCCCAAAAGCGCGGGCTGTGGTCCATCACCCGCAGGTGGCTCAACTCGTGTACCACCACGTAGTCAATGACGGACTGCTTGAAATGAACCAAGCGCCAGTTCAAACGGATAGAGCCATCGGCGCTGGCGCTGCCCCAACGGGTGCCAGCGCTGCTCAGGCTTAAGCGGCGCCACTGCACGTTCAGGGTTGGGGCAAAGTGGTTGAGTCGCTCTGTAAAAAGCCGCTTGGCCTGGCGCATCAGCCAGGCCTGCACCGCATCTTTGATCTGGTCAGGCGTGGCGGTGTGCGGCAGCCCAACGTGCAGCGTGAGGTGGGTGACACCGGGTAACGTGGTGGTGTGACCGGTATCGGTGCTGCTTTTTAGCTCGGCACCCACCCCGCCAAAAGCATGGCGCGGGTCCAGCACCAAGATAACCTGTTCTCCCAAAAACGGCAGCGTGCATCCGTCCTTCCATTCAATCCGGGCGGACTCCAGCTTGTCATGTTTTGCACGGGTTTCTTGCAGCTTCTTGATGATCCAACCGGACTTTTCAAGCACCGCTTTGTCAATCTCATACAGCGGCACCCATTTGGGCGCTCGGACGCTTAAACCGTCAGCGCCGACTGAAAACCCGATGGTGCGGCGCTTGCCGCGTTTGAATTCATAGGCGATGGCGATGCCGTCCAGCAGGGCTTCCCGGCTGGCGCGCGGGTGGGCAAAGGTGGCAGGAGCCAGCGCCTGCTGCAAGGTTTGAGGCGGCAGAGCATTCTCGTCTGCTACGTTTTCAGGAGCTGCTTGCGCCCGTATTTGTTGGTCTAAAGGCTGATTTGATACCTCAAAACCGGCTTTTTCGCCCAGTTTTTTCGGCTTTTCAGGTGAATGTGCAGACGTCGTTGCAATTGCAGGCGCGGGTTCGAACAAATCAAGCGTGAACTGTAAAAGCCTTTGCATCATGATGAATTATGCGGCTACATCCACTCAATACGCTTCAGGGTCCAGCCGGCGCATCTCGGCCTCAATCCAGGCTTCCACCTCGCGCATCAGCTCGTCAGGCTGGCGGCCTGCGCTGGGGATGGGTTTGCCGATGGAGATGTCAACGATTCCGGGCCGCTTGATAAACGCCTTGCGCGGCCAGCATTTGGCAGATGTCACGGCCACCGGAATCACCGGCGCACCGGTTTCAATCGCCAGCCGCGAACCGCCCGATTTGTAAACGCCTTTTTGGCCGCGTGCAATCCGTGTGCCTTCAGGGAACATGATGACCCACACGCCTTGTGCCATCAGGCGCTTGCCTTGCTCCACCACCTTGTTAAAAGCCTGGGCGCGCTGGCTCCGGTCAATATGAATCATGTCCATGCGGGACATGGCCCAGCCGAAAAACGGCACGTACAGCAGCTCTTTTTTAAACACAAACGCCAGCGGGTGCGGCATCAATGTCACCATTGAAAATGTTTCCCAGGTGCTCTGGTGTTTGACCAGCAGCACGCAACTCCCCAGCTCGGTGTTGGGCAGGTTTTCCATCCCCGTCACGCGGTTCTCGATTCCCAAAATCTTTGTGCCGCCCGTCACTGCCAAGCGCAGCCAGCCCGCGCACAGCCAGTACACCTGGGTGCTGCTGCCAAACAATGAAAACACCAACACACCCAGAGCCCAAGGGATAACGGTGAAGATCATCCACAGCATGTGGACGACAGAGCGGAGCAAATTCATAAGGGTCTTTTATACCGGGTGACTCGGCGTTACGCGGTAGCGACGCTGCGTTGAAGAATGTGGTCAGCAAAGGCCGACAAGTCGGTATGAAACAGCGTGCCCATCGGCAAACCATCGGGCTGGCCACCCTGGCGGTAGCGCTCGGATTTACCCGTCAACACCAGGTGGGGTTCGCAGCCTGCGCTGCTGCCCGCCTGTAAGTCACGCACCGTGTCACCTGCCGTTGGCACCCCTTTAAGCGGCACACCAAAGCGGCTACCAATCTGTTCAAACAAACCGGGCAGAGGTTTGCGGCAGGTACACAGCTCTTCCGGGCTGTGCGGGCAATAAAAAACCGCATCGACCCGGCCGCCCACGGCTGCCAGCATTTTGTGCATTTTGGCGTGCATGGCGTTGAGCGACGCCACATCAAACAGCCCGCGGCCTAGGCCAGACTGGTTAGACGCAATCACCACATGCCAGCCAGCATGGTTCAACCGCGCAATCGCCTCCAGCGCGCCGGGCAGGGGCTGCCATTCTTCAGGTGACTTGACATAGTCGTCACTGTCAGAGTTGATGGTGCCGTCGCGGTCGAGGATGATGAGTTTCATGGGCTACTTTTATCAGGCGGCGAGTTTTGACAGGTCTGCCACACGGTTCATGGCTTGGTGCAGTTTGGCCAGCAAGCCCAGGCGGTTTAGCCGCAGATCCAACTGATCGGCATTGACCATCACGCCGTCAAAAAATGCGTCAACCGGCGCACGCAGGGCAGCCAGCGTTTGTAATGACGCGGTGTAGTCACCGGCTTCAAACTGTACGTCGGCTTTTGGCGCGATGTCCAGCATGGCGGTATACAGGGCGATTTCAGCGGCCTCTAGCAGCAGCACTTCGCTGACATGGGGGTCCACAGCGTCGGTCTTTTTGAGGATGTTGCCAATGCGCTTGTTGGCGGCGGCGAGGGCTGGGGCTTCGGGCAGGGCGGCGAAAGTGCGGACCGCGGCTAGGCGTTGCGGGATGTCTGACCACTCTTTCATCCCCTGCGCATGCACTGAAGCATCAACTTCGGCTGCCGAGCTGCCACCTTCACGCAAATAGCCTTTCAAACGCTCAAAGATAAATTGATTTAGATCCGTGTGCGCATCGGCGAGCACCCCAGTTGGAAACGCTACAAAAGCAACGCTGGTTAGCTGATAAATTTCTAACGGCAGATTTTTTTCAACCAGCATCCTCACCACGCCCAGCGCATGCCGACGCAGCGCAAACGGGTCTTTATCACCCGTTGGCAAGTTGCCAATACCAAACATACCCACCAATGTTTCCAGCTTGTCCGCCAGCGCCACCACCAAACCTACTTCATTGCGCGGCAAGGTGTCGCCCGCAAAGCGCGGTTTGTAGTGGTCTTCAATCGCATCGGCAACGTCAAGGCTCAAGCCATCGTTGATGGCATAGTAGCGACCCATCGTGCCTTGTAGCTCGGGGAACTCGCCCACCATATCTGTCACCAAATCGGTCTTGGCCAGCATGGCGGCCTGGTCGGCTTTGTGTGCCAATGTGTCACCACCCAATTGCTGTCCAATCGCTTTGGCAATCGCGCGCACCCGGGTGATGCGCTCGCCCTGCGAACCCAGCTTGTTGTGGTACACCACTTTGCCCAAGCCATCAACACGCGATGCGAGTGTCTTCTTGCGGTCTTGGTCAAAAAAGAACTTGGCATCAGCCAAACGTGGCCGCACCACGCGCTCGTTACCGCCGATGACAAAACTCGCGTCCTTGGGGCTGATGTTGCTCACAACCAGAAACTTATTCGTCAGCTTGCCGCCCGCATCAAGGAGCGGAAAGTACTTCTGATTCGCCTTCATCGTCAGAATCAAGCACTCTTGCGGCACATCCAGAAATTCTTTTTCAAACTCGCAGATCAACACATTGGGCCGCTCAACCAGCGCGGTCACTTCGTCCAGCAGCGCGTCGTCTTCAATGGGCGTGACCCCACCGCCGACTTTGCTGGCTGCGGCAGCCAGTTGGCGGGCGATCTCGGCTTTTCGTTCTGCAAAGCTGGCAATCACTGCACCGTCTTTTGCAAGCGTCGCGGCATAGCTGTCGGCATGCTGCAAAACCACCGGGTCAACCGCGGCCTCAAACCGATGGCCGTGGGTGATGTTGCCCGCCTTCAAGCCCAACGCTTCAACCGCCACCACATCTGCGCCATGCAACGCCACCAGCCCATGCGCAGGCCGCACAAACTTCACGTCACTCCAGCCGTCGGCTAACTGATAGGTCATGACTTTGGGGATGGGCAATTTGGCGATGGCTTCAAGCAGCGCTTTTTGCAAGCCTTCAGCCAGCGTTGCGCCTTTGACCAGGCTGTCATAAAACAGCGCGTCAGCCTTGCCGTCAGGCGCGCGCTTCAAGCCTGCAACGCTGGACGCATCAGCGCCCAAAGCCGCCAGCTTTTTAAGCAGGGCAGGCGTCGCGTTTCCTGAGGCATCCAAGCCAACCGCCACTGGCATCAGCTTTTGCGACACGGCCTTGTCGGCGGCTTGGGGCAAGACATAAGTCACATGCGCAGCCAAACGGCGCGGCGATGCGAAGGAGGTCAACATCGATTCAGGAGTGCTCAGCCCCAGCGCTTTTAATTGCTCAAACAGCACGCCCGCAAACGCATCGCCCAGCTTTTTCAAGGCCTTGGGCGGGAGTTCTTCTACAAACAGTTCAACGAGTAAATTTTTCATTCGATTCAATTAATTCCATGCCCAAAAAATGACCGTAGCGTTGCATGTCGTGGTCCAAGGTCAAAAGGTGCGTCGCATTGCATCTGTGCGACACCGCTAAGTGAAGCGCGTCGCCTCCGCGCAACTTTGACTCAATGTTTTCGCACATGTCCGCAGCAAGTAAAAAGTCTTCGTTGTGAATCGCCAGCAATGAAAGGCCAGCATTTTCCCAAAGCTCAAAGTCTTTGATCATTTGACTAGCTTGCGATTGAGTAAGCTCACCGCGCCTGGCTTTGATGCCCAGCGCACTAGCCAACTCAGTACGCGTCCACACAGCGGTCATCAGTAGCTGATCATCAACCGTGAGATGACTCATCAGCACATCTGATCGCGACTCTTTTGCAAAAATCGCTATCCAAACACTGCTGTCTACATAAGTTCGCCTAAAACCAGCCCGCCTCATCAGTAACGGCTCATCTCGTCCTTGGTCACTGGCCGAGTAACGGGCATGTTTTCATGCATTTTTTTTATGCTTTCAATGAGTTCCCGACGCAGCGCTATCTGGTTCACGTTAGCCGAGCGAGTAACGCTCAACAGCCTCTGCCCCAGCTCTTGTGTTGAAAGACTGAGTCCCTCTTGCAGCCCCAAATCTTTTACCAACCCAGCGGGTAGCCTTACAGCCAGGCTATTGCCCCATTTACCGACTTGTAGTTCCATGATTTAACTCCAAAGTAGAAACATGTATCTACATTATAGTGGTTTGAGGTGCAAGTGCCGATTGAAGTCATGCAGCCTTCTTCGTCATCTGCGCCACCCACTCGGGCGGTGCCATCGGAAAGCCCAAGCGCTCCCTACTTTCGTAATAACTTTGCGCCACGGCACGTGCCAGATTGCGGATGCGGCCTATGTACGCGGCACGTTCGGTCACGCTGATGGCGCCGCGCGCGTCCAGCAAATTGAAACTGTGCGCAGCCTTTAACACCTGCTCGTAGGCGGGCAGCGCCAGTTGCGCGTCAATCAAATGCTTGGCTTGCTTTTCATGTGCGGTGAAGGCAGTGAACAAGAAATCAGCATCGCTGTGTTCAAAGTTGTAGGTGCTCTGCTCAACCTCGTTTTGCTTGTACACGTCGCCATAACTCAGCCCGTCTGTCCACTTCAGATTGTAAACGTTGTCTACGCCCTGCAAATACATGGCCAGACGCTCCAGCCCGTAAGTGATTTCACCCGTGATGGGCTTGCAGTCAATGCCGCCAACTTGCTGAAAGTAGGTGAACTGGGTCACTTCCATGCCGTTGAGCCAAACCTCCCAGCCCAAGCCCCAAGCGCCCAAGGTTGGGTTTTCCCAGTCGTCTTCAACAAAGCGGATGTCGTTTTGCTTTAAATCAAAGCCCAAGGCTTCAAGGCTACCCAGGTACAGCTCTAGGATGTTGGCCGGCGCTGGCTTGAGCACCACTTGGTATTGGTAATAGTGTTGCAGGCGGTTTGGGTTTTCACCATAGCGACCGTCTTTGGGGCGGCGGCTGGGCTGCACGTAGGCGGCCTTCCAAGGCTCTGGGCCCAAAGCGCGCAAGAAGGTGGCGGTGTGCGATGTGCCTGCGCCGACTTCCATGTCATAGGGCTGGAGCAGTGCGCAGCCCTGTTTGGCCCAGTAACTTTGCAGGGTGAGGATGATGTCTTGAAAACTTAGCATTTACCTATTTTATAGTCATTTTTGCCCTCAAAAAGGCCGTTTTTACCCATCAAATCGGGCTTCAGACCAATAAATACGGGCGCAAGCAGCTACTAAAATAATAGCGTTGCAGGGGTGTCACCAACCCTGCGTGCCTGCATCGCCCTTGAAAGGCCCGACCAGCTCGGGCGTGACCCAGCCGCCGTAAAAGCCGCCCGCCTGCGGTGTGACCTTTGCACCGCCCACCGTGCAGGTGAGGTGGGTGGGGTAAAACGCCACGCAGTCGGCCAAGGCGTCTGCGCCCGGCATACCGTCTTTCAGGGGTTGGGGGTAGCTCCAGGCGACGCCGGGCAGGGTCTTTGCGCCGTTGACCAGGCTCCAGTAACTGGTGGGCCCCTTCCATTCACAAAACGAGCCGCCCTGGCTGGGTTGCAGCAGCGCGCGGTTCACGTCAGCCCACGGGATGTAAAAGCTGGGCGGGTGCGCGGTCTCTAGCACCAGCACCGCGTTGGTGGTGCGGGCTACCGGCGTGCCGCCCCAGTCAATCACGACTTCACGCGCGTCTTTCACCAGCCGGGGCGGGCGTGGAAAGTCCCACACCGACACCTGGCCGGCGCCGGGGGCAATGGCAAACGGTGGCCGCGCCTGGCCGCGCCAGTTCCAGTGGTCTCTAGCGGCGTCAAGCCAGGTTGAAGGTTTTTGAAAGGTCATAGAGATGATTTTGAACTGAACTGAAAGCGCAAGATGGCTGCAAAATTCCCGTCACACGCAAAACCCTGTCCCGTGCTAACCTTACAGCCCGACTTTTAAAGCGCCAGTTCACCCTATAAGCGAGACAACATCATGCCCGGACTCCTCCCCAACGTTGACCCTGACGGCCTGCTTGAATTTTCGGTCGTCTACACCGACCGCTCGCTCAACCACATGTCCAAGAGCTTCCAGCATGTGATGACCGACATCTCCAGCATGCTCAAAGAGGTGTACCACGCTCACTCGGCCGTGCTGGTGCCCGGCAGCGGCACTTACGGCATGGAAGCGGTGGCCAGGCAGTTTGCCGCTGGCAAGCATGTCATGGTGATTCGCAATGGCTGGTTCAGCTACCGCTGGACGCAAATTTTCGACATGGGCAATATCCCAGCGTCGCACACCGTGCTCAAAGCCCGCCAAGCCAGCAAAGGCGCGCAAGTGCCTTGGGCGCCCGCACCGATTGCTGAGGTGCAAGCAGCGATTGCCAAAGAAAAGCCAGCGCTGGTGTTTGCCCCCCACGTTGAAACATCCGCCGGCATGATCTTGCCAGACGGTTACTTGCGCGCTGTGGCTGATGCAGTCCATGCTGTTGGCGGTTTGTTTGTGCTCGACTGCATTGCATCCGGTGCCATGTGGGTGGACATGCAAGCCACAGGGGTTGACGTGTTGATTTCCGCCCCACAAAAAGGCTGGAGCAGCTCACCCTGCTGCGCCATGGTGATGCTGAGCGAGCGCGCCAGAGCCGCCATTGACGGCACCACCAGCTCCAGCTTTGCCTGCGATCTAAAGAAGTGGCTGCAAATCATGGAAACCTACGAAAAAGGTGGCCACGCATACCACGCCACGCTGCCCACAGACGCACTGACACGCCTAGCCGCCGTGATGAAAGAAACCCAAGCCTACGGCTTTGCCAAGGTCAAGGCCGAGCAGGAGTTGTTGGGCAAAAAAGTACGCGAACTGTTTGAAGCGCGCGGCTTGCCCAGCGTGGCTGCCGAAGGCTTCAAGGCCCCTGGCGTGGTGGTCAGCTACACGACGGACCCAGAGATTCAGTCCAGCAAGAAATTCCTCGCCGAAGGCCTGCAAACCGCCGCTGGCGTGCCGCTGCAATGCGACGAAGGCGCAGACTTCATGACCTTCCGCGTC
>JBBRDA010000034.1:0-26651 GCA_038204335.1 Burkholderiales bacterium
CGGCAAAGGCCAGCACCGCATGGGCGGCAGCATTCTGGCGCAAACGCTGAACTGCGAAGACGGCGACGTGCCCGACCTGGACGATGCCAAAGACCTGATCAATCTGGTCAACGCCATCAACGCGCTGCGGGCTAAAAATCAGTTACTGGCTTACCACGACCGCAGCGACGGCGGCCTGTTTGCCTGCGTCTGCGAAATGGCCTTTGCCGGCAATGTCGGCGTTGCGCTGAACATCGACATGCTGCTGGTTGAGGGCGACGGCATCACCGACAGCCGCATGGAGGTGGGCGACAGCAAAAACTGGGCAGGTCAAATCGGCGCGCGGCGTGAAGAGCTGACCCTCAAGGCGCTGTTCAATGAAGAGCTGGGCGTGGTGATTCAGGTCAGCACCGCCATTCGCAATGAGGTCATGCAGACGCTGCGCGAACATGGCTTGTCAAAGTTCAGCCACTTCATCGGCAAAACCCGCCCCGAGCATTCTCAATTGACGGTCGGCAAAGGCGAAGTCCAAGTCTGGCGCGACACCAAAGCCGTCTTCAAAGCCAAGCTGCAAGACCTGCATCAAGTATGGGATTCAGTCAGCTGGAAGATCTGCCAGCAGCGCGACAACCCGGCGGGAGCAGATGCCGAGCATGCGGGGGTAGGTGACCCTACAAACCCCGGCTTGCACGTCAAGCTGACTTTTGAGCCCGGTAAAGCGATACAAGCTCCGTCATTGAACCTGTCCAAACCCAAAGTCGCCATCTTGCGCGAGCAGGGCGTTAACTCCCATATCGAAATGGCCTACGCCTTCACCCAGGCCGGTTTTGAGGCCTACGACGTGCACATGACCGACCTGCAAACCGGCAGAGCCAAACTGGCCGACTTCAAAGGTGTGGTCGCTTGCGGTGGATTTAGTTATGGCGACACGCTGGGCGCAGGCATAGGTTGGGCGAGGTCCATCACCTTTAACCCAACGCTGGCTGACCAATTCACCGCGTTTTTTGCTGAAAAAGACACCTTTGGCTTGGGCGTTTGCAATGGCTGCCAAATGTTTGCCGAACTCAGCAGCATCATCCCCGGCGCCCAGGCTTGGCCACGTTTTACTACCAATCGCAGTGAACGCTTTGAAGCACGACTGAGCCAGGTCGAAGTGCTGGACTCACCCAGCTTGTTTTTCAAAGACATGGCAGGCAGCCGCTTGCCGATAGCGGTGGCGCACGGTGAGGGTTTCGCCAATTTCGACCCCGCTTTGGGCGGGCGCGGCCATGCCGCCAGCGCAATCGCCGCCATGCGCTTTACCGACAACCAAGGCGTGGCCACAGACATCTACCCCGCCAACCCCAATGGCAGCCCCGGCGGGTTAACGGCAGTCACAACGGCAGACGGCCGCTTTACAGCCATGATGCCGCACCCCGAGCGGGTCTTTCGCAAAATCCAAATGAGCTGGACACCCCTAGACGCCGCCGCCCACAGCCCGTGGATGCAGCTTTGGCACAACGCTAGGCGTTGGGTGGGGTAGGGTGCTAGGCTGAGACAGCTATTAATTCAGGAGCTGCTTGCGCCCGTATCCATTGGTCTGGAGGCCGATTTGATGGGTAAAAAAGGCGGTTTTTTACTGCTTGAAGCAAATTTTTAACCCGTTTTACGCCATCCAGCGCTAGAAACAGCCTGAAACCAAGTGTTTTTAGGTGTCGAAAAGGCCTGAAGCCCAATGGATACGGGCGCAAGCAGTTACTGAATCAATAGCAAATAAAGTCAGTTTAGACGCAATTCATCTGCCAAAACTTCTCAAGGCGCCGCTCGCGGCGCAACGGCTGCGCCTTCTATGCCGTGCCGGGCCAGCGCTGCGGCCACAAAACCGCTGGCTTTCATCTCTTCTGCAAACGCCGTCACATATCTGGCGCCAGCATCACGGTCCCTCCATAGGCGAATGACTTGATGTGTCTAAACAAATTGCGTCTGGCATCCGCATATCGGACAGGGGGCGCCTCCTTCTTTTAACGTGTTGAAGAATGCATCTACCTCGAAGTGCTGAGCCTGAAACTTGACCGATATGGATACCACTTGGTCACAGCGTCTAACTTTACAAACAATGTCTAAAGATCCCGCTCGACCCAATAGCACCAGTCTCGTGTGATTCTAAGAATTGCACAGAAAGGTCTGTATCTCACAACAGATACTGTTTGAGGCGTGACAATAATTTTTTGAGAACGGATGGACTCGTTCCTAATCGCTTTGACCAAGCTTTCGCCGTTCAAATAGGATAGTTCGTCGACTTGCACTACAACTGTGAAGTTGTCATAAGTTCTGATGTGACTTGCCACGACGGTTGTAGGCTCACGCTCGCCGTGTTGAACTACCAATTCTACGGATGGAGCGACGTTTTTGCTGATAGCTTCTAGCCCGATTCGCAGGCCTATATTTTGCGCGCCGAGACAAATTCCTATAACAAAAAATCCAATAGCAAGAAATAGATATAGCTTCACTGCAAGAGATGACTCGAAATATGGCTTATACGTATCGAGATTTATGGTCGGAGCACCTTTCGCAAAACGGTGAGCTAGAACTAGGCAAATCACACCAGCATTCAAAAGCCACATGGCAAGTAAGAGAGTGATGTAAAAAAATTTTGCCAGCACACTAATGTCGTTTTCAGTGAAAAAAGCAAAGGAAACCGCTGCGCACAATAGAAAGGCTAAAAACGCCGATACAAAAACAATCATAGGAAATAGGCAGATGTCGTACATAAACTTAAGTAGCAGCAGTACACGACAGGCAAAGGCGTGGATTTGTCCATGCTCTTTACGCGCATCCTTATTTTTTAACGAGGCGACAGTTTTTGTTCTAAAACGGCACATTAGCTTTTGCCGTATTAGATAAAGAAAACCTTTTAACGTCTCATGAGATGAGGAAAATCTAAAGGACGCCGTAAAGCACAACGAGAAAACTAATAGTGGAATGGCGACTGTACAAAGCGTCCAAAATATGAAAGCAGTGGCCGCTGTTCCAAGGATTGAACTTAATAAAAAATCCCTCCAAGTGAAAGGTAAAGTAAGAAGCACACTCGACCCGTATGGATCCCCAAAGCCCAATGCGCCTAGATAACCTGCTTCGTATGAAGCTCCAACACAGTAGCCAAAGAAAATTACCACTGGCCAGAATTTAGCAAACAGCTCTTTGGTCAGTCGCAATTGGTTTTGCCAGGAAATCGCCATAAAAGTTACTAATTCCAGGAGTTGAATTCACCGATGTTGAACACAACAGCCAGCGAGATCGTGTAGACCAACTTTCGCAAGATGAGTGGGGTCGCGGTGTCGTTGGCAAGTCCGCAAGGCAAAATCCTTGAGCGATGATACGGTGGAGTCCGCGGCGTAGCCCGCCCATTTCCGCTGGGGGTTTGTCATCGAAGATGCAGTCACTGCTAAAAGTATCCACGGTCTGCGCGCAATGGTCAACAGCCGGTAACTTAGGTACAAATAACAACACGCCGCAAGACTTGCACAGCCCGTGAATGCAGCTCTGGCACAACGCAAGGCGTTGGGTGGGGTAGGGTGCTAGGCGGTTGCCGCTACTAATTCAGGAGCTGCTTGCGCCCGTATTCATTGGGATAAAGGCTGATTTGATGGGTAAAAACTGAGATTTTTCGAGTCTTAAGCAGCTCAAAAGTGCCGAAAACTGCGGTTCACTTCAAAAGTTGAATAAAATTCGTTTATAGACGATAATAACGATGTATCGAATTGAGCATTACCTGACTCCAGGGGAGCACAAAGACCTGTACATCGACTGGCTAAAGAAGCTTCGCGATAGCCAAGCCAAAGTGGCCGTGATCAGGCGAGTGGCGCGCATGGAACTTGGCAACTTTGGCGACCATAAGTTTTGCCGCGATGGAGTGTTGGAACTGCGCGTTGATACAGGGCCTGGCTACCGCGTGTACTACGCTTTGTCGGGGCAGCGTGTGGTGCTGTTGCTTTGCGGTGGCGACAAGCGCACGCAAGACGCCGACATCAGCCGGGCAGCCGCCTATTGGCAAGATTGGCAAAGGAGAACTGACGATGAAAAGTAAACCTAACGACGACGCGATGGCCGAGTTGTATCGCGACGACCCAGCGCTTGCGCTGGAACTGATCAACAGCATCTTGGAAGACGGCGACCAAGCAGAACTGCTGATCATGCTGCGCCAGATGGCACAAGCCTTTGGCGGCGTCCAAGCCGTGGCAGAACAAGCCCATTTAAACCCGACCCAGCTCTACCGCACGCTTTCCCCAAAGGGCAATCCGGCACTCAGCAGCTTGTCGGCAATTCTGAAGGCGATGGGGCTTCGGCTGGCTGTGCAGCCGCTTGAGCTTTCGACCGATTTGATTCGTGGCTAGCCCTCTTTACTTTTATATTTGGCAGTAAATATGAATCTTGTTTGCTTCTCACACGATGGTTTTAAATACACAGGTCATTTTGAAGTAACAGGCCGAGAACTTTCAGTGTTTCACCACCTAGCAACCAAGAAAGCCACACTCCACGGAGACGATCCTGCAACTTTGGCTACTCAGCTTATGTTCGAAATCGTTGTGCGAGCTGGTCAAGGCATCCCCGACCCTCAAGATGAGTCGTAAACTGAAAATACAGACATACGAAGTTGACTAACTTCGCTTGTTTACTGCTCAACCTCAGTACTAAGAGCCTCAATTCATCATGAGCGAAATTGAAGATACTTTTGAGTCGCCCGGCGATGACTGTTGGTACACAGCTATTGAGTACCAAGAAGCAATCATTGCCCTTGGAACCGCGATCACTCCGCTGCACCGCCGGATGTTGGTGGCACACGCCGAAGCACCTGACGGCATACTTTCTGTTCGCCAACTAGCTGCCGCTGGCGGCTATGACCATCCAAACGTCACCTATGCGCAGTACGGGCGGCTGGGTCGCCTCATCGCTAAGTCGATCGGAGTTGAAGACCAAGGAGTGTGGACGAACATCATCGGCTACGGATACCGTACTCAGAGTAAAGAACTGATCTGGGAAATGCATCCGGAACTCGTTCAAGCACTGGCAGCGCTTGGTTGGACTTCTCACGCTGCCCCACAAAACCTGCTCGATGACATCGCCCTGGCTGAAAAAGACAAGAACTTCGCGACTCATACTGAACGGAAGGCGCTAATTCAAGCACGCATCGGTCAAGGACCGTTTCGAACTGCGCTTTTGACGTATTGGGGCTCTTGCGCTGTTTCAGGAATTTCGGAGCCAGCTGTCCTGCGAGCTTCCCATATCAAGCCTTGGCGAGTGGCGTCTAACCGAGAGCGACTTGACCAAGCCAACGGTCTGCTGCTTGCAGCCCACCTTGACGCACTTTTTGATGCTGGGTTGATTACTTTCGAGACCGACGGGAAGATACGAATTTCTTCGCTACTCGCTGTAGAGAACACGCATAAACTTGGAATTTCGCCAACCATGCGGCTGTGTCGCATCACAACCGAACACGAGACTTACATGGAACACCATCGCAATCTCATCTTCCGGGCTGGCCTGCCTGTTCTGAGCAGGCTTAACCAGATTGGGTCGAAGCCGATAGCTGAGGTTGATAGCCCAAACCTGACTGATACCCAGTTGCTAGACGAACTTGACAAGCTGCGCCGCTCGGACTTTATTCAGTGAGCCGGACTGACTTGCTTGATGCCATTGTCTCGTTGGCACATGTGCGGCACCTGCATCACGCAGTTGTTCACTCGTCGGGAGCGTTTAGCACGGTGCCGATTGCTTTGGCATGGTTTGGCAGCGCTTGAGTGTCGTAAATTTATTGCTATTTATTTATGAGCTGGTCACGCATGTATCCATTGGTCTAGCGGCCAATTTGATAGGTAGAAAGGCATCAAAAACATCGTTTTTGAGCCTCCAACGCAAAAAACGCAGACCAGCCGCGTTTTTTGCTTTCAAGCTGCCAAAAGCTTATTCAACCTTGGCTTTGTCCCGCAGGCCTTGCTGATAGGCGCCTAAACGTTGCTGGTCCAGTTGCTGGGCGATTTGCGGTTTGAGTTCTTCGAACGATGGCAGCTGTGCGGTGCGGATGTCGTCCACGCGGATGATGTGAAAGCCGAACTGGGTTTTCACTGGCACGTCTGTCATTTGGCCTTTGTTCAGCTTGAGCATGGCTTCGGTGAACTCAGCGACGTAGCTGCTGGGGTTGGCCCAATCTAGATCGCCGCCGTTAGCTCCTGAGCCTGGGTCTTTGGACTGCTTTTTGGCAATGTCCTCAAACTTGCCACCTTTTTTGATGCTGGCGATGATAGCTTTGGCGTCCGCTTCCTTTTCAACCAAGATATGGCGCGCTTTGTATTCTTTGCCACCGTTGGCTGCGGAAAACTTGTCGTACTCGACCTTGAGTTCCGCATCGCTGACTGCATTTTTCTTTTTGAAGTCTTCGATCAACACATTGATCAGAACTGTCTGCCGCGCGATTTCCATTTGGCTTTTATAGTCGTCGCTGCCCATCAGGCCGAGCTTTTCTGCTTCCTGAGCAAATATCTCGCGTGTGATCACTGCGTCACGCATTTGAGCCTGCACGTCTGGAGTGACGGGTCGCCCTGACTTGGCAACCTGCTGAGCCAACGCGTCCAGACGCGATTTAGGCACCGGCTTTCCGTTGACAATCGCGATGTTTTGGGCGAGTACGCCTTGGCTACCAACGGCCATCAGCACGGCGGCTGAGACAAATAAAAGTTGCTTTTTCATGATGATCCTGTCGATAGAAAATGGAGGGTGGCGTTGAGCTAGTCGATGATGTCAATGGCCAGCGCATGCAGGCCTTGATCGATAAAATTTTGAAGTGAATCATACACAAGCCTGTGCTTGGCCACGCGGCTCTTGCCCGCAAAATCTGGGCTAGCGATTCGGACCCGAAAGTGTGTGCCAAACCCCTCTGTATTTGCGCCCATGTGGCCAGCGTGATCAGCGCTTTCGTCAATCACTTCAAGGTGGGTTGGGCGGAGCCTAGCGATCAGCTTTTTCTCAATCGCGGCGGTATGCACAGGCAAAGACGTGTTCAGGCTCATGAACTGACTTCCGGCTCGTCAGACTGCAAGTGCTTGGCAATGTAGATGCCTTGCCCAACCAAGAAAATCAGCGGGAAGGCGTAGCCCCAGAGCTTGAAGTTGACCCACTGCTCGGTGGTAAACATAAACGCCACATAAGCATTGAGTGCCGCCATGAAAAAGCTGTAAGTGACCCAAATCACCGTCAGGTTGCGCCAAATGCCATCTGGCATTTTGAGCTGTGTGCCGAGCATCATCTTGAGAAAGTTCTTTTTCATGACCCACAAGCCAACCGCCAGCGCCAGCCCGGTGAAGGTGTAAAGCACCGTCGGTTTGATTTTGACGAAACGTTCGTCATGAAACCCGAGCGTCAGCGCACCAAAACCGAGCACCAGTGCCCAGGTGACTTTGTGCATGGTGGCGAGCTGGCCGTCTAGTTTGTACAAAATCAGCATTTGCACGGTGGTGGCTGCCATGATGACGCCGGTGGCGACGTAGATGTCGTACATCTTGAACGCGCCGAAAAACAGCAGGATGGGCAAGAAATCGAGGAGTTGCTTCATATGCTGGGATTATCCGCGACAGCTTATTTAGGTTTGAAGTCGAGCGAGGCGGAGTTCATGCAATAGCGCAGCCCGGTTGGCGACGGACCGTCGTTGAACACATGGCCCAAATGCGCGCCACAGTTGGTACACACGGTTTCAACCCGGCGCATGCCGTATTTGTTGTCAACATGCTCGGTGATGGCCGTTTCATTGGTGGCCTGTGAAAAGCTGGGCCAGCCGCAACCGGCGTCGAACTTTGTAACGGAGTCAAACAGCTTTTCACCGCAACACATGCAGTGGTAAGCGCCGTCAGCCCAGACGGTTTCGTATTTGCCGGTAAAGGCGCGCTCGGTGCCGGCATGGCGGGTGACTTCAAAGGCGACGGACTCTGCGCCTTTTTCTTTGAGCAGGGCTTTCCACTCGGTATCGGTTTTTTGGACTTTTGGGGTCATGGGTTTCTTTCTGAGGATCAAGAACTGCAGCTGATTTCAATGCCGCTGGCCCAATCAGGCGGGAAGCCCGCCAAGCTGGCCTGCGCTTCATGCTCATCAAATGGGGCTTGCAAGACGTCTAACAAGGTATGGAGCGGCGCAAAGTCTTTTAGTTTCGCGGCGCGGATGGCTTCTTCGCCCAAATGGTTACGCAGCACGTATTTTGGGTTGTTTTTAAGCATCAAATCGGCTCTTTGGTCAATAGATTCGGGCGCAAGAAGCTCCGAATAGTGTAGCGCCCAAGCGTTGAAGGATTCGCGGTCAAAAAACAGGTCGCGCAGCGGTTCATGCCCACTTTGCGGTGTAAAGCTGCACAGCCGCCGCCAGAAGATGGTGTAGTCCACTTTGTTGGCGGCCAGCAGCTTGAAGGTACTTTCTATCAGCGCTTTGCTGTCTGGGCTGGACTGCGTCAAACCCAGCTTGGCAAGCATTTTGGCTTCTAGCGCGGCGGGGAAGATGGTTTTGTAAGGCTCCAACGCTGCCAAGGCCAGGTCTTGCTCGCCAATCAGCGGCAGCAGGGCTTGCCCCAAGCAAAACAAGTTCCAGTAGGCGATGTTGGGTTGCTTGTTGTAGGCGTAACGGCCTTGCGTGTCGGAGTGGTTGCAGATGTGCGTCGGGTCAAAGGCATCCAGAAACTGAAACGGCCCGTAGTCAATGGTTAGCCCCAAGATGCTCATGTTGTCAGTGTTCATCACGCCATGGCAAAAGCCGACAGACTGCCAGGCCGCCATCAGGTGGGCGGTACGCTCGCTCACGGCTTCGAGCAGGGCGGCGTAGGGGTTGGACCCAAACTTTGTAGTGTCTTTGCAAGCGGGGTAAAAGCTGTCGATCACAAAGTCGGCCAGGGCCTTGAGCTCGACATGCATGTCGTTGTAGCTGAAGTGCTCAAAATGCCCAAAGCGAATAAAACTGGGCGCGGTGCGGGTCACGACGGCGGCGGTTTCTATCTCTTCGCGCAGCACTTTGGCGTCAGAGCCTGTCAAACACAGCGCCCGAGTGGTCGGTATGCCCAGTCCGTGCATGGCTTCAGAGCATAAATATTCACGAATCGACGAGCGCAGCACGGCCCGGCCATCGCCCATGCGGGAGTAGGGCGTTTTGCCTGCGCCTTTGAGTTGAATCTCCATACCCCCGTTAGGCGTTTGCAGTTCCCCCAGCAAAATCGCCCGGCCATCGCCCAGTTGCCCCGCCCACTGACCAAACTGGTGACCGCTGTAGACACTGGCCAGCGGCTCGCTGCCGGGTAAAACGCCGCTGCCTGAGAGCCCGTTCAAGACCTCTTGCGATTCAAACCAGCTTTGTTCAATGCCCAGCTCACGTGAAACCGCCTGGTTTCGACTGATCCAGTAGGGCTCCGGCAGAGCTTGGGGTTGCAAGCGGGTGTAAAACTTTTCGCCGAGTTTGGCAAACCGGTTATTCCAAATCAATTCATTCGTCATGCGTAAATTGTCCCCTAAGCGCCATGCGCCGGTGGATTCAGGGGGAATCCCGTAGGTGAGTCTATTTTGATTGCGGCATGATATCGGTCAACATGGCCATCCACAGGAGATTTTGAAATGCTAGGTTTAATGCAAAGTCAGCCCTTGCTGATTTCAGGTTTGATTGAATTTGCCGAGCGCCATCACGGCGACGCAGAAATTGTGTCGCGTCGGGTTGAGGGTGATATCCATCGCTACACCTACAAAGACTCTGCCCAGCGTGCGCGCCAAGTGGCTGGCGCTCTGGACAGCATGAATTTAGCGTTTGGTGACCGTGTCGCCACACTGGCTTGGAACGGTTACCGCCACTTTGAACTGTATTACGGCGTGAGCGGCTCTGGCCGGGTCCTGCACACCATCAACCCGCGCCTGCACCCTGACCAAATTGCTTGGATCGCCAACCATGCCGAAGACCAGGTGCTGTGTTTTGATCTGTCGTTTCTGCCTTTGGTGCAAGCTGTACACGCCAGATGCAGCACCATCAAGCACTACATCGCCATGTGCGACGAAGACAAGTTGCCAAAAGATTCTGGCGTGCCGAATCTCATCAGCTATGAAAGCTGGATCGGTGCGCAATCGGGTGCCTACGCATGGCCCAGTTTTGACGAAAACACGGCATCCAGCATGTGCTACACGAGCGGCACGACAGGTAATCCGAAGGCTGCACTTTACAGCCACCGCTCCAGCACGCTGCATGCCTATGCAGCTGCGCTGCCAGACGTGATGGGGTTGTCGGCCCGCGATGCCGTACTGCCCGTGGTGCCGATGTTTCACGTCAACGCCTGGGGCATTCCGTATTCAGCCGCGCTAACTGGGGCCAAGCTGGTATTCCCGGGGCCGGCGATGGATGGCAAGTCTATTTATGAGTTGCTCGAATCTGAGAAGGTCACCTACGCGGCTGGCGTGCCGACCGTGTGGCAAATGTTGCTGGGGCACTTGGGGGCCAATGGCCTGAGGTTCTCACATCTCAAACGCACCGTGATTGGTGGTTCAGCCTGCCCGCCAGCGATGATCAAAGCCTTCAACGACGACTACGGCGTAGAGGTGCTTCACGCCTGGGGCATGACTGAAATGAGCCCTCTGGGCACCCTGTGTACGCTTAAAAACAAGCACGACGCACTGAGTACAGACGAAAAAATGAAAATCCGCTTGAAGCAGGGGCGGGCAATTTATGGCGTTGACATGAAGATCGTTGACGATGCTGGCAAAGAACTTCCGTGGGACGGCAAAACCTACGGCGATTTGCTGGTCAAAGGCCCGTGGGTGGTGCGTGAGTATTACAAAGGCGAGGGCGGTGACCCGCTGATCGATGGCTGGTTTCCCACCGGCGATGTCGGCACCATTGATGCCGACGGCTATCTGCAAATTACCGACCGCAGCAAGGATGTCATCAAGTCTGGTGGTGAATGGATCAGCTCGATTGACATCGAAAACATTGCCGTAGCGCACCCGGCTGTGGCGATGGCGGCCTGTATTGGCGTGGCGCACCCCAAGTGGGACGAGCGGCCAATTGTTGCGGTGGTTAAAAAGCCGGGCATGGAAGTCACGGCAGCGGAACTCATCAAGTTTTATGAAGGCAAGACAGCCAAATGGCAAATACCTGATGACGTCGTTTTTGTCGATGCCATTCCGTTAGGCGCTACAGGCAAGATGCTGAAAACAAGGCTGCGTGAAACTTTGAAGGATTACAAACTGCCGGGTTGATTTTTGAAGGTGTCGCGTCTGCGATAGCGGTGCGCATTCTGCGGCTTTCCTGAGGGCATTCCCTAGCCGCGAACGCTGGAAATACTTGTACGCTCTGCGCTGTGTGCGTTTTTTTAATTAACGGAGACTAAACCATGAAATATTCCTTGAAAGTTGTTGTTGCCTCTGTGGCGATTCTTTGTTCTGGTGCTGTGTTCGCGCAAAAAGGCGAAACAGTCAAAATGGTCAGGATTGACCCTCTGACCGGCTTGCTCGGCCCCGTTGGCGTGAGTCAGTTGAAAGGCTACCAGTTCTTTGCCGAGAAATTCAGCGGAGCTGGCAACCCTGCTGGCGTGAAGTTTGAAGTCACAGGTATCGACAATAAATTGAGCCCGACTGAAAGTCTGACCGCATTGAAGGCGGCGATTGATCAGGGCGTCAGGTACATCATTCAAGGTAATGGGTCTTCGGTGGCGTTGGCTTTGTCCGATGCTGTTTCCAAGCACAACGAACGCAATCCAGGCAAAGAAGTTATTTTTCTGAATGACTCGGCTGTGGACCCTGATTTGACCAACAGCAAGTGCAGTTATTGGCATTTCCGGTTTGATGCTGACACCTCCATGAAGATGGAAGCCATGTCCAGCTTTATGGTGGATCAAAAAGACGTCAAGAAGATCTACATCTTGGGTCAGAACTATTCGCACGGCGTGCAGGTTGCCAAGTTCGCCAAGGAAACGCTGGCTCGCAAGCGGCCAGATATCCAGATCGTCGGCGAAGATTTGCATCCGTTGGCTCAAACGCGAGATTTTGCTCCCTACATCGCCAAGATCAAGGCGGCAGGTGCTGACGCTGTGATTACTGGCAATTGGGGTTCCGATCTGTCCTTGTTGATCAAGGCTGCCAACGAGAACGGTTACACCGGTAAGTTCTTTACCTACTACGCGGGTGTCACGGGTACACCGTCGGCTTTGGGCACCAACGGTGCTGGCAAGGTTTACCAGATTGCCTACAACCACTACAACATGGGTGGCCAAATGGACAAGTGGATGAAAGAGTTCAACACCAAATACAACGACGACTTCTACACCGGCTCGACCATTCGTATTTTTGAAGTGCTCGGTGCTGCCATGGCCAAAGCCAAGTCGACCGATCCGGTCAAGGTGGCTGCTGCGATGGAAGGTATCAAGGTCAAAAGCTTTAACGGGGAAGTTGAAATGCGTAAAGCTGACCACCAGTTGCAGCAACCCCTATATATGTCGGTTTGGCAGAAAGCCGACGCCAAGTTCCCGTACAGCCCTGAAAAAACAGGCATGACGCTGGCACCGCAAAAAGAGTATCCGAACTATGTGTCCAGCACGCCAACCAGCTGCCAAATGAAGCGCCCGTAATTAACGACGCCACTCAAGAGCCCGAGCCGGTTTGCCGCGCCGGGCTTTTTTATTGACCACATCCGCACAGATAGAGAAGGTTAACCGCGATGGAGTTTTTCATCATTTCCATGCTCAATGGTTTGAGTTATGGGTTGCTCCTGTTCATGCTGAGCTCGGGGTTGACCCTGATTTTCAGCATGATGGGTGTGCTTAACTTTGCGCATGCTTCTTTTTACATGCTGGGCGCTTATGTGGGCTACACAATTGCGCGTTTTACTGGTTTCTGGCCTGCGCTTGTCTTGGCCCCCATCGTTGTAGGTGGACTTGGAGCCTTGTTTGAGCGCCTGTGTCTGCGCAAAGTGCATAAGTTTGGACATGTCCCGGAACTACTGATCACGTTTGGTTTGTCTTACGTCATCGTCGAATTGGTGCAACTGATTTGGGGCCGCACGGCGCTGGACTTCAAGCCGCCTGAACTATTAAGAGGGCCTGCTTTCACCTTGATCAATCATTCGCTCGAAGGTCTCAGCCTTCACTTTGGGTCCGTGCCTGCGGCCATGTGCAGTGCAGCCGATACAGCGGTTCGTGTGGTGTGCTCACCGTTCCCCGCGACTCGCGGTTTCATGATGTTGGTGGCGCTGGTGATGCTGGGCGCTGTGTGGGTATTGCTAACGCGGACCAGAGTTGGGCTGGTGATTCAGGCAGCTTTAACGCACCCATCCACAGTCGAAGCCTTGGGTCACAACGTCCCTCGAGTTTTCATGCTGGTGTTCGGTGCTGGATCAGCGCTTGCGGGCCTTGCCGGGGTTATTGGTGGCAGCACGTTCTTAACCGAGCCGGCGATGGCAGCGACTGTTGGTTCCGTCATCTTTGTGGTCGTCGTGGTGGGCGGTATGGGTTCTTTGTCAGGCGCTTTTGTTGCCTCCATCTTGATTGGCACTATTCAAACCTTCGCTGTTGCGTTTGATTATTCTCTTGCTACGCTTGCCCAGCAAATGGGTCTGCAGTTAGGAGATGCAGTACGAAACAATACCCTGATCAAACTGACGCTGGCGCAAGTTGCGCCGATTCTTCCTTACCTGTTCCTGGTACTTATTTTGATATTTCGTCCTAAAGGCTTGCTTGGCAAGCGGGAGGACTAAAGCATGCGTAAAAATCATTACGAATTTGCGCCGATCAACGTCGGGCGCTGGCTGGTCTGGAGTTTGTTTGCGCTGGTGTTGGCGCTGGTGCCTCTGGTATTTAAGAGCGGACTGTCGATCACTGTGTTGTCGCAAATGGGCATCGCCATCATCGCGTGCCTGTCTTACAACATGCTGCTCGGGCAGGGCGGCATGTTGAGCTTTGGTCATGCGGTGTATACGGGGCTTGGTTCTTTTGTAGCCATTCATGCCTTAAACAGTGTGTCGGGCGGCTCGCTTCCCATTCCGATGGCTGCAGTGCCATTGATTGGCGGCCTCGCTGGTATGGGGTTTGCGGTCTTGTTCGGCTACGTCACAACGCGCAAGTCTGGCACTACTTTTGCCATGATCACCTTGGGCTTGGGCGAACTGGTTTTTGCCATGGCCTTGATGATCCCCGAGTTTTTTGGTGGCGAAGGCGGCGTGTCGGGCAACCGCATGGTCAAAAATGGCTTCTTGGGTATCACCTTTGGGCCACCTATCCAGGTTTATTACTTGATCGCTATCTACACTTTTGTTGCAGTAGCCGCCATGTTCGCTTTCACACGAACACCGCTTGGGCGCATGCTCAACGCGGTTCGTGACAATCCTGAACGTGTTGAGTTCGTCGGTTACAACACGCAGCGCGTCCGCTACCTGGCTTTCATCATCGCCGGGTTTTTTGCCGGTATTTCTGGGGGACTGGGTGCGCTGAACTTTGAAATTGTGAACTTCGAGGTCGTAGGTGCTGCAAGGTCTGGCGCCTATCTGTTGTTTACTTTCCTAGGCGGTGCCACCTTCTTTTTTGGCCCCATCATTGGTGCCGTCATGATGGTTCTGGCCTTCGTACTGTTCAGTGAATTCACCCGCGCCTGGTTGCTGTACCTCGGCTTGATATTCCTTTTTACGGTGATGTATGCGCCAGGCGGTGTCGCCAGTTTGATCATGATGAATCTGCGGGTTGCAGCATTCGGCCGCTTGCGTGAGCTGTGGGTGAGTTACCTAGGGCTTGCAATTACCGGGCTGGTCGGATTGCTCGGAGCGGCTGCGATGATTGAAATGGTTTACCACCTGCAGCTCAATGCCACCCTCGGGTCGGAGCTTAAGTTTTTAGGAATCTCGTTAAACCCAGCGGGCCTGAACAGCTGGTTTGGTTCGGCGTTCGTATTTCTCACTGGACTTGGCCTGTTCGAAGTTGTCAGGCGGCAGTTTTTGCGTGAATGGAGCGAGATCCAAGAATATATCGAGAAGGAAACCAAGCGGAGGGACGCGCTATGAACGCCAGCCATTCTTCCGGGGCCACCCCTGCCATTGCACTTGAGCTGAAAGATCTGCGTAAAAGTTTCGGCAAGACCGAAATTATTCGTGGGATTAATCTGGCGGTCACCTCTGGCGAGCGGGTTGCCATCATCGGGCCAAACGGTGCGGGCAAGTCGACACTTTTCAATCTGATCAGTGGGCGCTTTGAGCCCACCAGCGGAGACGTGCTGCTCAATGGCCAAAGCATCAATGGAAAAAAGCCTTATGAGATTAACCGTTTGGGTTTATCGCGCAGCTTTCAGATCACCAATATCTTCCCGAAGCTCAGTGTGTTTGAAAACCTCCGCTGCAGCGTGCTCTGGAGCCTTGGTTACAAGTACACTTTTTTTAAATTTCTTGCCAACCTTGACGATGCCAATGAACGAGCGGAGGAATTGATGGAGATGATCAAGCTCGACAAGAAGCGCGACGTGCTGGGCATGAACCTGACCTATGCTGAGCAACGCGCGCTTGAAATTGGCATAACTATTGCGGGTGGCGCTGGCGTGATTCTGCTGGACGAACCGACCGCTGGTATGAGTCGGTCGGAAACTACGCGCTTCATCAAGTTGATCAAGGACGTTACGGTTGGCAAGACTCTTCTCACGGTGGAGCACGATATGGGCGTGGTTTTTGGTCTGGCTGACAAAATTGCCGTGGTGGTCTATGGCGAGGTCATCGCTTTTGACGTGCCTGAGGCAGTCCGCGCTGACCAGCGTGTTCAAGAGGCTTATCTAGGCTCATCGGTCGCCGACCAGCAAACGGGAGGGCACTGATCTTGTTAACCATCAACAACCTTCATGCTTTTTACGGCAAAAGCCACGTGTTGCATGGCGTGTCGTTTGACGTGCAACCGGGTGAAATTGTTGCGCTGCTCGGGCGCAATGGCTCCGGGCGATCCACAACAGCCAAGGCCATCATGGGACTGGTTGATTGCCAAGGCTCGATCAGCTGGAAGAATACTGAAATTGTGGGCAAAGAGGCCTACAAGATTGCCCATCTCGGTATTGGTTACGTCCCTGAAAACCGCGATATTTTCCCCAAACTTACCGTGCATCAAAACCTTTTGCTGGGGCAAAAGGGCACGGGTAAGGGATCACGATGGTCGTTTGACGATATGTACGGAATGTTTCCCAGGCTGCTGGAGCGTCAGCACACAGAAGCAGGTGTTCTGTCGGGCGGTGAACAGCAAATGTTGACGCTGTGCCGCACATTGATGGGCGACCCGGATCTGATCATCATCGATGAGCCCACTGAGGGCCTGGCTCCCAAGATTGTTGAGCTGGTTGGCCAGTACCTCCAGACGCTCAAAGCCAAAGGCATATCTGTTCTGCTCATTGAGCAAAAGCTGACGATTGCCATGGCGATTTCAGACCGCGCTTTGGTCATGGGTCACGGCAGCATTGTTTTTCAAGGAACGCCTGACAGCTTGCGTGCGGATGCCTACACTCGCAAAGAGTGGCTTGAAGTCTAGAAATTCCTGACCCCTGTCGATTGTCCCGATTGGGACAATCTAGGGTCAAGCTTAGCTTGCGGCGTCTTGATGCGCCTCTACAATACAAAAAGAACGGTCGTACTATTTTGTTGGTCGCTGAGCTTTTTCAGCGTCCTTCCTTTTAATTGCAGCTTCCTTTAAGGAAAGAAAAATCCACATGACAACCCTCTACGAAGTTCACGGCTCGGTCGCCGTCATCACGCTGAACAACCCACCGGTCAATGGCTTGGGTCACGCCACGCGTGCATCCATCGCAGACAATCTTCAAAAAGCCAACGCTGATACCTCGATCAAATCGATTGTCATCACAGGCGCAGGCACAGCCTTTTCAGGCGGTGCAGACATCAAGGAATTTGGCAGCCCCAAAGCGTTGGCTGAACCTAATTTACTCAGCGTGATTTTGGCCATTGAAAACTCAGCCAAACCGGTCGTCGCTGCAGTTCATTCTGTGTGCATGGGCGGGGGGCTTGAACTGGCTTTGGGTTGTCACTACCGCATTGCTGCGCCAGGCTGCTTGGTGGCGTTGCCTGAAGTCAAACTGGGGTTGATCCCCGGTGCTGGTGGCACACAACGCCTGCCGCGCGCCTTGGGCGTTGAGCCTGCTTTGAACATGATTGTCAGTGGCGAGCCTGTCAAGAGCGAGTTGCTGGCGCAAATTCCTGGCCAGACCCTGTTCAACAAGATGTCGGCATCCGCCGAGTCGTTGCCCGCCGAGGCGATGGCATTCGCCCAGTCGATCGCCGATACGCGCCCACTGCCGCTGGTACGCAATCTACCTTGTAAACACAGAAACGGTGATGCCTATTTTCAGTTTGCCCGCAACATGGTGGGCGGCATGTCCAAAGGCTACCCGGCGCCACTCAAATGCGTAGAGGCCGTAGAAGCCGCGACCAAGCGCAAGTTTGACGACGGCATGGCGCTGGAGCGCGAGATCTTCATCAATTTGATGTGGAGCCCTGAGGGGCGGGCTTTGCGGCATATCTTCTTGGCTGAGCGGGCGGCATCCAAGATTCCTGACGTGCCTGCAGACACGCCCAAGCGCGATATCAAATCGATCGCGGTGATTGGTGCCGGCACCATGGGCGGAGGTATTTCGATGAACTTTTTGAACGCGGGTATCCCGGTCAAAATGTTAGAGATGAAGCAAGAAGCGCTGGACCGCGGCATCGCCACAATTCGTAAAAACTACGAAGCGCAAGTTAAAAAAGGCAAGCTCAAACAAGACAAATATGAGCAGCGCATGGCCATGCTGACCACTACCTTGAGCTATGACGACCTCAGCGATGCGGACATGGTGATCGAGGCGGTGTTTGAAGAAATGGGCGTTAAAGAAAAAGTATTCAAAGAACTAGACCGTGTGATGAAGCCGGGCGCGATTCTGGCGTCCAACACCTCGACGCTGGATATGAACCAGATCGCCGCCTTTACCATGCGCCCTCAAGACGTGATCGGCACGCACTTTTTCAGCCCTGCCAACATCATGAAGCTGCTTGAAGTGGTGCGCGGTGAAAAAACGGGCAAAGATGTGCTGGCCACCGTGATGGCGCTTGGCAAGAAAATCCGCAAAACATCGGTGGTGTCGGGCGTGTGTGACGGTTTTATCGGTAACCGCATGATTGAGCAATATGGCCGTCAAGGCGGATTTTTGTTGGACGAGGGCTGCACGCCAGCGCAGGTAGACAAAGCCATTGAAAAGTTCGGTTTTGCCATGGGCCCGTTCCGCATGGGCGACCTGGCGGGCAACGACATCGGCTTTGCCATTCGCAAACGCCGCTACCTAGAAAAGCCTGACATGAAGTACAGCAAGACCGCTGATCTGCTGTGCGAAAAAGGCCGCTTTGGTCAAAAAACAGGTGCTGGCTGGTACGACTACATTCCTGGCAAACGCGACGCGATTCCCAATGCTGAAGTTGTCAGCATGATCGAAGAGCACCGCAAATCACTCGGCATCACGCCGCGCAAAATCTCTGACGAAGAAATTGTGCAGCGGCTGGTGTATTCACTTGTCAATGAAGCGGCGCATATTTTGGAAGAAGGCATTGCGTCCAAAGCCAGCGACATCGACATGGTTTACCTGATGGGCTATGGCTTCCCGATTTACCGAGGCGGCCCGATGAACTATGCCAACGAAGTCGGTTTGTTCAATGTGGTGCAAGCCATGAACCGCTTCGCGCAGAACCCACTGGACGATGCCAAGTTCTGGCAGCCTGCGCCGCTGCTGGCTCGCCTTGTCGCCGAAGGCAAAACCTTTAACTAATCAGGATCAGACCATGACTTCAGCCGTAATCGTTTCCACCGCTCGTACCCCTTTGGCCAAAAGCTGGAAGGGCTCTTTCAACATGACGCATGGCGCCACACTGGGTGGCCACGCCGTCGAGCACGCCATCAAGCGCGCTGGTATTGATGCTGCAGAAGTAGACGACGTCATCATGGGCTGCGCCAACCCCGAGGGGGCAACCGGTGCCAACATCGCGCGCCAGGTAGCCCTGCGAGCTGGCTGTCCCATCACCGTGTCGGGTATGACTGTGAACCGCTTTTGCTCATCGGGTTTGCAAACCATTGCGCTGGCTGCCCAGCGCGTGATTGCCGGTGAGGCCGACATTTACGTGGCGGGCGGTGTTGAAAGCATTTCCTGCGTTCAGCAAGAAATGAACACCCACATGCTGGCCGATTCCTGGCTGGCCAAAAACAAACCCGAAATTTACTGGAACATGCTGCAAACGGCTGAGCAAGTCGCTAAGCGCTACAACATTGCCCGTGACCGCATGGACGAATACGGCGCGATGAGCCAGCAAAAAGCCACCGCCGCTTTGGCCGCCGGTTTGTACGTCGATGAAATCGCACCGATCACAGTCACTATGGGCGTCGCTGACCCGGTGATGGGTTTGACGACCAAACAAGTCACCGTGAGCAATGACGAAGGTATCCGCGCAGGTACCACCAAAGAAGGCATCAGCGGCATCAAACCCGCCATTCCAGGTGGTGTGATTGCGGCAGGCAACGCCAGCCAGTTTTCAGACGGCGGTGGGGCAGTGGTCATCATGAACGAGCTGGTAGCTGAGCGCAAAGGCTTGAAGCCGCTGGGCCGTTTCTTGGGCTTTGCGGTCGCGGGCTGCGAGCCCGACGAAATGGGCATTGGCCCGGTATTCGCGATCCCCAAAGTGCTGGCTAAGCTAGGCTTAAAAGTCAACGACATCGACCTGTGGGAACTCAACGAAGCCTTCGCAGTGCAGGTGCTGTACTGTGCCGACAAACTGGGTATTCCGATGGACAAACTCAATGTCAACGGCGGTGCGATTGCCGTCGGCCACCCTTACGGCGTCACTGGCCAGCGACTGACAGGCCACGCCCTGATTGAAGGCAAGCGCCGTGGTGCCAAGCGGGTTTGCGTGACTATGTGCATTGGCGGCGGCATGGGAGCAGCTGGTATTTTTGAGGTGTTGTAGTCGCCGTTTGATGGGTATTGACCATGAGCTTGCGTGCCACGATTGACTTTCTGCTTTTTGACTGGCTGCAGGCCGAGTCGCTGAACCAGCGACCACGCTTCGCCGACCATTCCCGTGAAACATTCGATGCAGTGTTTGACACCTGTGAGCGTATCGCGCGTGAAAAGTATGCGCCGTTCAACCGCCTGGTAGACACGCAAGAGCCGCATTTTGATGGTGAAAAAGTCATCTTGCCGCAAGCCACGCATGACGCACAAAAGGCCTATGCAGAATCTGGCATGTTGAGCGCTGCGCAAGACTACGACATGGGCGGTATGCAGCTGCCGTATACGGTGGAAGCGGCTGCCAATGCGTTTTTTGCGATGGCCTCAGTCAGCATTGGCTCGGGCATGTTAACGACGGGTAACGCCAATTTGCTGATGGTGCATGGTACTGCGCTGCAAAAGGAGGTGTTTGCCAAAAATGAATTTTCGGGCCGCTTCTCGGGCACGATGTGTTTGAGCGAGCCGCAGGCAGGCTCGTCATTGAGCGATGTGACGACACGTGCTGTACCCGATGGTGATGATTTTGAAGCTGAGCCGCTGGGCGCGCGTTACCGCCTCAAAGGCAACAAGATGTGGATTTCGTCTGGCGAACATGAGCTGACCGAGAACATCGTCCACCTAGTGCTCGCGAAGATTCCTGGGCCTGACGGCAAACTGATTGCCGGCACGCGCGGCATTTCGCTGTTCATCGTACCTAAAAAACTGGTTAACCAAAAAGGTGAACTCACTGGCGTTCGCAATGATGTCGCCTTGGCCGGTTTGAACCACAAGCTAGGTTGGCGCGGCACAACCAATACCTTGCTTAACTTTGGCGAGGGTAAATTCCCCGTTAACGGCGAATCCGGCGCAGTTGGCTATCTGGTCGGTAAGCCGCATGAGGGCTTGCGCTGCATGTTCCACATGATGAATGAAGCGCGCATTGGCGTTGGTTTGGCGGCCACGATGTTGGGCATGGCGGGTTATCACGCTAGCTTGGATTACGCTAAAAATCGCCCGCAGGGCAGACCCATGGGGGTGGCCGGCAAAGATGCCAGCGCTCCGCAAATCCGCATCATTGAACATGCCGATGTGCGCCGCATGTTGCTGGCGCAAAAGTCGTACTGTGAAGGCGCGTTAGCGTTGGAGCTTTACTGCGCCCGGCTGGTCGACGAGCAACACACCGCCGAGCCACAAGCGGCCGACGATGCCCGCATGCTGCTGGAAGTGCTGACGCCGATTGCCAAAAGCTGGCCGAGCGAATGGTGTCTGGAGGCCAATTCTCTGGCGATTCAGGTGCTTGGTGGCTATGGTTACACCCGCGACTTTCCGGTCGAACAGTATTGGCGCGACAACCGCCTGAACATGATCCATGAGGGTACGCACGGCATTCAGGCCATGGACTTGCTCGGACGCAAGGTGCTGATGGAGGGGGGCAGGGGACTGGCCTTGCTGGCGGCGCGTATGCAAACCACGATTGAAAAAGCGATACAAAAGCCAGACCTCAAGGGCCACGCCGAGGCGCTTGGCAAAGCCTTGCAACAGGTCCACGCAGCCACGCAGGCGGCATGGGCTACGGGTCAACCGCAAGATGCGCTGGCCAATGCCGTGCCTTACATGCAGGCATTCGGCCATACCGTTCTGGCCTGGATCTGGCTGGATGTAGCCTGTGTATCGCTTGATCCAAACGCTACGCATTCAATAGCTGCTTGCGCCGGTATTCAGGGCTCTACAGCCTATTTTTACTCTTACGAATTGCCTAAAATCACTGCTTGGCTGGCGGTGGTTGAAACTCGCAACCTGCTGTGTGCCAACCTGCCTGAGGAGGCTTTTTAATGGGCTTTTACAAACCTGGCGCCAACCACCCCACCGACCCGCGGACGGCGCGACTCCACAAGATCATCTGGTCGCTGATATTTGGCGGCTTGTTGACCCTCATCCTCGGCGTTTTTGTCGGGAAAACAGACGATGCGATTGGCTGGCTGATGATCGCCGCGGGTGGGGTGATGACGGTAACGGGTGCAGTTTTGATTTATGTACGCTCCACCATGACCACTGATACCTAACACCACCCCACCACACCCGCTAAACATGATTAAAACGGAGACAAAATGACCCCCAGAAGCATCCAGAAACTTTTCGACCTCAGCGGTAAAACGGCACTCGTCACAGGTGGCTCCCGGGGCCTGGGGTTGCAAATGGCCCATGCGCTCGGAGAAGCCGGTGCCAAAATCATGCTGAGTTCACGCAAGGCTGAAGACCTGACAGTGGCCGCCGCGGAATTGAAGGCTGCAGGGATTGATGCTGACTGGATAGCTGCTGACTGCGCCAAAGAGGCTGAGATTCGCATGCTGGCTGATGAGACCATCAAACGCATGGGGCACGTCGATATTCTGGTCAACAACGCAGGCGCAGCGTGGGGCGCACCGGCTGAAGATTACCCGGTTGAAGCCTGGGACAAGGTGATGAACCTGAACATTCGCGGCTACTTTATTTTGTCGCAGCACATTGCCAAGCATTCGATGATTGCGCGCAAGCATGGGCGAATCATCAATATCGCGTCGATTGCCGGGCTGGGCGGTAACCCTAGCGGCATGCAAACCATTGCCTACAACACGTCGAAAGGTGCGGCGATCAACTTTACGCGTGCGTTGGCCGGCGAGTGGGGTGTTTACGGCATCACCGTTAACGCCATTTGCCCAGGCTTTTTCCCCAGCAAAATGACGATGGGAACACTCAAAGCCATGGGCGAAGAAAAGCTGGCGGCACATGCACCGCTGAAGCGCTTGGGCGACGACGAAGACTTGAAAGGCTTGTGTGTGCTGTACGCGTCTGATGCGGGCAAGCACATCACCGGGCAGTACTTGGCTGTAGATGGTGGCGTAAGCATCGTCACCGGCGGCTAAAAATGTGGCCCCCACGGTCGCTCACTGCGTGTAGCTTCCTGCACCTTGCTGGCCGCCGTTCGCCAGCGGCGTCGCTACTGTCGCCTGTCCAAATCTGCTCAAGCAGATTTGGAGCCGCAGGCTCCAGCCCCGAGGGGGCCGCTGCGCCTGCGGACTGGCAAAGCCAGATCCGCGGCCCCTGCTTGAAAAGGTATTTTTGTACCAACGCATGTCTGCCCCCAGTATGAATTTCGGGGTTGAAATTCCGTTTGTCACGCACCTCGGATTTGAGCTCGAAAAGTTTGAAAATGGTGAATCCGCCATTGGTTACACCCCCAAACCCGAGCACCACAATTCTTTTGCAGTCACCCACGGTGGCGCCATCATGACGCTGATGGACGTCACCATGGCCGTCGCGGCGCGCAGTGTACAAAAAGACATGGGCGTGGTAACGATAGAGATGAAAACAAGTTTCATGCAGCCTGCGCCAGGCGACGGCAGCCGCCTGACGGGCAAAGGCCGATTGATGCATCGTACGGTCACACTGGCATTTACCGAAGCCACACTGTTCGACGCTCAGGGCAAGGCCTGCGCTCATGCGACCGGGACTTTCAAATATGTCAAGCGCCTGGTCACTGGTCCCAGATCGAGCAACTCACTGACACCTGATGCGAGCCAAACGCCTCAGAGTGGCATTTCGACCGATTAACGGTCGTTTCCCGCAGTCTTTAGCTGTTTTTGACTATCAAATCGAGCTAAAGCCCAATAAATCCGGGCGTAAACAGCTACTAAATTAATAGTAAATCTAACCCTAATGAATGGAACCCCTCATGCCAAGTAACCAGCAAATTCTTCTCGACAACCGCCCCACCGGTGAAGCCGTTGCCAGCAACTTCAAGTTGGTGACAGCAAACACCCCTGTGCTCGCAGAGGGCCAGGTCTTGGTCAAGCATCACTTTTTAAGCCTAGACCCCTACATGCGCGGCCGCATGAACGACAGCAAAGGCTATACCGCTCCGCAGGCGCTGGGCGAGGTGATGATTGGCGGCACGGTGGGCGAGGTGGTGGAAAGCCAGTCGCCCAAGTTCGCGGTGGGCGACACCGTCGTGGGGATGGGCGGTTGGCAGCAGTACAGCGTCGTCGACGGCAACCAGATCGGAGCCTTGCGCAAGGTCGACACCACCCACGTGCCGCTGTCACATTATTTGGGTGCGGTGGGTATGCCGGGCGTTACCGCCTATTACGGGCTCGTCAAGATCATTGAGGCCAAAGCGGGTCAAACCGTGGTCGTTAGCGCGGCGACGGGTGCTGTTGGCAGCGCCTTTGCAGCGCTGGCCAAGGCCCGTGGTTGCCATGTGGTCGGCATTGCGGGCGGGCCGGACAAATGCAAATACGCAGTAGACGAGTTGGGCTTTAACGCCTGCATTGACTACAAACTGCACGACAACGCGGGCTCTTTGGCAAAAGCCATCAAGGCTCATTGTTTGAGCGGCATTGACGGTTATTTTGAGAATGTCGGCGGCATGGTGCTCGATGCCGTGCTGCCCTTGATGAACGCTTTTGGACGCATAGCGCTGTGCGGCATGATCGCTGGCTACGATGGCAAGCCGATGCCAATGAGCTACCCGGCGTTGATCCTGATGAGCCGTTTGCGGATCCAGGGCTTCATCGTTAGCGAGCATATGGAAGTCTGGCCTGAAGCACTCAAGGAGTTGGGCACACTCGTGGCCACTGGCAAACTCAAACCGCGTGAATCAGTCGCACAGGGACTTCAAGCTGCACCTGAGGCGTTTTTGGGCCTGCTCAAAGGCAAAAACTTTGGCAAGCAGGTTGTCAAGCTGGTTTAGGGAATCTTCAAGGAGTTTTCTCATGGCTGATTTGATTCTTCACCACTACCCGTCGTCACCTTTTGCCGAAAAAGTCCGGTTGGTTCTGGGCTTTAAAAAGCTGGTCTGGAAGTCGGTCATGATCCCTATGGTCATGCCTAAGCCGGACGTGGTGGCGCTAACGGGCGGCTACCGTAAAACGCCGGTGTTGCAAATAGGCGCTGATATTTACTGTGATACCGCCTTGATCTGTGATGTGCTGGAGCATCTGAAACCCGAGCCCAGCCTATACCCACAGCCCAGCAAGGGCATGGGTCGCACGCTGGCGCAGTGGGCAGACACCACGTTGTTCTGGACGGCCATGGCCTACAACTTTCAGCCGCCGGGCTTGGCCCAAGTGTTTGCCAATACGCCGCCAGAAGCGGCCAAGGCATTCGCAGAGGACCGTCAGGCTATGCGCAGCGGCATGCCGCGCATGCCCGCTGCTGATGCAACGGCAGCCTACAAGTCATATTTGCGCCGCATGTCTGACATGCTGGACAACTCGCCGTTTTTGCTAGGCGCGTTGCCCAGCATCGCAGACTTTGCGGCCTACCACCCGCTGTGGTTCACCCGTACCCGCACGCCCGCCATGGCTGGTGTGTTGAATGCCACCCCAGCTGTTCTGGGCTGGATGGACCGCATGGCTGCCATGGGGCATTCGTCTGTTGAGAAATTTAGCTCAGCACAAGCTATTGCAGTAGCCGCTGGCGCGACGCCAGCGCCGTTGAATGATGACGTTTTTCAGGACGAACACGGCATTGCGCTGGGCAGCCAGGTCGTCATCAAGAGCGAAAACTTTGGGTTGGAACCTACGCAAGGCGAACTGCTTGCCGCCACCCGAATGCACTACACCCTGCGCCGCACCGACGAACGCGCTGGCACAGTGCATGTGCATTTCCCTCGTATTGGTTATATCTTGAAGAAAGCTGAAACATGATCTCTGATTTCAAAGGCAAAACTGCCGTACTGACCGGCGCAGGCTCTGGTTTCGGACTTGAGTGCGCCCGCATTGGCGCCCGGCTCGGTATGAATTTAGTGTTGGTTGATGTGCAGCAAGATGCACTGGACGCTGCCACGCATGAGCTGCAGGCTCAGGGTGCGCAGGTGCTGTCGTTCAAACTCGACGTTTCCAGCGCCAGTCAGATGGAGGCCATGGGTGCCGCAGTGCTGGCACGCTTTGGTGCGCCGCATTTGGTCTTTAACAATGCGGGCGTCGGCTCCGGCGGCCTGATCTGGGAAAACTCGGTCAAAGACTGGGAATGGGTGCTGGGTGTGAACGTGATGGGCGTGGCTCACGGCGTTCGTATCTTCACGCCAATGATGCTGGAAGCCGCTAAAAAAGATGCCACCTGGCAAGGCCATATCGTCAACACGGCCAGCATGGCGGGCTTGCTCAACGCACCCAACATGGGGGTCTACAACGTCAGCAAGCATGCGGTGGTGTCACTTAGCGAAACCTTGTACCAAGACTTGTCTTTGGTCACCGACCAGATTGGTGCATCCGTGTTGTGCCCGTTTTTTGTATCCACAGGCATCAGCCAAAGCCACCGAAATCGGCCTAGCGAGCTGCGCGGCAGCCGGCCCACCCAAAGCCAGCTCATCGGCCAGGCTATGAGCGAAAAGGCGGTGAGTTCGGGCAAAGTCAGCGCGGCTGACGTGGCGCAACTGGTGTTTGATGCGGTGGCGAGCAACCAGTTCTACATCTATAGTCACCCGAAGGCCATCAAGTCAGTCCAAACGCGCCTGGAAGACATTGTGCAAACCCGCAACCCGACTGATCCCTTTGCGGGCAAGCCCGAACTCGGCCAGCAGTTAAAGGACGCACTGAGGGCGGCTTGAAAAGTCAGACCGGCAGCTTTTCAAAAACCGAATAGCAACTTTTTAACCAAGTTTTAACCCGCTGGCGCTCG
>JBBRDA010000035.1:0-25832 GCA_038204335.1 Burkholderiales bacterium
CGCCTATGCCTGGGCCGTCGGCTTTGGTGGTGCGTTCAATCGGCGTGACGGATTCAACCGATCCGCAATTGCTGCAAATTTGTGCCACGGCAACGGGTGCGGCGGCTGGGTAAGGCGATGCGGCAGGCGCATTGCCAGCCACGCTGGGTGCGGGAGAAGGCGTAGGCTTGGGCGTCGGCTTCACAACTTTTTTGGCTGGCGCAGGGGCTGGCTTGGCGGGCGCGGCAGTGGGCTTTTCGACCATGTCATCAGCAGCATTGGGAGCGCCTGCGGCGGGCTTGGCCAACACGGCAGGTGCAGCTGCAACCAATTGCGCAGGGGGTGCAGATGGCCGACCTTGGTAAATCATGGTGCCGCCCATGCCGAGCACTGCGACGCCCAGTATGCCGACCGCTGCCCACAAAGGCTTGGCGTTGTTCGAAGGCTGTTGGCCCGGTTGAAAGCCGTCAGTGGTTGTGTTCATGGCAGATGCCCTCCAAATAAAGACGATTCAGTTTTCACAAATGCGCGCGTTTGCGTCGCATCTATTTAACGTCTTGTTGTTCTCAAAGGTGCACAGCCCGAGGTAAAGCTCCAGATCTGTTTGTAAAGGGCAGATGAAGAAGCGTCAGGACCTGTTACAAATTTGGTGCTAACAGACGCGCCAGATCTTCTGCCTTTTCACCGCGTCGCTTGGCCAGGTCGTGCAACTGATCATCGCCAATTTTGCCGACGTTGAAGTAAGTGCTGTCCGGGTGGCTGAGCATGAAGCCGCTGACGCTGGCAGCCGGCGTCATGGCCAGGCTTTCGGTGAGTGCCATGCCGATGTCGGCGGCGCCCAACAGATCAAACATGTCGCGCTTAACGCTGTGATCGGGGCAGGCAGGGTAGCCCGGTGCTGGCCGAATGCCCTGGTATTTCTCGCCTATCAGGTCAGTCACCTCAAGCCCCTCGCCTGCAGCATAACCCCACAAATCCTGCCGCACGCGTTGGTGCATGCATTCAGCAAAAGCTTCGGCCAGGCGGTCGGCCAGGGCTTTGAGCATGATGGACGAGTAGTCGTCGTTGTCGTCTTGGAAGTACTTTTCTTTCTTTTCTGCCCCCAAGCCAGCGGTGACGGCGAAAACGCCGATGTAGTCGGCGATTTGACCTGTTTCGGCCTGTTTTTGAGTATCATTTCGGCCTTCAGGCCAATGAATACGGGCGCGAGCAGCTACTAAATCAGGAGTAAGCATCTTTGGCGCTACAAAGTCCGCCAGGCAGCGGCTGGGTCGCATCACACCATCGATGGCCGTTTTTTCAGTCTGCTGGCGCAGCCCATGCCATGTCATGGCAACCTGGCTCCGTGTTTCGTCGGTATAGATTTCGATGTCATCGCCCACGCTGTTGGCAGGGTACAGGCCGATCACACCGCTGGCGGTTAACCAGCGGCCTTCAATCAGCCGTGTCAGCATGCGTTTGGCGTCGGCGTAAACGCGCACGGCTTCGGTGCCGACGACCTCGTCTTTCAAAATCGCGGGGAACGGCCCGGCCAAATCCCAAGTTTGAAAGAAAGGCGCCCAGTCAATGAATTTAGCCAGCTCACTCAAGTCAAAGTTTTTAAAGACGCGCCGGCCAATAAATTTTGGCACAGGTGGGGTGTAGCTAGCCCAGTTCATCACGGTGCTGTTCGCGCGTGCCTTGGCCAGCGTCCACATCGGTACCTGCTTTTTGTTAGCGTGCTGCTCGCGCACCTTGTCATAGTCACTATTGAGCTCGTCAATGTATTTGGTCGCGTTATCGGACAGCAGGCTCTGAGCCACACTCACGCTGCGTGAAGCATCGGGCACGTACACCACGGGGCCTTCGTAGTGCGGCGCAATTTTTACCGCCGTATGCACGCGTGAGCAGGTGGCGCCGCCAATCAGCAATGGGATTTTTTTGATGCGGAAGTGGTCGTCTTTTTGCATTTCAGCGGCCACATACTGCATTTCTTCGAGGCTGGGCGTGATCAGGCCGCTCAGGCCCACAATGTCAGCCCCCTCGACCTTGGCGCGCGCCAAAATCTCGTGGCACGGCACCATCACTCCCATGTTGACGACTTCAAAGTTGTTGCACTGGAGCACCACAGTCACGATGTTTTTACCGATGTCATGCACGTCGCCTTTGACGGTGGCGATGATGATCTTGCCTTTGGTTTTGACGTCGCCACCTGCCGCCTCAAGCAGCAGCTTTTCAGCTTCAATGTAGGGCAATAAATGCGCTACCGCCTGCTTCATTACCCGGGCGCTTTTGACCACCTGGGGCAAAAACATTTTGCCTTGGCCGAACAAATCTCCCACCACGTTCATGCCGTCCATCAGCGGGCCTTCAATCACATGCAGCGGCCTTCCACCATCGGCTTCAATCAGTTTCCAGACTTCTTCGGTGTCTTCAGTGATGAACTCGTTCATGCCGTGGACCAGCGCGTGCGACAGACGCGCCCGCACTTCCAGGTTGCGCCATTCGTTGCGCTTGCTGTCGTCTTTGGCCCCGCTTTTGGCGGTTTCTGCCACTTCAACCAGGCGCTCGCCCGCGTCCGGGCGACGGTTTAGAACGACATCCTCGACACGCTCTTTCAGTGTGGGCTCAAGGTCGTCGTAAACGCCCATCATGCCGGCGTTGACAATGCCCATGTCCATGCCTGCCTTGATGGCGTGGTACAAAAATACAGTGTGAATGGCCTCACGTACCGGGTCATTGCCGCGAAAGCTGAAGCTCACGTTGCTCACGCCACCTGATACTTTGGCACCGGGTAAATTTTCCTTGATCCAGCGCGTCGCGTTGATGAAATCGACCGCGTAGTTGTTGTGTTCTTCAATGCCCGTGGCAATGGCAAAGATGTTCGGGTCAAAAATAATGTCTTCAGGCGGGAAACCCAGCTCATCGACCAGCACCCGGTAAGCGCGTTCGCATATTTCAACCTTGCGCTCGTAGGTATCGGCCTGGCCTTTTTCGTCAAACGCCATCACCACCGCCGCTGCACCATAGCGTTTAAGTAGCTTGGCTTGGTGTTTAAAAGGTTCAAGGCCTTCCTTCATCGAGATTGAATTGACAATCCCCTTGCCCTGTATGCAGCGCAGGCCGGCCTCGATCACGCTCCACTTGGAGCTGTCAATCATGATGGGGACGCGCGCAATGTCGGGCTCACTGGCGATCAGGTTCAAGAACCGCACCATCGCTGCCTCGCTGTCGAGCATGGCCTCGTCCATGTTGATGTCAATGATCTGCGCGCCGTTTTCAACTTGCTGGCGAGCTACCACCAGCGCAGCTTCGAAGTCACCGTTCAAAATCATGCGGGCAAAAGCTTTGGAACCCGTGACGTTGGTGCGCTCGCCAATGTTAACGAAAAGATTGCCGGTACCAATGTTGACCGGCTCCAAGCCAGACAACTTCATCGGCGCGACGCTGGGAGTGTTCAATGCTGTCATGTAACTCACCTCAAACAAAGTAGGTGAGCGTCGTTATCAAAATGTTGGCAGACAACATTCGCAACCCAAGCCTCACGAAACAAGGGTTTCGCTGCAACGCTCCTTGGGTTACCATCATTTTATCGCAGAGACGAAACTCATCGCCTGATAGAAATCCGAATACCCCATGTTTGAAAATTTGTTTCGTGGCAAAAAAGGCACTGCTCTTGGGTCGCCAGAAAAGCTGGACGCCAAGGATCGAATGCGCGCCATTGAAGGCTCGAGCACCGCCGAGCTGGCTGCAAGCCTTCTCATAGCGCCCACCGCGATGATGCAGTTAACCCCTGATGAAGCTTTTATCGTCGTCAGTTACATGACGCCGCGCAAATTTCCCATGGGTACAACCATCATCAAGGAAGGTGATGACAGCGATACCGGCTTCATGATGCTGCTGCTTGAAGGGGAAATCACGGTTGAGAACATTGTGGTCAGCCGGCGTACGCCAGTGACCGTCACAGTGCTGGGCCCGGGCAGCCTGATCGGGGAGATGGGGCTGGTGGATGGGCAGGCCAGGTTGGCATCGTGCACCGCCAGTACCGACTCCCGCTGCGCTGTGCTGACCCGCGCCGCACTTGAAAAGCTGAGCAAAGAAGACCCACAAACTGCCGCCAAACTGATGTCGGCAATAGCCTTGCGCATCGCCGAGCGACTGCGTGACACGTCGGAAAAGCTCAAAATGTACACGCAGCTGGTGCAAGCCATGCAGCAGGAGATCGATCACCTCATGCCGACGTAGGCCCCCACGTTCGTTCTCTGCGTTTGACTCTCTGCCCCCCCCAGGGAGCCGCTGCGCCTACAGCCGGGCAAAGCCGGTTCTGTGGCCTCTGCTTGAAAATTTCGCTAAATCAAGCAGCCTCTTTGTAGAAAAATCCTGCACTAAGATTTCGCCTAGCCACCGGCTGTACCGCCTGTGCAATCGCCTGAATATGGTCCGGCGTGGTGCCGCAGCAGCCGCCCACAATATTGACCAAGCCTTCAGCCGCAAACTCATGCAGCAGCCGTGACGTGACATCTGGCGTTTCATCAAAGCCGGTGTCGCTCATTGGGTTAGGCAGCCCAGCGTTGGGGTAACAACTGATGAAAGTGTCGCCCGCCACACGTGCCAACTCCTGGATGTAGGGGCGCATCAGCGTGGCGCCCAATGCGCAGTTCAAGCCTACAGCCAAGGGCTGGGCGTGGCGGATGCTGTGCCAAAAGGCAGTCACGGTTTGGCCGCTCAAAATACGGCCAGATGCGTCGGTCACTGTGCCGCTGATGATGAGCGGCAGGCGCTCGCCCGAATTTTCAAAGTACTCGTCAATCGCAAACAGCGCTGCTTTGGCGTTCAGCGTATCAAAAATCGTCTCAACCAGCAGCACGTCGCTGCCGCCTTTGACCAGCGCTTCGGTTTGCTCGTAATAGGCTTTGCGCAGTTCTTCAAAACTGGTGTTGCGCGCGCCGGGGTCGTTGACATCTGGGCTGATGCTGGCTGTTTTGGGGGTCGGGCCCAACGCGCCGACCACAAAGCGGGGTTTGTCAGGTGTTGAAAATTTGTCGCAAGCCGCCCGCGCGATACGGGCTGACTCCAGATTCATTTCAATGGCCAAGTCGGCCATGTCGTAATCTGCCTGAGCCACCGTGGTCGCGCCAAAGGTGTTGGTTTCAATCATGTCGGCGCCAGCGGCCAGGTACTTTTCATGAATGTCGCTGATCACATCGGGCCGCGTCAGGCTGAGCAACTCGTTGTTGCCTTTGATGTCTTTGTGGAAATCCTTAAACCGCTCACCGCGGTACTGCGCTTCATTCAACTTGAAGCGCTGAATCATCGTGCCCATGGCGCCGTCGAGAATGGCGATACGTTTTTCTAAAATGCCTGGCAAGGCCTGTCCGCGGGTGTACTTGATGGGGTTCATGCTGGCATTTTAAACAGTCGTCGTTAAATGTGTATTCATTCAATACTTTCCCTGACAATATGGGGTTAAGCCCTAACACGATGAAAAACTTACAACCCAAAGAAGCACAAGCCTGGCTGCAAGCCCACCCCGACGCGCTGTTTGTCGATGTGCGTATGGAAATTGAGTCGCTGTACGTAGGGCGTCCGCCCGGCGTGGTCAATGTGCCTTGGTACGATTACCCGGATTTGCAGCCGGATGCGCAAAAATTTGCTGAAACGGTTGCCCAAGAGGCGAGCGGTAAAAGCCAGCCTTTGCTTCTGATTTGCCGATCTGGCCAACGCACAATTGCGGCGGGTAAGGCGCTGGAGGACGCGGGGTTCACAGACGTTCAGCATGTGGTGCATGGCTTTGAGGGGGAACTGGACGAGCAGTTCAAGCGTTCCACGCAGTCCGGTTGGCGCTTTGATGGTTTGCCTTGGGAGCAAATGTAGGGCAGGTCTGGTTTTTGACGACGGCTGGTACCAAAAGTAGCCGAAAAGCACTGTTTTTAGCTGTCATATTAGCCTTTATCCCAATAAATACGGGCGCAAGCAGCTCCTGTTTTTATATCAATTGAACGAATCTAGATTGACTGAATTGATGCACCAACCTTCGCCACTCGACATTCTGGGCGAGGTCTTTGGTTATTCCGACTTTCGCGGACCGCAAGCCGCCATCGTTGACCATGTCGTCAATGGCGGCGACGCGCTGGTGCTGATGCCTACCGGCGGCGGCAAGTCGCTGTGCTACCAGATCCCCGCGATTGCGCGGCAAAACGCGGGGCATGGCGTGACCATCGTGATCTCGCCACTGATTGCGCTGATGCACGACCAAGTCGGCGCGCTGCATGAGGCTGGCGTGTCAGCGGCTTTTTTAAATTCGACCCAGAGTTTTGAAGACGCCAGCAGTATTGAAAAGCAACTGCAAAACGCAGACCTGACACTGCTGTACGCCGCACCTGAACGCATCAACACGCCGCGCATGAAGGACTTGCTGCGCGGCCTGTACCAGCGCGGCAAGCTGAGCCTGTTCGCCATCGATGAGGCGCATTGCGTCAGCCAGTGGGGCCACGACTTCCGGCCGGAGTACCGCAGTTTGAGCCTGCTGCACGAGATGTTTCCCGACGTGCCCCGCATGGCGCTGACGGCCACGGCCGACGCGCTGACCCGGCAAGACATGGTGGAGCGTCTACAACTTGAAGATGCAGCGCAGTTTGTGTCCAGTTTTGACCGCCCGAATATTCGCTACACGATTGTTGAAAAGCTCGACGCCACGCGGCAACTGTTGCGCTTCATTCAGACGGAGCACGCTGGCGAAGCGGGCATCGTTTATTGTCAGTCCCGAAAACGGGTTGAGGAAATCGCTGAGACGCTGCAAGGCGCTGGCATCAACGCCATGGCCTACCACGCAGGGCTGGATTCAGCACTGCGCCAAGAGCGGCAAGACAAGTTTTTGCGGGACGACGGCATGGTGATGGTCGCCACCATTGCTTTTGGCATGGGCATTGACAAGCCTGACGTACGCTTTGTTGCGCATCTGGACATGCCCAAAAACATCGAAGGCTACTACCAAGAGACAGGCCGTGCGGGTCGTGACGGCTTGCCCGCCAATGCCTGGATGGCGTACGGCCTGAACGATGTGGTCAATCAGCGCCGCATGATTGATACCAGCGAGGCAGCCAGCGAGGAGTTCAAAGTCGTGATGCGCGGCAAGCTAGATGCGCTACTCAACCTGGCGGAAGGCACGGCTTGCAGGCGTGTCAGTTTGCTGCATTATTTTGACGAAGAAAGCCAGCCTTGCGGTAACTGCGACAACTGTCTGCAGCCGCCAGCTGTATGGGACGCAACAGATGCCGCGCGCAAAATGCTGAGCTGCATCTACCGCGTGCAGCAGGCCAGTGGCATCAGCTTCGGCGCTGGGCATTTGATGGACATTTTGCGCGGTAAGCCAACAGAAAAGATCTTGCAGCATAGCCACGACAAGCTATCTACCTACGGCATTGGCGCTGATCTGGCTGAGGCGCAATGGCGAGCGGTGCTGCGCCAGTTGATTGCCAAGAACATGGTGTATGTTGATGCTGAAGCTTTCAGCACCTTGCAGTTGCTGCCTGATGCGCGGCTGGTACTCAAAGGCCAAGCCAGCGTGATGTTGCGCGAGCAAACGGGTGGCGACAAGACCAGTCGCGCCAAGAAGGTCACCAAAACATCTGCCAAAGGTATTGCCGAGGCGGCCCTCAATGCAGGCGCGCTTGAGCGCTTGGCAAAACTCAAAGCATGGCGCGCTGAGGTGGCTCGGGAGCACAACCTGCCAGCGTTTGTTATTTTTCATGACGCAACGCTGCGCGCTATTTCAGAACGCGCGCCGCAGTCAGCGCGAGACTTGGAAGGCATTGCCGGAATTGGCGCCAAGAAGCTAGAAGCCTATGGCGCCGAGGTGTTACGGGTGTGTGCATAGTACGGCGCCATCTTTGGCACTACACCGCACCCCACCGCAAAGTACACTGTAAGGCTTTCAGAAGCTAATCTCGGAGCGCATCAATGTATCGACAGCACACCCTGCTGGCACTGCTGCTGAATCTCTTGATGGCTTGCAGTGTGCATGCGCAGGCTGTGTTGCCTGCCAGCCAGATGGCCCCCGTCCCAGCGATTTCTGCCGTTCCTGAACGCGGCGTAGCCGTGCTCAGCAGCGACTCGTCGCAGAATTTTGAACCTGGCTTGCATTTTTTTCTGGACAGCACGGGACGGCTCACCCAGGATCAGATTGAAGCGCTGCCAGATGCCAACTTTGCCGGGGTTGAGCCTGGCGCTCCCTACCTGATAGGTAACGGCGCCTTGTGGTTGCAGTTTGATGCCGTCAATAATCACCCACAAACCCACTGGCGCCTGACTGTCCCGTTGCCTGGTGTTGATGATGTGACGCTCTATTACCGGGGGCAGGATGGCCAATGGGCGGTGCAGCAGGCGGGTGATCGCCGGGCGATCAGCAACTGGACGCAGCCTGGTCGTTACCCGGTGTTTTCACTTTCGCACGAATTAGGCAAGCAAGTCCGCTACTACGTCAAGATTGAACATTCGCGCGTTCCTTATTCGGTCATGCCGCGCATCGTGACGGATGCACAACTGCTTGACTCTGAGCTGTCGAGCCATATTTTGTTGGGGGCTTATTTTGGTCTGGCCGCCTTGGTGGTGGTTCTTGCGCTGGCAAACACAGTGGCGTATCGCGATTCAGGTTTTGGCACCTACGCTTTGTACATTGCGTTGTTCACGCTGTCGCAAGGCATGTTTACCAGTGTTGCCGGGCTTTATTGGTGGCCAGAGTGGCCGGTATTGAACCAAGGCCTCACGTTTACCTTCGTTCTTGCTGTGGCAGCCGCGAGCTGGTTTGTGCGCACGGTGGTCATGCCCAAGCGGTTTTCACCTGCACTTGACAAGGCTGTGGTGGCGCTTGTCGTGGTGTTGCCACTGGCCGGGCTCCTCGACATGCTGCTGCAGTCGCAGCTGACGTTCAGTATTTACAACTGGCTGCTCAGCCTAGATTTGTTTTTGATGCTGACGGTAGTGTCGGTGGCCGTTTATTCAGGTGATAGGCACTCGCGCTGGGTAGCCTACGGCTTTTCACCTATCCTAGCGGCCTCCATGTTGCCACTGCTGCGCAATTACGGCGCGATTCCCTCCAGCTTTTGGACTGAATATGCCATGTTGATCGGTTCAGCCATCGAGGTACCTATCTTGTTTTATGGCCTGTACAGCCGTATGGCCCAAGGGCGCGGCATGAATGTACGTGCCAGCAGCTTGCGCTTTGCCGATCCCCTGACGGGCGTCTATACGGTCAAAATCGTGCACCAAAAGCTCTTGCAACTGTTGGGCGCGACACCGCGTTATTACCAGCCTTTTGCAATTTTGGCGATCGACCTGACGAACTACGCAGAGCTGCTAAAAAAATACAACCGAGATACGGCTGACCGCGCGCTGGTCATGGCTGCCGTGCGCATTCGCAGTGTGGCGCGTTCAGCGGATACCGTCGCCCGGATTGGTGACACCCAGTTTGCTTTACTAGTAGAAGGCGCCGTCACTGCAAACGATGCCAACGATGTTGCCACCAAAATTCTCGCAGCGGGCCTGCGTGCTACCAACGAGCTGCCGGAGCGCGAGCCGCTGCGCTTTAACATTGCCCTGAGTTACCACAGCGAGCCGCGAGCGCCATACCCAGCGCATGCTGAAACCACGCTGACGCAATTGCTGGCGGCGGTAAAAGAAATGAATGATGGTTCGGGTAAAGCCATTCGGTTTTTGAAACTTTAACCGCTATATTATTAGTAGCTGCTTGCACCCGTATTTATTGGATTAAAGGCATTTTTAGTCAATAACGATGCCATTTTTAGCGCCAATAAGCATTTTTATGCGCTTATTGCACAAACCCCATTCCGCGCGCCTCACGCACCTCGGGTTTGATCCGATGCTCAGCTTCGAGCTGGCTCATGAATTCGTCGGCTGAAAAAATGGCATCCAAAATATCCGTCTGGCGTTTGACCGCAGCAAAGTCACCCGGACAGATTTGCGTGAGTTTGCCTAGCCGGGTGCGCATCTCGTCGGTCATCAAGGCCGCATCGCTGGCTAATGCTTCGGTCACAAACATGGTTTCCCGCTGCATGGCAGTCAACGGCATGAACTTGATCTTGAAGGTAAAGCGCCGCAGAGCTGCCTGATCAATGCTGTCCAGCAGGTTGGTGGTGCAGATAAAAATGCCATTGTGGCGTTCCATGCCTTGCAGCATTTCGTTGACTTCAGTCACCTCATAAGTACGCTGCGCACCACGGCGGTCCTGCAAAAAACTGTCGGCTTCGTCCAGCAGCAGCACGGCTTTTTCTTCTTCGGCTTCCTTGAACATGGCGGCCATGTTTTGTTCGGTCTCGCCCACATACTTGCTCATCAAGTCGCTGGCCTGCTTGATGATGAGGGGTTTGTCCAGCGCTTTGGCAATGTGCTCCGCCAAGGCTGTTTTGCCGGTACCGGGCGCCCCGTAAAAGCACAGCGCGCCATGGCCCCGGCTCTTCAGGGCTTCAACGATGCGCGGAATCTCAAAACGCGACTCTACATTCAGCATGGCCAAGTCGTATGTCGTGACGGTTTTCCGCCCGGCGCTGTCGGCTTTATTACCCAGCGCAACGTCGGCGTTTTTAAGTTGCCGATCAATCAGGGATTCGATTTGAATCAGTTCCGGTGACGCTGCAAGCCGCGCAAAGCGAACAGCGGTACGAATCTGCGCAGGTGTCAGGCCTTTGCGGGCGGTGAGCTTGGCGACAAAGGCTTCGCTGACCTCAACACCTTCCAGCGTTTTGCGCACCAGGTCTTCGCGCGCGCCGGGTGGCGGCGAGCGCAACTCAAGATGGTAGGCAAAGCGGCGCCTGAAAGCCGGGTCAATCTGCTCGATGCGGTTGGTCACCCACAGCGTGGGTACCGTGTTTGACTCAAGTATTTGATTCACCCAGGCCTTGCCATTGACCGAACTGCTGGCGGGTGCGGGCAATTGGTCAGAGCGGGCCATCAACTGCGCGGCTTCACTGGAAATCGGCGGGAACACGTCTTCGACTTCATCAAACAGCAGCGCGGAATGTTGGCTGCCTTTGAGGAACACTTGTGCGATTTGCAAAGACCGGTAGCGGTCACGCCCGCTGAGTGAGTTGCCATCGCGGTCGGCGTGTTCCACTTCAAACAAGTCCAGCCCAGCGGCCTGCGCCACCACTTTGGCCAACTCGGTTTTACCGGTGCCAGGTGGGCCGTAGAGCAACACGTTGACGCCTTGCACTTTGCTGGCCACGGCGTTTTTTAGCAGTGACACCAGCACATCGGCATCTTCTTTGACGAAGGCAAAGTCGCTCAAACCCAACTCGCTGCGCACCGAAGGCCGGGTAAATACGGCCATCAGTTCGCTGGTGTCGCGGTACTTTCGCATCAGTACCGGCGGCAATTTTTCACTGACTTTCATCAAATCGGCCAAGTCGGTGATGTTGTGCTCGGAGATCAAATTCTCGACCATGCCAATGCGCTCCAGGCGGGAACCTGCACGCAGTGCTTCTGCCAGTTCGTGCGCCTTGACACCCGCCACGTCGGCCAGCGCGGCATAGGCTTCGGGAGCATTGTTGACCTTGAACTCCACCAGCAGCGAGCGCAAGTCTCTTTGGTAACGGGCAAGGGTTCCGTACAGCAGCAGCGCACGTTCGGCGCGATTGAGTTGCAACAGGTTTGCCAGCGCGTCGATATTTTTCTCGACCAGCGTTGACTGCTTTTTAAGCGTGTGGGTTAAATATTCGCCGGTTGCGCCGAGCACCGACAGCAAATCTTTCGGTTGGTCTTTGGCATGCTCGTCGAGGTAAAAGAACAGTGTGCCTTCTTCATAGGGGCCACGCCAGGTGCCGTGGCGCTGCATGAACTCTGCATCGCTCAACACCTCGTGGCCACGCCAAAAGTCGTTGTCTTTGCAGCGGCGACCCAAAAATTCGCGCAAGCGCTGCAATGCGGGCAACGGCCACACCAAATGCCTGCCAGAGAGCGACAGCAGGCTGTTCAAGTCGCGCCGAACATTGAACTTACCGCCCTGACGCGCGGCCAGTGTGAGCACAAAATGTGAGCACATCAGATCCAGCACGGGCGCGTCTTTCAGCCCGGGGGACAGCAGCAAATCGCCTGCGGAATACTTGGCTTTCATCACACCTCCAAAAAATGGAAAATGCCCACTTGACAACCTTGCAGATCACCATAACGCAGCTTCGGTCTGGATGGAATACCTTTAACTGCGGGAGCGTGTGCAATAAGCCACACATCCGCATTGATAATCCATCAAAACCTTGATCTGCTTGAGTTGCTTTCAATTGCCCCAGCCGTCATCAAGGCTATTTCCCCCTCTCAGGAACCAACGTGATTACCTTAGCCGATATTGAACGCGCTGCCGAGCGTCTGCAAGGACATTTGCTCAACACACCCTGCGTCGAGTCGCGCACACTGTCGCAAATCACCGGCGCACAGGTTTTCTTGAAGTTTGAAAACCTGCAGTACACCGCGTCATTCAAAGAGCGGGGCTCGTGCAACAAACTGGCGCAACTGACGCCTGAAGAACAGCGCCGCGGCGTGATCGCCATGAGTGCTGGCAACCACGCCCAGGGTGTGGCTTACCATGCGCAGCGGCTCGGGATTCGGGCCGTGATTGTGATGCCGCGCTTTACCCCCGGTGTGAAGATCGAAAGAACCCGCGGCTTTGGCGCTGAAGTGGTTTTGCATGGCGATACGTTGGACGAGTCCCGCACCCATGCCCTGAGTCTGGCGCAAAGTCAGGGCTTGGTGTTTGTGCACCCCTACGATGACGAAGCGATCGTGGCGGGGCAGGGCACAGTTGGGCTGGAGATGATGCACGCTTTGCCTGAGCTGGATACGTTGGTCATTGCGGTGGGTGGCGGTGGGTTGATTGCAGGCATCGCCACGGCGGCCAAGGCCATCAAGCCCAGCATTGACGTTGTGGGCGTGCAAACGTCGCGCTTTCCCGGCATGGTTAACGCCATCAAGGGCACGCAGCACCCGCAAGGCAGCAGCACCATTGCCGACGGTATTGCGGTCGGCACGCCGGGCGTGATTGCCACCGGCATCATCAAAGAGCTGGTCAGCGACATGCTGCTGGTCGATGAAGGCGATATTGAACAAGCCATGGTCATGCTGCTGGAGATTGAGAAAACGCTGGTCGAAGGGGCGGGGGCAGCCGGGCTGGCTGCGTTGCTCAAATACCCGGCGCGGTTTGCCGGTAAAAAAGTCGGTTTGGTGCTGTGTGGCGGCAACATCGACCCGCTGCTGTTAGCGTCCATCATCGAGCGCGGCATGGTGCGGGCCGGCCGGCTGGCGCGCATCACGGTCAGCGTGCGGGACGTGCCAGGCGCGTTGGCCAAAATCACTGCAACCGTGGCTGATGCTGGCGCAAATATTGATGAAGTGCACCACCAGCGCGCCTTCACGCTGCTGTCAGCGCAAAACGTCGAAATTGAACTGGTCATTCAAACGCGCGGCAAGGAACACATTCAACAGGTACTGGCAGCGCTGGGAGCGGCTGGGTTTGACGCGATCGAACAGCATTAGAGGCTGATCTAGAAGATAAAAACGGCGTTTTACCCAATAAATACGGGCGCAAGCAGCTACTAAATAAATAGCTAAAACGAGGCGTGTTTGAGGCGAGTTCAGTTCCAGCCAATGACATCAAAGCCTTTTTCACTCAAGCAGCGCTGCACAAACTGACGGTAAACCGGGTTGGGCTTGTCATTGTGAAAAGCGCCCGACACCGCGCCGGCCGAGCCCCCCACGGCTGCGCCAGCCGCGCCTGCCCTGAGCGCGTCGCTGCTGCGGCCCGTGATCAATGCGCCGACCACCGATGCCACACCCGCGGTGGCTGCGCCTTCGCCCGCACGGCGCCCCACTTCATTGTTTCTTTGATCTGGCGTCAAACCAGCCTGCACCGCGCGCGCCATACAGCCATCAACCTCTGCCCGGCCCTGCGCCTCGCCGACGCGGGTAAGCGTGGCATTGGGGTAAAGCACGGGTTTGGCCGAGGGGTTGTTGGGCCCAGTGGTGGCGCAGCCCGCCAGTACCGCGAGAAATGCGAGTGACAGCGTCCGGATAGCGAATTTGTAGGTGAGTTTGTCTAGCATGGCTGAAGTGTGCCTTGTGCAGCGCACTTTGGGTTGCCGTGGGTGAGATTGAAAAGGTAAAATGCGTTGAATCTTTGCAAATATCAGCATTTTCCAGGAAGTTTCATGTCCCATCCCACTGACCACACTGCCACGCCAACCGATGCCGCCGCACACCAGGAAGATGTGGTCGAATCCATCGCCCATGTTGCGCCCATTATTCTTCCCGTCGTGGGTGGTGTGCTGATGTTTTTGCTGGCTTTCATCGCTGTATTTCTGGCTTAAAAAGCACAAAAACACCTCAAAATCGCGTTTTTGAGACAAATTGCCGCTTTTCTGCGGTGCATTTTGTTACGTTTTGACGCGTCCGTGCTACTGTTTCAGTAGCTCGAACTTGGCGCAACTTGTGCCAGTAAAAACGCCATGAAAATTTCATCGTCTGCTTTCACGCTTAAAGCAATATGCGCAGCCTGTTTGTGCTGCGCCTGTGCCATGTCGCAAGCAGCACCGGCAGACGACGTTAAGGCGCTGCTTGAGCAAGGCAAGAATCTTGAAGCCTATGTGGCAGGCAAGGCTGCACCAGACGCGTTGGGCACCCCGTTGTTTGACTTTTACTTTGGCATTGCCGCGCTCAATGCCGGTGTACCGGGCGAAGGTGTTTTGGCCCTTGAGCGATATCTGCTGCAGTTCCCGGACAACCGCTCAGCGCAGTTCCAATTAGCGCGTGGCTACTACATTTTGGGCGAAGACGAACGCGCCAGAGAGGAATTTTCAAACCTACTGATTGGCGCGTCTGGCAATGACCGGGACAACATCAGCCAGTTTCTGGATGCCATCCGCTCGCGTGAATCACGTTACAAGCCCACATCGTCGGCCTTTGTTGAGCTTGGCGGCGGCTATGACAGTAACCTGAACAGCGGACTCCCAACAGGTCAGATCGCTGGTTTGCCGTCAGGATTTGTGATTGCCCCGGGGCAGACCTCGGTCAGGCAGGCGGACTTTTTCAGCACTGTGGCGGCGGGCGTGCAGGGCGTGTACCCCATTGCGCCGGGTATCTCGCTCTATGGCGGCGGGCAATTGACGGGGCGGTTTTACAAGCTTGGCAGCAACGATGTTTTCAACCAGGCGTTGCTCGGTTTGCAAGGAGGCGTTTCGGTGCTCGAGGGGCGCAACCTTTACCGCTTGGGTGTGGACGTGATGCACATCGCTGTCGGCAATCAGGCCTATTTGAACCTGACCACGTTGGTGGGCGAATGGCAGTACCAAAACGACCAGTTCAATCGTTTTGGCCTGAGCCTTCAATATGCAGACCAAGCTTATAAAAATATCGACACCTACTTGGACCTGGACAAAACGACAAAGGTGTCGTCGGGTGCCGACGTACGTGACAGCCGCCTGGGCAACCTGACTGGTTCGTGGACGCGAATCTTGGCGCATCCTTGGGGCCCTGAATTTAACCTGACGCTGAACTACGGCGAAGAGAAAAACCGCAAGGAACGGCCCGACTTGTCGCGCAACTTTTGGGGTGCGCGCACCGCCCTTACCGTGCAACCGCTTCCGAAGTGGAGTTTTGGCGCGGGTTTGGGCTACCAAACCAGTCGCTACGAGCGCGACTTTGCAGCGGGGCTGGCAGTTCGCAAGGACGACTATGTTGCGCTTGACCTCTCGGCCACTTACGCTATTAGCCGCAATTGGCTGCTGCGCAGCGAATACCAGCGGGTAGACCAGCAGTCCAGCATCGGCTTTTTCAAGTACAACCGCGACGCGTTGGCAGTCAAGTTGCGCTATGACTTCAAATGATTTCAACACACTTCCTACAAGGTGAATCGCTCATGAAACGTACCGTCATTGCAAGCGCCGTTATGGCTTTTGGCGTGCATGGCATCGCGCAAACAGTGCCCGCAGGCAGGGTGCTGGCGGTTGCAGGTAGTGCGACGCTTGAAAGATCTGGGCAGCAATTGCCGCTTCAGGTCGGCGCAGTGGTTGAAAGTGGCGATGTTTTGGCGGTGGGCGACAAAAGCACCCTGCAACTACGGTTTTCCGATGAGTCGGTGGTGGCGTTGCGCGCTAACAGCCAGTTCAAGATTGAAAACTACAGGTTTGAAAAGAATGCTGATAGTGACCGCTCCCTCATGGGATTGCTCAAGGGTGGTATGCGTACCATCACCGGGCTAATCGGTAAAGCCAATAACAAAAATTATCTGGTGCAAACGGCCACCGCCACGATTGGCATTCGGGGGACGCATTTCACTGTGGTGTCGTGCAACAACGACTGCACCCGGCCAGACGGTACGCCAGAGGCCAATGGCACCTTTGGCAGCGTGACGGATGGGCGCATCACGGTGTCCAATACTTCCGGCAGCAAAGAGTTTGGCCAGCAAGACACCTTTTATGTCTCAACAGTCAATACCGCGCCTGTCCAATTGCTGGCCCCGCCCGCCATCTTGGGCGACAAGGGTGCTTCAAGCCGGGGGCGCAGTACAGCGGCTGTGGCTGCCGGCGAAGGTGAGGCCAGCAGCAACGCTGGTCAAACGGGGGGAACACGCATGTCGACGTCGCCGCAATTGACGGAGCAGCGGCCGCCGCGGCTGGAGTTTATTGGGCGTGCCAACAGCCTGACAACAAATGAGTCGCAGACCGTACTGCAAAGCAGCAGCGGTGAAGTCACCGTCGCGGAGCTGCAAGGCTTCCGCACTCCAGGCGGCTTTAGTGACACCCGGCTCAACACAGAAAAGGTCTCCCTGACCCGTGTCAATAACGAACCGGATTTTGCAAATGCGGTTGTTTTCAATGCGCAGTCCGGTGCTGCTGCGATCAGTCGATTCAGGCCCGTTCAAAGCAGCGCTGCTGCGGGGGCTTACTGGTATTTTGTCCCGCCGACACAAGCCAACGGTCTGGGCACGCACCGAGCGTTTGGCGATGCTCCCACTTTAGCCTTGCCAACATCAGGCGTTGCCCAATACAACTACGTGGGCGGGACCCAACCCACAGACAACTTTGGCCGCGCCGGGACGTTCTCTGCATCCAACTTGGCCATGAATTTTGGCAGCCGGCAGGTAACCAATCTGTCGCCGATCAGCATTAACTTTGCCCCCAATGCGGCAATGGCTGTGAACAGTACCTACACCATCCCGGTTCAAAGCTGGTCAATGAGTCCGGGGGGTCAAAGTCTGACGGGTGTGACGATTGCCTGTTCGACGAGCTGCACCGGGGGCACCGCTGGTGCCGTCAATGGCACCTTCACGGGAACCCGAAACCAAGGCTATCTACTCGGAATGCAAGTCTTCAATGCCCAGCTTGCGGCCCCTGGCACGTCTGCCAATGCGGGCGGTAACGTATCGGTCTACGCCAAACAATAGTGAGGATCGTCCCTCCCTGAAAGTATGCATAACCTCATGCGGGTTTTGCATAACTATTCCCGGTAACCGTCAGGTAACCGCCTTGCCAGCTTCTTAGAATGGTCACAGTTGTGTCACATTTTTGGAGCTTTTCTAGATGAACCATCCCGCCATGCAAGGCCTCAACCTGCAAACGCCCAGCTACGTTAAAAATGCCAAACTGATTGCCTGGGTCGCCGACATGGCTGCGCTGTGCAAGCCGGATTCAATTTACTGGTGCGACGGCAGCGATGCCGAATACCAACGCCTTTGCCAACAGTTGGTAGACGCCGGAACCTTTAAAAAACTCAACCCTGTCAAGCGCCCGAACAGCTATCTGGCCTGCAGTGACCCCAGCGATGTGGCCCGGGTTGAAGACCGCACCTACATTTGCTCAGCGAACAAAGACGACGCTGGCCCGACCAATAACTGGAAGGCGCCTGACGAGATGCGCACCACCCTGCAACCCCTGTTTGATGGTTGTATGGCTGGCCGTACCATGTATGTTGTGCCTTTCAGTATGGGCCCGCTCGGCTCACCGATTGCGCACATTGGCATTGAGCTGTCAGACAGCCCTTATGTCGCCGTCAACATGAAAATCATGACCCGCATGGGCAAGGCGGTGTTTGATGTGTTGGGTATCAATGGCGAATTTGTTCCTTGCGTTCACACGGTAGGTGCGCCGTTGCAGGCAGGCCAGGCAGACGTTAAATGGCCGTGCAACAAAACCAAGTACATCGTGCATTACCCCGAAACCCGCGAGATCTGGTCATACGGCTCCGGCTATGGCGGCAATGCACTGCTGGGTAAAAAATGCTTTGCGCTGCGAATTGCGTCCAATATGGGCAGGGACGAAGGATGGCTGGCCGAGCACATGCTGATTTTGGGCGTCACCAATCCGCAAGGCAAAAAATACCATGTAGCGGCAGCCTTCCCGTCGGCTTGCGGCAAAACCAACTTTGCGATGTTGATTCCGCCCGCAGGTTTTGAGGGCTGGAAGGTCACCACGATTGGTGACGACATTGCTTGGATCAAACCTGCCGCTGACGGCCGTCTGTATGCGATCAACCCCGAGGCTGGCTACTTTGGCGTGGCGCCGGGCACCAACACGCTGACCAACCCGAATTGCATGGCCAGCCTAGAGTGCGACACTATTTTTACCAATGTCGCACTCACTGATGACGGCGATGTGTGGTGGGAAGGCATGGGCAAAGACGCCAACGACATGCCCGCGCACGCCATCGACTGGCAAGGTAAAGACTGGTCGCCAGCCATTGCCAAAGAAACCGGCGCTAAAGCAGCTCACCCCAACGCACGCTTTACCGTAGCCGCCATCAACAACCCGGCGCTGGATGCCGCTTGGGACGACCCTAAAGGCGTGGCGATTGACGCCTTTATCTTCGGCGGCCGCCGTTCGACCACCGTGCCGCTCGTCACTGAAGCGCGCAACTGGACAGAAGGCGTCTATATGGCCGCCACCATGGGCAGTGAAACCACCGCTGCCGCTACCGGCCAAGCCGGCGTGGTTCGCCGTGACCCCTTTGCCATGCTGCCGTTTGCTGGCTACAACATGAGCGACTACTTTCAGCACTGGCTGAACATGGGCGAAAAGCTGGCTAAGTCAGGTGCGGCAGTGCCCAAAATCTACACCGCCAACTGGTTCAGAAAAGGCGCGGACGGCAAGTTCGTTTGGCCTGGCTACGGCGAAAACATGCGCGTTTTGAAGTGGATCATTGATCGCGTTGAAGGCACCGGGCAGGGCACAGACAACGTGATGGGCGTGACCCCAGCTTATAAAGACCTCACCTGGACCGGCTTGCCTTTCACAGAGCAGCAATTTGAAACCGTCACCAGCATCGACAAAGCCGCATGGACGCAAGAGCTGGCGCTGCACACCGACCTGTTCAAGCAGTTGGAGCATCATTTGCCGAAGGCGTTACTGGACACCAAGGCCGCGATTGAGAAGCGGCTGGCCGCTTAAATGCAACTACATTAAAAAAGCCGATCGGTTGATCGGCTTTTTTACGTCTTTAGAGACTGTCGGCTGATCTCAGTCAAACGAACGGGACAGCTGCGCCGTAGCGGGAAGAAGATGCCAGCCAGTCGGTTTTTGTGATGGCTGGCGCGACAAAGCGCAGCCCCTCGTCACCCGGGGCACTGCGAGTTAGTACCGCCTGCAAATCGGTCATCAGCCGGGCATCGGTTCTGGCCATCGCCCACAGACGCTCATCCGCACGCTTGGCAGCGATGTTGCGCGACCATGTGTCCATGCTGGATTTTGCTTGGAGCACCACATGCCGCGCTGTGTTGGCACCCGCGGCCAGTGTGGCAAAAGCCACGGCCCACAAGCCAATCCAGAGCACCAGCAAATGGCCGTCAGCCATGCTGTCCATCACTTGATATGCCACCACCATCGCTGCTGCGGCGATGGCCGACAACAAAAACATAGCCAACGAACGGGTGCTGAAAAAATGGCGCTTGATGCGCTGCGCTGAAGAGACCGCCGAATCGATGGCTGTCTCTACCCGGGCTACGCCGGGGTGCTGGTTTGAATATTCAAGATGTACGAAACTGGTCATGGTGTTTTTCCCTTATCTATAGCCAATGCAAAACGGCCTTGGGTAGGAGAATATTAGGGTTAATACCAGTGTTATTCAACTTTATCTTTATGATTGTGGTTATTCACAAAAGTGATAAATTAAGCATATGCCGTCGATATCGCCCCTTAAGTCACCCAATTTCCGAACGCTGGACCTGAACCTGCTGCGCGTTTTTGACGAAGTCATGGCCGAGCGCAGCCTGACCCGCGCGGCCCGCAATCTGTCATTGACCCAACCTGCGGTCAGCAATGCACTGCGCCGTTTACGCGACACACTGGGTGATGATCTGGTGGTACGGGACGGCCAAGGCATGGCGCCCACGCCGCGTGCGCTGGCGCTTTGGCCGACCGTACGTGAAGCGCTTGGGCGGCTACAGGCCTCGCTGGCGCCGAATAACTTTGAGCCTGCGCAGGCCACCACCACTTTCGTTCTGGCCATGGCCGATGCCACGGCTGCTGAATTGATGCCTGGTCTGATTGACATTTTGGAACGTGAAGCGCCCGGCGTGGCGATGCGCGTTGTGCCGTTAACAACCCGTGACCCGCGCCGCTTGTTGGACGACGGCAAGGCGGACTTGGCCGTTGGTCATTTCCCGTCGGTACTGGCTGATTTGGTGGTGCGCGCCCAGAGCGATGAGGCGGTGGCCTTTGCCCACCAGCGCTTGTACGACGGCCAATACGTGTGCGTGATGCGGGCCGGGCATCCGCTGGCGCGCGGCCCGCTCACGATCGACAAATTCTGTGCAGCGCGGCACATGCTGGTGAGCTTTTCAGGCCGGCCTTATGGTTTCATTGACGAGTCGCTTGCTGCACTTGGCCGCACACGGCAGGTGGTGCTCACGGTGAACCAGTTTTTCACAGCAGGCCGGGTCGTGGCCAATTCAAATTTGCTGACGGTATTGCCGCAGCACTTTGTCAGCGTCACAGGCATTGCCGACCAGCTGGTGCTGCGGCCCTTGCCGTTTGACGTCGCGCCGGTGCATGTCGATGCGGTGTGGCACAGCCGAATGCAGCTACAAAGTGCTCATCTGTGGTTGCGGCAAACTATCGTACGTGCATCAAGACAAGCGTTTAAGCAATAATGACGAGCGACAAAGGCTCCTAATGTCACAGTAAAAATTAACACCGATAAGTGTTGTCAATCCGTTCGACTTGACGAGTCAGTGCCGCAAACATGTCTTGACCTGCGCCGTGCTTGGGGTCAAATTGCAGCGCGTCACGTGTGCAGCGCTCAGCCACATCGGCCGGTACAGAAATAGCATTGCCCATGCTCAAGGTGGCCAGCTGTACCTCACAAGCGCGCTGCAGCGTCCATAAGATCGCGAAGGTTTGCGGAACGGTTTGCCCCCACGCCAGCAAACCGTGGTTGCGCAAAATAAGCGCTGGCCTGCTGCCCATGCTTTTCAGCAGCCGGGGTCCTTCTTCGGCGTGAATGGTGATTCCCTCAAAGTCGTGGTACGCCACCATGCCATGCAATTGCGCGGTGTAAAAGTTGCTTTGCTGCAAACCGCCGTCCAGGCACGCCACCGCTGTGCCAGCCGTGGTGTGGGTGTGCATGATGCAATGCGCATCAGGCACGCCATCGTGAATAGCGGCGTGTACGGTAAAGCCTGCCGGGTTGACCTTAGCCGCAGAGCCATCCAGCACGCGGCCGGTGATGTCAATTTTGACCAGGTTGCTGGCTGTGACTTCGCTGTAGTGCAGGCCAAACGGGTTGATTAAAAATTGCTTGTCGCCTGTGTTGCGGTCACCACTTACGCTGTCTGGCAGCCTAACGGTGATATGGTTGTAAATCATCTCGGTCCAACCCAGCATCGCAAAAATACGGTAGCAGGCCGCCAGCTCAATGCGTGCGGCTTGTTCATCGGGGTGCAGATTTTTAAGCGTCATACCGCGGAGCTTTCGTGCGAAGTTTCGTGCGCCAATAAATCGTCTAGCGTGCTGTTGACGGTGGTTTTCACAAGCCCCGCATCAGGCTGCAAGGTGATGAGCTTTAGACACAGCATAGCCAGATACAGCTCACTTTTTGGGCCAGCCCGGCCAATGGCCTGGGCCAGCGCGGTGTAGGTGTCGTCTAGTTCATGCGCTTGCATAGCCCGCCTCTTTCTGCAATTCAATTTGAACGTCAGCGGCGGTGGGCGCGTTCCAGCGCGCAGCAACATAGCCATCGGGCCGCACCAGAACAGCGGTTTCAGTACCAGCGCCAAATCGTTCGCGCGCTTGACCCCAGGCATCGCATTTCTCGTCTAAATGCAACACCGTTAAACCAGCTACAGCCAAAGGCGCGCCAAAACACAACAGGGTGTAGACCTTGCCAAAGCTTTCAGACAAATGCTGTTGGTGGCCGTTGATGGTTAGTAACGCCTCTGGTGCGACTTCTCCAGCGCGCGGGTCTGCGCCGGACGCCATCGGGTATTTAACCGGCGCACTCTGACGTGGATTGATCAGCGAGCGCACTGCCGGCGTGCTGCTGGCCAGGTGTAGCGCCGCCGAACGCATCAAATCAAAACCGTGGTGCGGTGGCGACATGAATTCTGTGCTTTTGCTGCCGTATTCCATGTTGATCAACGCCGCAGCCCGGCGCTCGGTGCTGTAACTGGCCAGCGAGGTCTGGCTGGCCTGCCGGTTCATCACGGCGGCCAGCTTCCAAGCCAGGTTTCCCGCATCGTCAATGCCTGAGTTCAAACCCCGCACACCAAATATCGGCACTAAATGCGCAGCGTCACCGGCAAACAGCACGCGGCCATGTTGGTAGTTGTCCAGTGTTAAGCACTTTGCGTTATAGATAGATATCCACAACGGCTCCCACGGCTCGGTCTCACCCATCCACGCCAGATGCGCCTTGACACGGGGCAAAACGTTTTCCGCTTTGACGGCTTCTAGCGGGTCCTCGTCGTCTCGCACCTGGTAGTCAATGCGCCACACGTCGTCGGGCTGCCGGTGCATGAGCACCGTCGAGCCGGGGTTGGAAGGTGGGTCAAACCAAGCCAGCCGTTCGACCGCTTGCGTCAGTAGACGGGTCGATTTCTGCACCACATCAACAATCACATAACGACCTTCGTACTGAATGCCTTTCAGCGCCAAACCCATGTGCTCGCGTACCGTGCTGCGTCCGCCATCGCACGCCACCAGCCAATCGGCATGCTCGGTGCGCTGCTGGCCGTCACTTTCCAGCACCACGCTGACGCCTGCTGCGTCTTGCTTCAGGCTAATAAATTTAGTATTCCATAAAACATGCACCAAACCCGGCGTGCAGCGCTGCGCCGCCTCATGCACGTACTGCTCCACATAAAACTGCTGAATATTCGTCATCGGCGCAAAGCGTTGTGTGGCGTCGTGCGGCATGTTGAACTGCAGCACTTCTTTGTCTTTAAAGTAGCTCCGCCCGCCTGTCCACGGCAAGCCCTTTTCCACAACCGCTTGCGCGGCACCTGCCCAATGCAATATCTCAAGCGACCGGCGGGCCAGGCAAATGGCGCGGCTGCCCGTGCAGTACCCCGCATCGGCTTCAATCACGGTGCTGGCAATGCCGCGCTTCGCTAACAGAGCCGCCAACGTCAGCCCAACCGGGCCGCCGCCAATAATGAGCAAGCGCTTGGTTGATTGACTGGTCACAACTGGCGTCCTTCCCGTTTGAAATATGTCAAGTCAGTACAACTTGCTGGCCGGCATGGCAGCCACGCTGGATTTAAACTGGCTGGCAAGCGCGCTGGTGTGTTTGGCGAGCAAGCCGGTGTCCAGCCCCACCGCTACAAACAAAGCGCCCAGCTCTAGGTAATGTTGGGCCAGCGTTTCGTTGGTCGTCAAAATGCCAGCGGCTTTGCCGGCGCGGTTGATGCGGACCACGGCCTGATCAATCGCCGCCAACACGGCAGGGTGGGTAAGTTGCCCGACATAACCCATCGATGCTGACAAATCTGCTGGGCCGATGAATACGCCGTCTACCCCTTCAACAGCTGCGATGGCGTCTAAATTGTCAAGCGCGGTTTGCGTCTCAGCTTGCACCAGTACGCACACCTGGGCATTAGCCTCATGCGCGTAGCGGGGATAGCGGCCAAAGCGCGATGCACGCGCGCCGGCCATGCCTCTTATGCCACCACCACCCTCATCTTGCGGGTAACGCGCAGCGCGTACCAACGCGGTTGCCTGCTCGGCGGTGTCCACCATGGGTATCAGTAGCGTGGTCGCGCCAAGATCCAGGTATTGTTTAACCAACATTTCGCCGACATGGCAGTGGCCCATTGGCAGGCGGGCAATCGGGTGGCAGGCAGGGTAGCCAGAGATGGTTTGCAATTGCTGAAGCACGCTACGCAAATCGTTGGGTGCGTGCTCGCCGTCAATCAGCAGCCAGTCAAAGCCCGCACCTGCGCAAATCTCGGCTGCGTAGCTGTCGGCCAGACTCAGCCAAAGTCCAATTTGCGGCTGCTTATTTTGCAGCGCCAGTTTGAAGGTGTTGATAGGCAAGTCCATGTTCAGCCTTAAATAAATTGAAACTCGAATCGCCCCAGCGGGCCGTAGTCTGCATCGAACACATCGCCTTTGGCAGCTGCAACTGGCCGGGTAAACGAACCCGCCAGCACGACTTCACCGGCGCTTAAACATTCGCCCCAGGCATGCAGCTTCATGGCCAGCCACGCCACACCGATGGCTGGGTGACCCTGCACGCCAGCCGCCAGGCCGGTTTCTTCCACGATACTGTTCTGCCGTAATATCGCGCCGACCCAGGGTAGATTGACCGCGCCAGGCAGGGTTTTATGGCCGCCCAGCACAATGCCGGCGTTGGCGGCGTTGTCTGAGATGGTGTCAAACACTTTGCGGGGTGCTTTCGTGTCGCGGTCAAACTGCTCTATGCGGGCGTCAATGATCTCAATGGCGGGCGTGATGTAGTCGGTGGCGTTAAGCACGTCTTCAATCGAGATGTTGTTGCCTTCTAGCTTGCGCTTCAATACAAAGGCCAGCTCCACCTCGACACGCGGTGAAATAAAGCGGGTGGTGGGAATATCGCCGGGCGAAAAAAACATGTCGTCAAGCAACGTCCCGTAGTCGGGCTCGGTGATTTGGCTGGACAGTTGCATGGCGCGCGACGTGAGGCCGATTTTGTGTCCTTTCACGCTTCGGCCTTCAGCGATTTTTAGGGTGACCCATGCGCGCGAAATCTGGTAGCCGTCTTCCACCGTCATGCCGGGAAAGCGTCTGGAAAAATGCCCAATTTGTACCCGGGTTTGCTCTGACTGGTGCAGCTCTGCGGCGAGTTGAGCGATGAGTTTATGGTCGAACATGAATTACTTGAATAGAGAATGCAAGTTACCGAATTTGCCATCGAACACGGGCGCGCCCTCGTCAATTTGCAGCGTCACACCGATTACGTTGTGCTCAAAAACAGGATCAAAATAGCCTCTGGCGCAATCAATCAGGGCGCGACCAGCTTCTTTTTTTATAGCATCAGACCTACCCTTGCCCATGCGCAGGTTCAAGTACACAAAGCCGTAGTCACCCTTGCCGTCGGCCACGGCGTAATGCGCCGCCGGGTAAGCCAGCACCCGCGTACCGCCAGTTGGGAAAACCTGTTTGCCAGTCTCGTCAAGCTGTATCAGCATGGTGTCAGCCAGCGCGCGGCAAAGTTTACCCATATCGAGCCTGGTCTCAACATTGGGGGTGTACAAAATAACCAGATGCGGCATGTCAACTGCCCGCCACCAGCGGCACTACCGGAAAAATGGCGTTGATCTGCCCAGTACCGCTGGAGCCGAAATACGGCGTCACCACGTCGACTTTTTCTGCATAGGCCGCACCACCCAGCAAGCCGTACAGCAT
>JBBRDA010000036.1:0-25769 GCA_038204335.1 Burkholderiales bacterium
ACCGCGAAGAGCAGCGTGACGTTGACGTTGATCCCCTTGGCAAGGCAGTGCGTGATCGCGGGGAGTCCCTCAAGGGTACCGGGGATCTTGATCATCGTGTTGGGCCGGTCCACTCGTGCCCAGAGTCGCTCCGCCGCGGCAATCGTTCACTCGGTGTCGCGCGCCAGGGTCGGCGCCACTTCGAGCGACACCGTGCCGTCGCCCTGGCCGCTGGCATCGTACACTGCACGAAACGCATCACAGGCAGCCTGGACGTCGGCCACCATCAGCGACTCGACGATCTCGGCCGTGGTCGCGCCGCGTGCCGCCAGGGTGCGAATGTCGCCGTCGTAGTCGCCGCTTCCCGCGATCGCCTTCTCGAAGATCGTCGGGTTGGAGGTCATCCCCTTGAGGCCATCCTCGCGAATCAGCCGGGCCAGCTCGCCGGAGCGGACCAGGTCGCGGGTGATGAAATCGTACCACGGGGACTGGCCGAGGGCGCCGAGCTCGACGAGGGGATGGCGCATCACGTGGCTCCCGGTCGGACCAGCGAGCGGACCGCATCGGCGACGCGCTCCGGCGTGAAGCCGAACTCCCTGAAGAGTCGGTCGGCCGGTGCCGAGGCACCGAAGTGATCAATGCCGATGGCGAGGCCGTGGTCGCCGATCCAGCGCGACCAGCCGAAGGCCAAGGCGGCCTCGATCGAGACGCGCGCGGTGATCGCCGAGGGAAGCACCCGCTCGCGCCACTCGGCGTCCGCTGCCGCGAAAAGTTCCCACGAGGGCATCGCCACCACGCGGGTAGGGATCCCTTCGGCGTCGAGCGTTGCGGCCGCTGCGGTGGCGACGTGCGCCTCCGAGCCGGTGGCGATCACGATCGCCCTGGGCGGCGCCGCCGGTTCGTGCAGGATGTAGCCGCCGCGCTCGGTCGCGCTGACCGGATCGCTGCTGCGGGTGAGCCCGGGGAGTTTCTGTCGCGTGAGGATCAGCGCGGTCGGTCCGGTGGTGCGGGCAATTGCCGTGCGCCAGGCGGCCACCGTCTCGGCGGCGTCGCTTGGGCGCAGCGTCACCAGGTTGGGAATGCCGCGCAACATCGCCAGCTGCTCGATTGGCTGGTGGGTTGGGCCATCCTCGCCGACGCCGATCGAGTCGTGGGTGAAGATGTAGAGGACCGGCAGCCCCATCAGCGCGGCGAGGCGGATGGCTGGCTTGCAGTAGTCGGCGAAGATCAGGAAGGTCGCGCCGTAGGGGCGCACGCCGCCGTGCGCCGCCATTCCGTTGAGGATCGCGGCCATGCCGTGTTCACGAATGCCCCAGTGGAATCGCGGCCCCGTGCTGGTCGCCGAGAAGACGTCGCCAAAGGTGATGTTGGTCCCGTTGCTTCCCCCGAGGTCGGCGGAGCCGCCGGCGAGGCCCGGGACCACCGGGCCAGCAGTTAAAGGACGCACTGAGGGCGGCTTGAAAAGTCAGACCGGCAGCTTTTCAAAAACCGAATAGCAACTTTTTAACCAAGTTTTAACCCGCTGGCGCTCGAGCAAACCGAGTGCATCGCTGCTGTCTTTGTCATGGATGGCTTTCCAGAAGCTGGTGTTGTTCTGGTCAATCTTGCGCATGCAGGCATCATGCAGGCGCGGCAGCTCTATCACATGCGCACCATGCGCCTCGGCTTTTTGTAAGGCGTACGAGTCGCGCAGCAATACAAAATCAGATCCGCGCCCGTGGTTTTGAACCACAATGTAGTTTGGGCCCTGTCCATAGGTGTCAACCAGTCGGCCTAACAAGTCCACGGCATCGCGCCCATCGTCCATCACATGCCACAGATTGACGGCAACGCCCATGTCCGCAAAGAGCTCCATCAGGCTGGCCTCCTTGATCCATTTGGCCAGCGGGGCGGAGGTTTGAGCGGCCAAGTCAACGATCACGCTTTGCTGCGGGTTGTCCTCAAATGCGGCCGCAATCAGGTCCATGCCTTCGTAGCTGTCCACCACCACGGGTGAGGCATAGTCGGCATAAAAGCGATTGAAGGAGTTGTGAGACCGGTCTGTATCAAAACCGGTAAACGGTGTGCCGTTATCGATGAAATATTGGGCTAATGCGCGAGCCGTGACGGATTTGCCAACGCCGCCTTTTTCACCGCCTATAAAATTGATGGATGCCATGGTGTTCCCAAGTGATTATTCTCAATTTTAGATCGACCGGTCGAGCGTACCGGCTTAATCAAAAATTTATGCACCGCGCCTATGCCGTTTAGCGCCATCTCAGAGCCGACCCGACAGTCCAGTCGTGTGCTGGGTTGGGATCTGTTGCGTGGTCTGTGCGCGTTTGCAGTTGCCGCCTACCACCTCATGTATTGGCAGGACGTCGCATCTATCCACACCCTAGGAAGTTATGGGGTTTATCTTTTTTTTATCCTGTCTGGCGCCAGTCTGGCTTACAGCTACGTTGACGACATCGAATCAGGTCGATTTTCAACTTTGAATTTCCTGTGGGTTAGGTATCTGAGGCTGGCTCCGCTGTATCTGGTGTTGATGGCTGTCGCCTTGCCGTGGAAGCTTTTGAAGGACGGGGCCAGTTTGAGCCTCGCTACGACGTATCTTTTGAATGCCACTTTTTTATTTGGTTTTTTCAACCCTTCTATGAATGCGGTGTTGGTGGGTGGATGGTCCCTTGGGATCGAAGCCATCTTCTACCTGTTGTTCCCGCTCCTGATGCTTGGCTTTCGCCGGTGGTGGTTGGCTAGCATCTTGTTTTTTGCGCTGTTGGTTGTGCAGGCAGGCTGGATTTACGGGTCTTTTACCGCGGTGGGCGGGTATGTTCAGAACCCTTCACATTACTTTCAGGCTCCTGCATTTGCGGCCTACTTCATGGGAGGGTGCATTTTGGGGGTTCTCAAGCGCAGAAGGCTGCTGGAGCAATTTGGCAACAGCTTCGCCGCGTTTGTTGTGCTGCTGTCAGGATTTGCACTGCTCGTTTTGGTCAATCCTGCGCTGGCTGGCGATGAAATTGTTGGCTGGCGCGGCTTTGTGCTTAGCAGCGTGTGCTTTCTCATGGTTTATGTAGCCACCAAACTTCGGGTTCCCTCGCGTCTTCAAAAAATCTCAGGATATTTTGGTGATGCGACGTATGGGCTGTACCTACTACACCCGGTGCTTTACTTTGGCCTGGTACTGATCGCTTTCCCGCGTCTGGGCATCGATGGCCCTTCGCAGTGGGTAGTCTCTTTCCGCTTGCTTTTCGGGGCCTTGGTCATTGGGCTGGCTTTTTGCCTCGCCATTTTTAGCGAACGGTACTTTGAAAAGCCTATTCGCAAGTGTTTCTCAGGCAGGTCGTCGAACCGTCAGATCCGTGCGGCGGCCGAATAGCGCTGCACCTAGACTACATGGACTTTTCGAGCATGTCCGCGTAGTCCTCGGGTGTGGCTGTTCTCGGATTTGTCTTATGACAATGGTCAGCCAAGGCACCTTGAATGATCTTTGGAAACATGGTTGAGGTGACGCCCATATCTTTGAGACCCGTCGGCAAATTAAGCCTCTTGTTCATTTCCTGCAAGGCCTCTGCAACATCACCGCTAGACGCCAAACCCATGGCTCTGGCCATGCGCTCCAGGCGCTTGTCTTTGTGAATCGATTCAGCGCTGGCGTTGAACTGCACCACTGCCGGTAAAAACATGGCGTTCAGCGTGCCGTGATGCAGCCGAGGGTCGACGCCTCCCAGGCTATGACTGAGCGAATGCACGCAGCCCAGGCCTTTCTGAAAGGCCATGGCGCCCTGCATGGACGCGCTCATCAAGTTCAATCTGGCCTCGCGGTCGCTGCCGTTGCGGGTAGCACGTTCAATGTAGGCCCAGCCGCGCTCCAGACCGTCCAGTGCAATGCCGTCAGCAGGCGGGTTGAAAGCAGCCGACATGAAGGTTTCCATGCAATGCGCAATAGCGTCCATGCCAGTGGCAGCCGTCAGTTGTGCGGGCAAGCCCAGTGTGAGCTCAGGGTCGCAAATGGCCGCTTTGGGGACGATGTGCCAGGAGTGAAACCCGAGCTTACGATGGTCATCGACGATGATGATGGCCCCCCGCGCTACCTCGCTGCCGGTGCCGCTGGTCGTGGGTACGGCAATCAGTGGAGCTGCACGATCTGTGATCTTCAGCGAGCCGCCTTCAATCGTGGCGTAGGTCGTGAGTGGACCTTCGTGGGTGGCCGCAATGGCGACGCCTTTGGCGCAGTCGATCGCAGAGCCCCCGCCAACCGCAATCAGGCCATCGCAACTGCTGGCTTGGTACAAAGCAGCGGCAGCCCGCACAGCGGCTTCGGTTGGGTTGGATGGCGTTTGGTCAAAAACTGTGACCTTCATGCCGGGAAGCTGATCCAGCGCCTTTTGCAAGATACCGGCTGCTTTGACACCCGCGTCTGTCACGATCAGCGGCCGCGTGATACCCACGCGATCGCATTCCTGCTTGAGTAATTGAATAGCACCAAATTCAAACTGTATTTGCGTGACGTAATAAATAAATGCCATGGATTGGACTTCCGGTTGATATTTGAGCGTTGTACCATCTTGCCACGATCAAGGCATCTCATTTTCAAGTATCCGACCATGAAACGACAAGACTTCAGATTTTTTCATCCATTGCGCGTGCGTTGGGCCGAAGTAGACATGCAGAAAATTGTTTTCAATGCGCATTATTTGATGTACTTTGACACGGCAATTGCAGACTACTGGCGAGCCTTATCCCTGCCCTATGAAGAAGCAATGCAGCTGCTCGAGGGCGATCTCTACGTTAAAAAGGTAAGCATTGAGTACTTTGGTTCAGCGCAATTTGACGACAGGTTGCAGGTTGCCTTGCGCCTTGGCCGAATCGGCAATTCGTCAATCGTGTTTTCAGGGGCGATTTTTCGGGGCGCTGAGCTGTTGATTACCAGTGAACTGATTTACGTGTTTGCTGACCCCAAGACCCAAACTGCTAAGGCTGTGCCTGAAGTCTTGCGTCAGGTTCTACAAGGTTTTGAAGCGGGACAACCGACTTACAACATCAGGACGGGAAGCTGGGCTGAGCTGGGCGCAGATGCAGCCAAGGTTCGCACCGAGGTTTTCGTCCATGAGCAAAAAATCCCGCTAGAGATGGAATGGGATGACGCGGATCAAACGGCGCTTCATGCTGTGGCTTACAACGCTTTGGGTCAGGCTATCGGTACTGCCCGATTGCTTGAGCACACGCCCAAAACCGCCAAAGTGGGCCGCATGGCCGTCAAACGGGTTTTGCGTGGTACCAGCATTGGCGGTGATTTACTTCAGATTTTGATGACCTCTGCCAGACAACGTGGCAACCAGGAAGTTGTGCTGCATGCTCAGCGCAGCGCGCAGGGCTTTTATTCTCGCGCTGGGTTCTCGGTGAGGGGAGAACCTTTTGATGAAGTCGGTATCCCACATATCGAAATGTTCAGCCCTTTGTAACCCCTGTCCAGCCATTTTTGCTAACCAGCGACAATCGACGGTTTCAAGCAGATATCAGCACTGTGTTCATGGCCAAAAAAAAACGCGTCCCCAGCAGTAAACCCAGCACCTCCGGCGCTAGCTCCCCAGCCGGGGAGGGCAGAAACCTAGGGACAGACACCCTCGCCACCACCAAGGCCGCAGCACCCGATACCGGTAAATTTGGTCGAGGCACTGCCACGGTAGCTCCGCTGCCGCAAGAAGTTGAACGCGGCGACTGGACGGTCGTCATTCTTGCCTTCATGATGTTCTTGACTCCCGCCATTGGCGTGCCGAACGAACTGATGCTGCAAGACACGCTCAAGTCCATCGTCGTGTCGTTCGCAGCGGTGGGTGCTGGACTGCTGTTTTTCTGGCAGCAACGCAATCGGCGCGACGGTCTTCGCTGGCATGCCATCATGTGGTTGCCTCTGTTGCTCATGCTGTATGCGTTGGGCAGTATGGTTTGGTCCCATACCTATCTAGGCGGTGTTGAGGCCATCCGCTGGTTTGTTTTCAGCCTGCTTTTATGGTTGGGCATCAATACCTTTTCTCGGCAGCGCATACCTTATTTGCTTGAAGGCATCCACTGGGGCGCCGTCGTCTGTTCGCTCTGGACAGTGTTGCAGTTTTATTTTGACTTTACTTATTTCCCGCAGGGGCCTAACCCAGCATCCACCTTCGTCAACCGCAATTTTTTTGCTGAGTTTGTTGTGTGTACTTTCCCGTTCACCGCCTATCTCCTCGCGCAAGCAAGAACCTCGTCACGTATCACCTTGCTGGCGTTCATGTTTGCCTTTAATATCGTGGCGCTCATGATGACGGGTACGCGGGGAGCTTTGACCGCGATGTGGATATTGCTGCTGGTAGTTTTCCCATTGATTGCGATTCTTTACCGCAATCAACTTCAATTCAGCAACTGGGATAGTGGGAAAAGAATTCTTGCTTGCGGAGTTTTTATTGCAACCGTTTTGACGATGGGTATGGTCCATTCGGGTAACCCGAAGGTTATTTCCGACCGCGAGCTCACTGGTCCAACCACGCCTTTTACGACAGCTTTTTCCCGTACTGCTTCCATATCTGCATCTGACGGGTCGTTGGGTATTCGATTCATTATGTGGAAAGCCACTATGGGAATGATCAAGGCCAACCCGATCACTGGTGTTGGTGCTGGCGCGTGGGAAGCCATGCAGCCCCTTTACCAGGTTGAAGGCTCCCAGCTTGAAACCGACTATTACGTCCACAACGAAATCCTCCAGTTGTTGGCGGAATACGGCTTGACGGGACTGCTATTTTTACTGGCGCTGCTCGGCTATTTAACGTCGGCGGCTTGGAAAACGCTCCGAAATCGAACGCCTGAAGGCCTTGCTGAGGCGCCGGTCAGGGCCATTGCGTTGGCCAGTCTGCTGGCTTTTTTGATCGTTAGCAATATCGGATTTCCGTGGCGGTTGGCCGCTACCGGAAGCCTGTTTGCCTTGAGCCTGGCATTGTTGGCTGCATCGGACGCCCGCTTGTCAATTCGCGGCCCGGCGGCGGCCAGTCGTTTGTCATGGAGGCCGGCCTATTCGCAGATGCTGGCAGTCAGCATGATGGTTTGCCTGGCGCTAACCGCTTACATCAGCCAGCAAGCCGCTGCCACTGAAAACAAGATCGTGACCGCCGTCAAAATGGCGCTGTCCATCTCGCAGTCCGGCGATGTCAACAACCCCAAATGGGATAAAACCAAGCGCGAAATGCTGACGCTGGCCAAGGACGGAATTGCCATCAATACCCACTATAGAAAAATCACCCCGATGATTGCCGACGAACTGGCCAAGTGGGGTGACTGGAAAAATGCCGTCTGGGTGTGGGAATCGGTGATTTTGTCGCGGCCCTATGTGGTGGCCATGATGAGCAACGTTGCACGGGGTTACTCCCAGATGGGCAACAACGAAAAAGCCCTTGAATATCTGGCCCGATGCGAAAAAATCCAGCCCAAAGCGGTGTCTGTGCGGTCTTTGAAGGTGATCCTGATGAGTCGCAGCGGCCAAGAAAAAGAAGCAGCGCTGCTGGCTCAGCAATACATGAACGAAGGCACTGTTGACTACGATCTGCTGTCTGCTTCTTACGTTTTAGGCATGCGCAAAAGTGACTTTGACATGGCCATTCAAGGCCTTGAATTGCGCAACAAAGACTGGCCAGCCAGTCGCCAAGACGGTTACTTGAAGATGGCCGCCATTTACGTCAATCAGAAGAAAGACGATGTCAAGGCAGCTGCTGCTTTCAAGGAGGCGCTCGCGGTAACGCCTGAAAGAGACCGAGAGGCGCTGCGCCGGCAGATACCGCCTCAATTGCTGGCAAAACTCCAGTGAAATATGCCGATCTAAATGTCTTCCAGCAAAGGGTAGGGTAGCGCCAGCAGTTGCAGGGCAGGACCTTGTGGGCCCCCCAGCGTCAACGCACCACCGGATGCTGCTGAGGTTTGCATCGACACGATCGCATCAAACCCGCCTGACGGATTTGATGCATAGGCCGCCACTAATCCGCAAGGCTGTTCTGCATCAGTGGCGTGAAAAACCTCTTGCCCAACATAGGCCGCCTCAGGCCCATGGTCCGAGCCGTGCACGATGTAGGCTCTGCGTTTGAGTGTCCCCCTGAACTGGCTGCGCGCCACCACCTCTTGGCCTGGATAGCAGCCTTTTTTAAAGTTGACGCCGCCCACCGATTCGTAATTCAGCATTTGCGGCACAAAAGCTTCAAAAGTTGGTTGGCTGATCATGGCAATGCCTGCTTGCACCTCCAGCCAGGCCCAAGTGTTGATCGGCAAATCTGCGCCTTCGGGCGGTGTCAAGCCGGCAGGAACGCAGCACAAAGCCCTTGCAGTTCCAGCCCCCGGGTACAAAACGACGCTATTTTTTCCCTCAAAATCCTGCTTTGACCAATGAATCCGGGCGCGAGCAGCTTCTAAATGAATAGCGCTGCCAGCCAGCCCATACAGCGTGAAATCAGTGCTGGCATCAGTCAACTTGACCTTGGCACGCATCACAAACATGCTCAAACGTTTCAAAGTCTGCGCCAATATGTCAGCGCTGCACACCATCAAAATGTCTTCAGTGGCGTCAGCGTTTTCGCGCTTGAACACCACAAAGCTGGCCTGCATGCGCCCTTTGGCGTTGCAAAACGCAGCCAGCCGTGCGGTGTCCAACCTCAAGCTGACAACATCCTGCGTCAGCTGGCCTTGTAAAAACGTCGCTGCGTCAGGGCCGGTAGCGCGAATCACGCCCAGATGGCTGAGTCGGGCAACGCCCGAAATCTCGGTGGCAGCAGTTGCGGTTGATAGTGTCGTCATGGGCTGAATTATCATGGCTGCGGCAGATTTTGATGTTGGATTGCTTGATTTGAAAAGGTAGATCGGTCGTGGTGCGTGTTTTTACAAGGCTGTTGATGGGCGCGCTGCTGCTGGTGGCCCTGTTTATGGGCGCTGCGGCGTGGTGGTTGCACGCCCCGATCCGCCTGAATCTGCCCGCAGGCAACCAGGTTCTGGACTTGGAGGTAGAGCCCGGCACGCGTGCCGACCAAGTCGCTGAGGCGGTGGTGGCCAGCGGCGCTGATGTCAATCTGACGCTGCTGCAGGTCTGGTTTCGTGCATCCGGTCAGGCGCGCCAGATCAAAGCTGGCAGTTATGAAATCACGCCAGGCGCTACGCCGCGCAGCCTGCTCAGCATGGTGGTGCGGGGCGACCAAACGCTCAAAAGCGTGACCTTGGTAGAGGGGTGGAGCTTTAACCAGGTGCGCGCTGCGCTACAAAAAGCAGAGCTGCTTGCGCCCGATTCTATTAGCCTTGAGCCCGAAATGATCATGGAAAAGCTCGGCAGACCCGGTGTCCACCCCGAAGGGCGATTTTTTCCTGACACCTACAGCTACGCCAAAGGCTCAAGCGACTTGGCCGTGCTCAAACGCGCTGCGAAAGCCATGGACAAACGACTGGATGCTGCCTGGGCCTTACGCAGTGCAGACAGCCCCTTAAAGTCACGTGACGAAGCCCTGATACTGGCCAGCATTGTCGAAAAAGAAACCGGCAAGCCGACCGACCGGGGCCAGATTGCCGGCGTTTTTACAAACCGGCTGCGCATCAACATGCGGCTGCAAACTGACCCGACCGTGATTTACGGACTGGGCAGTGCTTTTGACGGCAACCTGAGAAAACGCGATTTGCTGGCAGATACGCCCTACAACACCTATACCCGGGGCGGCTTGCCGCCCACGCCGATTGCCATGCCCGGCAAGGCGGCTTTGCTGGCGGCGGTGCAGCCCGCCCCCACCAAAGCGCTGTATTTCGTATCGCGCGGGGACGGCACGAGCGAGTTCAGCGCCAATCTTGACGATCACAATCGTGCAGTTAACAAATACATTCGAGGTCAATAGATATGACCCCCACGCTTTTCACTACGTGTAATGCGCTGCCCCCCGAGGGGGCCGGCCTTGCTAGGGGCGGCCCGTCGCCGCGGCTGCCCGGTTTGTTCATCAGCTTTGAAGGCATCGACGGTGCAGGCAAATCCACCCATATCAGCGGTTTGGCCGACGCTTTCAAGGCCGCTGGCCGCACCGTCACGCTGACCCGTGAGCCTGGCGGAACGCCGCTTGCTGAAAAACTGCGCGCCATGGTGCTGAACGACGCGATGGACCCGCTGACCGAGTCGCTGCTGATTTTTGCCGCCCGGCGTGATCATTTAATGACGGTGATCCTGCCGGCCCTAGCGCGCGGTGATGTGGTGCTGTGCGACCGCTTCACCGATGCAACTTTTGCTTACCAGGGCGCTGGGCGCGGGTTTGATATAGCCACGCTGCGCACGTTGGAGCAGTGGGTTCAAACGGATGGCGCAGACAAATTGCTCCAGCCTGACCTGACCATCTGGTTTGACTTGAACCCCATTGAAGCCGCTAAACGACTGGCGGGTGCGCGCGTGCCCGACAAGTTTGAGGCCCAGCCGGTTGAGTTTTTCAGCCGGGTGGCGCAAGGCTATGCCGACAGACAGCAGGCCGACCCGGGCCGATTCGCCCGAATCGACGCGGCGCAAAGCCGAGAGCAGGTTTGGCAGGCGGTACGAGGCGTTTTTACCGCCAAGGGCTGGTTATGAGTCATTCTCAACTCGCTCCTTGGTTACAAACCCAGCTTGAGAGCCTGTTGACCCAGCGAGGTCACGCCTGGCTGCTCTCCGGGCCATCCGGTTTGGGGCAGTTTGACCTGGCACTGGCACTGGCCAGGGCTTGGCTGTGTGAGAACCCGACGCCGCAGGGTGCTTGCGGTGTGTGCGGCAGTTGCCACGCGGTGGATGTACACACCCATGCTGATTTAGCCATGCTGATGCCTGAAGTCCTGTCGCTTGAACTGGGTTGGCCGCTTGACGAGAAAACTCAGGACGATCTGGACAGTAAAAAACGCAAGCCCAGCAAAGAGATCAAGGTCGATGCTGCGCGCGAGGTTGTGTCATTCACCCAGTTCACCCGCTCTCGCGGCTCGACCAAAGTGGTGTTGGTGTTCCCAGCAGAGCGCATGAACGGCATCACGGCCAATACACTGCTCAAAACACTGGAGGAGCCGCCCGGCGCGGTGAAATTCATTTTGGCGACTGAGGCAGCGCACCAATTGTTACCCACCATCCGTAGCCGCTGCTTGGGCCACACCATGGTTTGGCCTAACTTTGATGAAGGACTGGCCTGGTTGCAGTCAACCAGCGAGCAGTTGTCTGAGGGTGATGCGAAAAAAGCAGTAAAACCGCTACCAGAGGCAGACTTGAGAACGCTTTTAACTGCCGCTGGCGGGCGTCCGGCTGATGCGCTGGCCTGGGTGCAAGGCGGCCAGGCGGCAGCTGTGGCGCAAAGCTGGCAGGCACTGCCCAAGGCGATGGCCAAAGGAGACGTAGCCGCTCTGAGCCCATGGCTGCCGCCCCAGGCTGTTGATGCGCTGCAAAAGCTTTGCCATGATGTGTGGGCCGTCAGGTCTGGTGCGCAGCCTCGGTTTTTCAGCGTCGCCGACCTACCCGCCAACCTGTCCGCCAGCCCTTCACGGTCTGGTTTGTTTGCCATGTCCAATTGGGCTAAAGAGCTGGCAGCGACTGCCCGCACGGTAGAACACCCTTACAACCCCGGTTTGATGTTGGAGTCCTTAGCCAGCCGGGCCAAAATCGCGTTGAATTCAAAGTAAGCGATTTCATGACAACACTTGGCGTCGCAAACCGATAAACTACGCCCATGAGCGCCAAACCTCCCGCTTCCCCTGTTTTACCCGTAGCACCCGTCGCTAGCGCAGGCGCCCGACCCAGCGTTGTGCAATTGGCCATCAAAGAAAAAGCCGCTCTGTACGCTGCTTACATACCGCTCTTCAAGGAGGGCGGGGTGTTTATTCCGACGACCCGTGAATACCAACTTGGCGCTGACGTTTACGTGCTGATGACGCTGCCCGATGACACCCAGCGTTACCCGGTAGCAGGCAAAGTGGCGTGGGTCACACCGGGCAAAGCTGCAGGCAACCGTACCCAAGGCGTGGGCGTACGGTTTCCTAATGACGAAAAATCGCGGTTGCTTAAATTGAAAATTGAAGAGATTCTGGGTGCGCATCTGGCGTCTGACAGGCCTACCCAAACGATCTAAATTGCTATTATTTTAGTAGCTGCTTGCGCTCGTATTCATTGGGCCTAAGCCTTATTTGACGCCTAAAATAGGCTTTTTCAACCGGTTTTTCATGTTCACCGACTCCCATTGTCATTTAAGTTTTCCCCAGCTCAAGGCTGAGCTTGCACAGATCCGCCAAGCCATGGCAGATGCCCAGGTGGACCGGGCACTTTGCATTTGCACCACGCTCGAAGAGTTTGAAGAAGTCCACGAGTTGGCCACAAGCCATGACAATTTTTGGTCCAGTGTGGGTGTGCATCCTGACAACGAAGGTGTGCTTGAACCGACCGTGCTTGACCTGGTACAGCGTTCAGCGTTGCCCAAAGTCGTCGGTATTGGCGAGACAGGCCTCGATTATTTCAGGCTTGGCGAGCGCACCGTGGCAGACATGGAATGGCAGCGTGAGCGCTTTCGGGTTCACATCCGGGCCGCCAGGCAGGTCAGCAAGCCGCTCATCATCCATACCCGCAGCGCCTCCAGTGATACCTTGGCGATTCTGCAAGAGGAGGGTGAGGGCGTTGAGTCAGATCTGCGGGCAGGGGGTGTGTTTCACTGCTTTACCGAGAGCATGGCCGTGGCCAGAGCCGCGCTTGATATGGGGTTTTATATCTCGTTTTCGGGTATTTTGACCTTCAAAACGGCGGCCGACCTGCGCGAAGTCGCCCAATTTGTGCCGCTGGACCGGATCTTGATTGAAACCGACAGCCCCTACCTAGCACCCGTGCCTTACCGCGGTAAAACCAACAATCCCTCGTATGTGCCGTATGTTGCCAAGCTGATTGCGGAGCTGAAAGGCCAGCCACTGGAAACCATTGGCGAGGCCACGAGTCATAACTTTGAAACGCTTTTTGCGGGCGTTAAATCCAAGCATTGATCGGATATTAATCTTGATAAATTACTTTAAGAAAAGTCTATATCTTCTTGTTTTAATTGGATATAGTTTCTCGCATGCGGGGTCTTATGAAGATTTTTTCACGGCGCTGAAGGAAGACGATCCTGCCACCATCCGACAGCTTTTGGCGCGTGGTTTTGATGCCAATACGCTTGACCCGCAAGGCTTGCACGGCTTGATCGTCGCCATTCGTGTGCCGTCCCTCAAAGCCGTCAACCTCCTGATGGATGTCCCGAAAATCAACGTCAACGCCTTCAACGCTGTCGGTGAAAGTCCTTTGATGCTGGCGGCGCTAAAGGGTCACCTCGAGGTCGTGGACAAATTGGTAAAAAAAGGCGCGGATGTCAACAAGCCTGGCTGGACTCCGCTGCATTACGCGGCCAGCAACGGGCATGTCGAGGTTCTTAAGCTGCTGCTTGAGAGTCACGCCTATATTGATGCTGAGTCGCCCAATGGGTCCACGCCGCTGATGATGGCCAGCCAATACGGCAACCCGCAGTCCGTCAAGCTGTTGCTCGATGAAGGTGCCGACCCATTGTTGAGGAACCAGCTCGGCCTGACAGCCTTGCAGTTTGCGCAGCGTGCCAATCGGCCAGATTCAGCCGAGCTTCTGACTAAAGCGATGCGCGGCAAGCAGCTAACCGGCAAGTGGTAAGACGGCCTGTTCTGCCAAACGCATAAGTCATATAACATTCCACGATGTATATTATGTTAAGTAATATTTGTGGAATCATAGACTGGCGCGCTGACCCGCTTGAGTCGACAGCCCCCTAGCGACTGCGACAGCCATACTCTCAAGCGCCTGTAGGACACGGTTGTCTCGGGCTAAAGTTCGCTAAATGCGGCTCGCAGGCTGTCAAACTACACGCATGCACATCAAACAAATTCTGCCAGCCGTGCTTGCAGCGGCTTTCATTCAGGCCAACGCGTCGGCTGAGACCAGCCAAGGCGGCACCCTTGAGCAAAACGCAGCCGCGCTGCTTGACCGCCATCAGGCGCTGGCCAGCCAGCTTGCCAGCAACCCCTATGGCCGTCCGTTGTATCTGGAGTCGGTTGAGACCGCCAACACAGTCACAGGCAATGCCTATGCGGTACTGAATGCGCCTTTCAGCACCGTTAGTGCGACCTTCAAAAGCCCTAGCCAATGGTGTGACGTGATGATTCTGCATATCAACACCAAATATTGCCGTGCCGTGCCCGGCAGCAATCCGGTGATTTTGAAGGTTCACATCGGCAAAAAAACACCGCAAACCCTGCAAGAGTCATTTGCACTGGAGTTCGCGATGCGCCAGGTCAGCGCCGCGCAAAACTTGCTGGTGGTTCAACTCAATGCACAGAACGGCCCCATGGGGACCAGCAACTACCGGATCGAGCTGCAGGCGGTACCGCTTGAAGGCAACAAAACCTTCATGAACCTGCGCTACTCCTACGAATACGGCATGACAGGCCGAATCGCCATGCAGGCCTACTTGGCAACCGCCGGACGCGGCAAGGTGGGTTTTAGCACGACGCAACCGGCCAACGCAAATGCAAAAGCCAGCTATGTGGGCGGCGCGCGGGGCGCGGTGGAGCGCAACACCATGCGCTACTACCTGGCCATTGATGCCTATTTGCAAGCCTTGCCTTTGCCCCCCGCTACGCAAGTCAACGCACGGCTTGACAAATGGTTTGATGCGACTGAGCAGTACCCGGTGCAACTCAGAGAGACCGACAAAAGAAGTTATTTAGTGATGAAAAAAAGCGAGATTCAACGCCAGCAGGCCAGCACGCCTGGCCTCTGATGCTGCAAGGCTAGCCTGCGTCTTACACGCCGCAACGTCATACGGCTACCTGCATTGAGTGATGTCTGAATTAACGTGTGCGAGTGGCATTTGCCATAGCTCTATCGGTAGATCCATGACAACCATCAAGCGCAAAACTGCCAACAACGGTACCGCCAAAATCACCGATAACGCCAAAGCCAAACAGATCCAGCTTGACGCTTTCACAGATCTAGGCGCTGCCACCCTGACGACCAATCAGGGGCTGCAAATCCCCGACAACCACAATTCGCTGAAAGCTGGCCCTCGCGGCCCTACCCTGCTCGAAGACTTCATTCTGCGTGAAAAAATCACCCACTTTGACCACGAGCGCATCCCTGAGCGGGCGGTGCATGCCCGTGGCTCAGGTGCGCACGGCGTCTTCAAGCCCTACAAATCGATGGTGCAGTACACCAGCGCTGGCTTTTTGCAAGACCCGGACATTGAAACGCCAGTGTTTGTGCGTTTTTCGACTGTCGCCGGGCAGTCAGGTTCGGCCGATACGGTGCGTGATGTGCGCGGTTTCGCCGTCAAGTTTTACACCCAGGAGGGCAACTACGACCTGGTGGGAAACAACATTCCGGTATTTTTTATCCAGGACGCAATCAAGTTCCCAGACTTGATTCACGCCGTCAAGCCCGAGCCACACAACGGCATGCCGCAGGCCGCCAGCGCGCACGACACGTTTTGGGATTTTGCGACCCTGATGCCCGAGTCCACCCATATGCTGATGTGGGCCATGTCTGACCGCACCCTGCCGCGCAGCTTGCGCATGATGGAGGGTTTTGGTGTTCATGCTTTTCGGTTTATCAATGCGCAGGGGGTGTCACATTTCGTTAAATTCCACTGGAAACCCAAGCTTGGCGTGCACGCCTTGGCTTGGGATGAGGCACAAAAGCTGGCAGGCAAAGACGCTGATTTTCATCGCCGCGACCTGTGGGAGGCGATAGACAGCGGCAACTTTCCCGAGTGGGAGCTCGGGGTTCAAATCGTTGACGACGGCAAAGAGTCAGAACTGGGCTTTGACATTCTGGACCCCACCAAGCTGATCCCCGAATCACAAGTGCCGGTGCAATTGATTGGCAAGATGACCTTGAACCGAAACCCCGACAACTTTTTTGCCGAAACCGAGCAGGTGGCCTTTCACCCTGGCCACTTGGTGCCGGGTATTGATTTCTCCAACGATCCTTTGCTGCAAGGGCGTTTATTTTCCTACACCGACACGCAGCTGTCGCGTCTGGGCGGTGCCAACTTTCATGAGCTGCCGATCAACCGGGGCGTTTGCCCCATGCATAATTTTCAACGTGACGGTATGCACCGCATGACGATCCCGAAAGGTCGCGTGGCTTACGAGCCTAACACCCTAGCCAACGGCACAGAGTTCAGGATTGACGGCGCAGCTCAAGGCTTTCAGTCTTACCCAGAGCAAGTCGAAGCCCCCAAAATCCGCGCCCGCAGCCCATCGTTTGACGACCACTTTTCACAGGCTACCTTGTTTTGGAACAGCCAATCAGGGTATGAAAAAGACCACATCGTCGCCGCCTTCCGCTTCGAACTGTCGAAAGTGGAGGTACCGCAAATCCGGCAACGCATGGTGGACAACCTGGCGCATGTGGACATCAAACTGGCCACCCGCGTCTCGGCCAACTTGGGCATCAGTCCGCCCGATGCCAAAGCCGCCGCCGGTTGCCTAGGTTTTCGGGACTATCGCATCACTAACAAGGTCGATATTGACGATGCCTTGAGCATGCGCAGCAAAGCTGTGGGCAACGTCAAAACCCGCAAAGTCGCCGTTTTGGTGGCGGACGGTGTGGAGCCTGCCACCTTCAAGCAAATTGTTCATGACCTCACGCATGGCGGCGCAGTTTGCAAGTTTGTCGGTCCGCACCTGGGCACCGTGAGCACCGCGGGCGGCAAAAAGCTGTTGATTGACCACACCTTTGCCAACATGCCGTCAATCATGTTTGACGCAGTCCTGATACCCGGCGGCGCACCCAGCGCAGCAGCGTTGTGCGCTATGGGCGATGCCGTCCATTTTGTACTTGAAGCCTACAAACACTGCAAAACCATCTGTGCCCTGAATGAAGGCGTGCATGTGCTGGCCAGTTTGGGGCTCAGCGCAGGCAAAAACGCAGACCAAATCGCCCTGCCCGCCGCGGGTGTGCTGGTCGCAGATGCACGCAAGGTGCCAGAGGGTTTGATTTCGCAGGAGTTGATCGCAGCGGTTTCCCAGCATCGGCATTGGGACAGAGCCAATGTAGATGCTGTGCCGGCGTGAAATAGCTATCTAATCTATAGCTGCTTGCGCCCGTATTTATTGGGCTATAAGCCTAAAAGACCAGTAAATCAGGGGCTTAGCGTCAGCCGATGGGCCATCATGGCCGGGTTCATCTGCAAAGGGCGGTAGGCCACCTTGGCCCAGTCCTGGCTCATGTCGCGGTAACGGCTTGAAAACACTAGCCCGCTCTGCCCTGTCTGGTAGATGAACTGTGACTTTTCTAGGTCTGACAGGTCAAACAGGGTGCGCATCGACGCGGCATGCCGGTTGGTAAAGGGGCCTTTTTCGTCGTTGGCCCAGTACTGGCCGACGTTGACGGTAAAGGTGTCACCACCGGTGGGCACGCGTACATCAAAAAACTTCGCCAGCAGTGCCACATTGCCAAAGGGTTTGTGGGCTGACAGTGCGTTGTGCGCCCTGCCCCATGTCCATTGGCCAGCGTCTGCACCGTGGTCTTTTTGTAGCCGGGTCAGCGCCCGGTCAAGTGCGGCTGCGGATTGTGCCGCGCAACCAGCAGCTCCGCACCAGTCCGCGTCATTGCGTGCCATGATGCCTTCAACCGCTGACCGGAAATGACGCTTACCGTACTGGGCCTTGAAGGTTGCCTCACCCAACTTGCCGCCAATCACCCCGCGTGTCAGCTCATCAGCCCAGGCTGCAAAAATCAGCGGCGCGGCGGACTCGGCGCGCATCACACCGTCAAAGCCCTGCATAGCTGTTTTGCTGGCGGCAGCCATCCCGTGGCTGCTGCTTTCAAGGGCAGATTTCAGGTACGGCAGCAGTTTGAGCGCTGCCATCGACAATTCATCGGCCTGAATTTTTTGCATGCTGGCCAAATCATGCTTGGGCGTAGCGGTCAGCATTTGTTCAATGCGGTCATGGCGGTAAGGTACTGTCCAGTCCTGACCCATGAAAATCGGAAATCCGGGTGGCGTGATGCGCTGGTTGGCTGTCGCCAAAAAGCCTTTGGCGGTAATGGCCGCGTCATCGCTTTGCGAATTTTGCGCATAGGGCACCCAGCCCGCCCAGTCATAGCGTGTGTCCCAGCCCGGCGACGGAGCGATACCCAAAATGTCGTTGTCGGGCTTTCTCAGCGGCAGCTTGCCGATGGTTTTAAAGGCCGTGCGTCCTGTAACGTCCGCCATCACCACGCTTTGCATCGGCGAATGGTAGGTCGAAAAGGCCGCCACCAGGTCGTCAACCGACTGTGCCTGGTTGCTGCGCAGGCCGGACAGCACGGTTTGGTTGTCGGCGTCGAGCGCGCTCCAACGCAGCGCCAATACGAACTTGCTGGTGTCGAGCACATCGGCATGCGACTTTTGGGCATCGCTCAGCACCGGGCCATGTCGGCTTTCGCGCACGGTCAGCTGTACGTCGCTCTGACCTTTGACCTTGATGGTCTCGCTACGGGTTTTAAAGTCAGCCCAGGCCGTCGGCCCATCGCCGGGCACGCGGTATTGCTTGGGATTGGCGGGGTTGATTTGTTCTAGGTACAGGTCTTGTACGTCGGGGCCGGTATTGGTATAGCCCCAGGCGACTTTGGCGGTTCGGCCCAGCACCACAAACGGCAGGCCTGGTAGCGTGGCACCGATCGCGTTGAGGCCGGGAGCCTCTAGGTGCGCAAAATACCAGATGGCCGGGGCCGACAGTCCCAAGTGCGGGTCATTGGCCAGCAACGGCTTGCCGCTGCTTGAACGTACGCCTGCGACGACCCAGTTGTTCGAGCCTTTGCCGTCGATGCTGCCTAGGCTGGTGCCCCAGTCGGTGATGTTGTTGGTCAGTCCAGACGTTAAAAGAGTGCTATTTTTGGCTATTTCTTGCGCTTTTTCACCGTCTAATTGGCCTTTAGCCCAATCAATACGGGCGCGAGCAGCTCCTGTTTTAGTAGCGGTCGAAGGACTGGTTTTATACACGCCGAGCTCGCCATACAACTTGGCAAAGTCAAGCTTTGACGCAGGTTCTTCACCCGGGTAGGGTGTGAAGAGCTGCCAAAGCTGAGCAGTGTTTAAGGATTTCAGGGCCGACAGGCGGGCAAACTCGTTGCCCCAGTTCCCGCTCAGATCAAGCGCCATCATCAGTGACCAGCCAATGCTGTCTTGGGGTGTCCAGGGCTTGCCCGAGCTGCCGCCGGGTTTGACGCCGAGGATATGAAATTCAGGCGACAGCGCTTGGGCTGAGCCTGCATAAAACGAATTGATACCGTCGCTGTAAGCCTGCATGGCCTCGCGCCCCTCGGCTGGCAGGCCTTGCCACTGCCGCTCAGCCGCCTGCATGATGCCCAGGGTGCGCAGCAGCTTGTCGGTCTCTAGCGTGGCGGGGCCAAAGGCTCCAGACAACTCACCATGCATGACGCGGCGGTTAAATTCAAGCTGCCAGCCTCGCTCTTGCGCGTGTACGTAGCCCATGGCGAACCAAGCATCCGTCGGGGTTTGCGCCTTGATGTGGGTCACGTCAGCCGCGTCGCGGCTCACGGTGACAGGGGCTTTCAAGCCAGCTGCCTTCAGCTCACCGTCGAGCGCCGCAAACGTGCGGTTGACATAAATGCTTGCTGCCCCAGCCAGCAACACCAGCAACGCCAGAATCAGCCACAGGAGTCGTTTGAACCAGGTCATGTAGCGCATGGCGGTTTGCCTCTCGTTTTTTTTAACTGCTTACTTGCCCGTCAATTTGAAGCTGACGGTGGGCACACTGAAATCTTCAAACGGCGCACCCAAGGCTATTTCGCCACCGCCCAGCAGCACGGATTCCTGGCGGCGCAGCGCAATAATGGCCTCGTCGCTGGCAAACCGGACCCAAGTGCCATAACTGCTGACATCTTCAACGTAAAATTTGCCCGCTCGCCACATGATTTTGGTATGTAGCCGTGAAACACGCGGGTCATTGACGACAAACTGCGCTTCAGCCACCCGGCCGATGTGGATCGGCAGCTCGCTGGATTTAAATGAGGCCGAAACATCCAGCCAAGACAGCTCGATCGACCCCACTTGGGGGACGGAGGGGTTGAAAGGGTTTGCTGTCAAACCTGCCGGTACGGTAAAAAAGTCTGACAACACCTCGTTTTGCCATTCCACCCGGTACACCGTGCAGGCTCCAACACGGCCGCGAATATCCATCGCCCCCAGGCTGCGAAACCGCACCAAGCTGTCGTCGGGCAATGAGTCAATCACCGTGTCTGAGCCCAAAATTTGATCGGGGCCAGACAAGTCTGAAAGGCGCGAGGCGACATTGACGGTATCGCCAAAATAGTCGCCAGCCTGCTCTATCACCTCACCCCGTGCGAGGCCGACCTGCAAACGCATTTTGAGTTTCTCAGGCCACGTTTTGATGCGCTCAGTGTGTTGGCGCTGCATTTCGATCACGGCCTCAACGGCGTCTGAGTTCAGCGTAAACACCATCAGCACACCGTCACCCAAGTTTTTAACCACCAAGCCGCCCTTGGCGACGCACACCCGACCCAGCCAGTCGGTCAAGCGAGTAATCGCCTGCGTGGCTTTGGCATTGCCCAGGGCTTCAAAAACCCCGGTGCTTCCGGTCAAATCGGCAAAAACAACGGTGACTTCTGCCATGGATGAAAGGGGGTTAAGACAACCCTCAAACTGTAACGGGTTTTAGCTGCAGTGATTTGAATTCTAGAAACTCTTCGAAACCGTAGACGCCGTTTTCGCGGCCATTGCCCGACTGCTTGTAGCCGCCAAACGGTGCGTTGGCGTTGAACGGCCCGCCATTGATGTCTACCTGCCCCGTGTGCATGCGCCGCGCCACCTTGATGGCTTCGTCGTCTGTCCCTGCCCAAACCGCCCCGCCCAGCCCGTAGATGGTGCTGTTGGCAATGCGCACGGCGTCGTCTTCGTCTTGGTATGGGATGACGACCAGCACCGGGCCAAAAATTTCTTCCTGGGCCAGCGTGTCGGTCGGTTTGATTCCCAAAATGGTGGGCTGCACGAAGTAGCCTTTGTCAAAAGCTGGCGGCTCTGCACCGCCTGCCATCACATCGGCGCCTTCAGCGATGCCGGTTTTGATGAACCCAAGAACGCGGTCACGCTGCATGGCGCTGACCAGAGGCCCGAGCTTGCTGGCCTCATCCAGACTGGGGCCCACGCTGAATTTGGCAATGGCTGCCTGGGCCAGCGCTTTGACTTCGTCGTAGCGCGCAGCGGGCACCAGCATGCGGGTGTGGGCTGAGCAGGTTTGGCCGCTGTTGAGCATGCAAGCGCCGATCGTGCCTTTGACGGCCGCTTCAAAATTGGCGCTGTCCAAAATCAAGCTGGCGGATTTGCCGCCCAACTCAAGTGCGATGCGTTTGACCGACTGGCTGGCCAGCTCGCTGACGCGCTTGCCCGCGCGGGTAGAGCCGGTAAAGCTCACCATATCTACTTCAGGATGGGAAGCCAACACCTCGCCCACAACGGGGCCCACGCCATTGACGAGGTTAAACACGCCGGGCGGCACGCCTGCATCGTGAATGATTTCCGCCAGGATCATGGCATTGACGGGGGCAATCTCGCTCGGTTTGAGCACCACTGTGCAGCCCGCTACCATGGCTGGCGCAATTTTTAGCGTGATCTGACTGAGCGGAAAGTTCCACGGTGTGATGCAACCGACCACACCAATCGGCTCTCGCACCACCAAAGAGTTGCCGACTTTTTTCTCCCATTCAAAGCCGCGCGCAACTTTGGCAAAGTTGCCCCAGTGCCAGGCCGGGCCCCCGACCTGAACGGCTTTGGCCATTTTGAGCGGCATGCCGACTTCACGCGCAATGGCTGTCGCCAACTCGTCTGATCTGGCTTTGATGCCAGCGGCTACCTTGTCCAGAAATGCGGCGCGGGTTTCAAGCGGCAAGGCAGACCAGCCATCGAACGCGGCACGCGCTGCGAGCACAGCCGCTTCGGCTTCTTTGGCGCTGCCAGCGGGCACCGTGGCCATGACTTCTTCGGTACTGGAATCATGCACAGGCAAGGTGTCAAGGGAGGCAGCCTTGAGCCACTGGCCGTTGATGTAATGGGCTGGGAAATGTTTTGGGCTTGTCATATGGGTGGTGTAAATTAACTAAATAAAACAGATGGCGATGCCAGAATTGAAGCCTACAAAGCTAGAACCAGCTTGACATTTGGTTACTAACTACTTGATCTATATGTTGTTTCAGTCTAACTTTGTCACGGTTACCCGCTTGCTATTTTGATGGCTAAGTCCTAATCTAGCAGAATATTAGTTTTAATTCATATTCATTTTTAAAGTTCATGCGCTCCCTGCTGCCTTCTTTCAACATGCCGACCTTCGCGCCCCAGCTGAGAAGCAGTTTGATGGCGGTGCTTGGCCTGAGCGAACCCACACCCCAGGCAATCGTTGCCCGCATGGAGGTGATTCGGGAGCTCATGTTGCATGAGTTGGGCGAGTACGGCGAGAAAAAATTCCCAGCCGTTACCCGCCGGGTCCGTTATGCCCCTGACGTTCAAGGCCTTTGGTATGCCCGCAGCGATGTGATGGCTATTTTGGCCACCACCTACGGTGAAACCGTTGCCCGTGAAAAGGTGGCCAAAATCAGCGGCCGCTTCAATGGCCTGCTGCCCAAAAGCCTGACCAGCAAAACCGGATTCCGCTCGCGATAAGCCTCAGGTTAGGTGCGCAGCGCTCAGTGCTGGTCGCCCCAGACAATCAACGCCTCGCCGCCCTCTACTGCCAGCGTGACTTTTGCGCCGACGGGTAGCAACACTTTGGTTGGTACATGGCCAAACGGCAGCCCCATCAGCACAGGTGCCTTGATTTGGCCTTGCAGGCGTTCAGCCACTTTTGCCAAATTAAAGCCACTGTCATAACCTGGCACCAGTTTGTAGTTGCTGAACTGGCCAAAAATCACCGCCTTTTGGCTGGCCAACACACCTGCATGCAGCAGATGCGTGAGGATGCGTTCAACCCGATAAGGGTGCTCGCCGACGTCCTCGATGAACAAAACGCCACCCTTGACGGCGGGCAGATGGGGCGTGCCAATCAGCGATGCTAAAACTGCCAAATTGCCACCCCAGAGGGTTGCATTTTTAATAGTAAATTGACCTGTAGCGCCCATTTTACGGGTGTAACCAGCTACTGAATCTGTAGCGTCTCGGGTTCTGGTTTGCGGCAGTTGCCAGCCTGCGCCCTCACCCTGCCCGGTGATTAAATCGTCAAAACACGCCGCCATGATGTCGTCAGGGTCCGCCTCAGTGCCAAAGTCTTCGCCCAGCGCCGGGCCCGCCCAAGTCACCGCGCCAGTTTTGGCGAGCAAGGCCATCTGCAGCGCTGTGAAGTCGCTTTGGCCAACGAACTGCGTCCCTTTTTCAATCGCCTTGGCCAGCGCTTTGTAGTTAATCGCGGGCAAGATGCGAGTCAAGCCATAACCGCCGCGGGTAATCAGTGCCACATCGGCGCCACTGGCAGCGGCCCGTGCAATAGCCGCTAGTCGGGTCTCATCATCACCCGCAAAGCGCTGGAATTTAGCCAGTGCAGCTTCGTCAACCTCGACCTCATGACCAAGTGCCTTGAGCCGCTTGATGCCGCGCTTGAAGCTGGCCTTGTCACGTACCGCGCTGGACGGGGAATAAATGTAGATGTGCTTTTTCACGGTTGCGAGTATCGCATCTGCATGTTTGTTTATCGGGATCTATCTAGCCTGCGCAGCGTCCCCGGCTAACTTGGCCTTCAGCGCGGGCAATGCCGCCAGCATGGCAGCGCGTCCTGCATCAATGGCACGCTGACGCGATGTGAAGTCGGCGCTTTTCAATCCCACCAATGAAGGCCGCACCACCACATCTGCGCCAGCCAGCTCGTACTGGTTGATGCTTTTGCCCATGATGGCGAACGTTTGCAGCAGGATTTGCAATGTGCCGTCGGCCGTGTTGGCCTCCGGCGGGTTCGAGATATCAACCGCTATTACGACATCTGCCCCCATCTGCCGGGCAAATCGCACCGGGACCGGCGACACCAAGCCACCGTCAACATATTCGCGACCATTGATTTTGACCGGTACAAAAACCGCAGGCACTGAGCTAGAGGCACGCACGGCTGTGCCGGTATCGCCTTTTTGAAACAGCACCGCATTGCCAGTGCCCAAATCAGTCGCGACGATTCCCAGCGGAATCACCATGTTTTCCAGCAGTCTGCTGGCGACCAGATCATTGACATAGCGCGCCAGCGCATCGCCCCGGAACATGCCGCGCCCGATGATGGGCAACATCCAGTCGGTGATGGCGACTTCTTCCATGTTCAAGGCGGTTTGCTGCAATTGGGCACTGGTTTTGCCGCTGGCGTATAGCGCAGCGACCAGACTGCCAGCGGACGTACCGACAACGAATTGTGGGCGCAAACCCGCCTCTTCCAATACCGCGATAACACCGACATGCGCAAAGCCGCGCGCTGCGCCGCCGCCCAGTGCCAGCCCGATTTTGAGACTTTTGGGGGTGACTGGCGTGGCTGCCGCAGTTGGCGAACCAGGCGCGCTTGCACAGCCACTCAAAATAAATATCCCAATCAGCACAAAACAAATGAGAACTATTCGTATTTGTATTAAGATAGAGGCATCATTAACTTTTAAAGTGATCTGTCGTATGTTCAAAAAAGCTCCTTTTGTTGCCGCTCTGGCTCTGGCATCGGTTGCGGGTCTATGCATGGTGGGCACCGCCAGCGCTCAAGACCAGGTCGTTAACCTCTATTCTGCCCGCCATTACCAGACGGACGAGGCACTCTACGCGAACTTCACTAAAGCAACGGGTATCAAGATCAACCGGGTCGATGCCGATGATGCGGGTATTTTGGCTCGCTTGAAGGCCGAGGGCTCGGCCTCGCCGGCAGATGTGATTTTGCTGGTAGATGCAGCCCGCCTCGTCAAGGGCGACAGTGATGGCCTGTTCTTGCCTATCAAGTCCCCTGCCCTTGAAGCCGCCATTCCATCCAACCTGCGCGCCAAAGCATCACCGGAGGGCACCACCTGGTTTGGCTTTTCAACCCGGGCCCGCGTGGTGGTGTACGACAGAGCCCGGGTGAAAAAAGCCGACGTTGATACCTACGAAGAGTTGGCCGAGGCCAAAAACAAGGGCCTGCTGTGTACCCGTTCAGGCTCTCACCCATACAACCTGTCGCTGTTTGGCGCTGTGACTGAACATCTGGGCGAAGCCAAAGCCGAAGCTTGGCTCAAAGGCCTTGTAGCCAATATGGCGCGTGCCCCCAAGGGTGGCGACACCGACCAGATCAAGGGCGTGGCCAGCGGAGAATGCGGCATTGCGCTGAGCAACACCTATTACATCGCCCGCCTGATGCGCTCAGACGCCCCTGAGGACAAAGCGGTGATGGATAAAGTCGGCATTGTTTTCCCGAACCAGCAAAGCTGGGGAACGCATGTCAATATTGCCGGTGCAGCCGTGGCCAGAAACGCCAAAAACAGCGCGAACGCCATCAAATTCATGGAATATCTGGCCAGCCCAGCCGCACAAGACTACTTTGCCAACGGCAACAACGAGTACCCGGTGGTTGCAGGTGTCAAGCCTAGCAACCCAGCGCTGGCGGCTATGAGCGGCGGCGCTTTCAAGAGCGAAACGATTCCCTTGGCAGCCGCGGGGGGCAATCAAACGAAAGTTCAGCAGATGCTGGACAGGGTTGGCTACAAATAGTTTTCGAAAGCAAAAAGAAGCCCGGTCGTTGAAAGATGGCCGGGCTTTTTTTATGCGCCATAATTTCAG
>JBBRDA010000037.1:0-25078 GCA_038204335.1 Burkholderiales bacterium
TGGGGTTTTGAGCCTCCAGTGCTCGTTCTGCATGTAACTTTATTTTGGTTAGGCGCACAAAAACCTCAATGCAATTTTTCGAAAAACAACCTTAACATCAAGGCGTTACGCTGACAAGCTAAGACACCACTTAAGTTTTGACACACCCCTTCGGCTGTGGCTTACAAGTTTCAAATGTTGTCTGTTGGCAACGCTGCGTCACAACTTTTTACTTTTGAAAAGATTTTACAAGTTTGAATGTGTGTGTTCGCTAACTTGTCAAAACTTGTCAGTTCGCGGTTCTGGTCAAGCCTGCAAAAGTATCCGCAACATACGACGCAGCGGCTCGGCAGCGCCCCAGAGCAACTGGTCGCCCACAGTAAATGCGCCTAAATAATCAGGACCCATCGCCAACTTGCGCAAACGCCCAACCGGGATCGTCATGGTGCCCGTTACCGCTACCGGCGTCAGGCCCTGGATGGTGGCTTCCCGCGTATTGGGCACGACTTTGACCCAAGCGTTATCGGCCGCAATCATGGCTTCAATATCTGCCAGCGGGACGTCTTTTTTGAGCTTGAACGTCAGTGCCTGGCTGTGGCAACGCATGGCACCCACCCTCACGCAAAAACCGTCCACTGGCACCGCAGGCGCGTTGAACCCAGCGCCTTGGCCCAAAATTTTGTTGGTTTCTGCCCCGGCTTTCCATTCTTCCTTGCTCGAACCATCACCCAGATCTTTGTCGATCCACGGAATCAGCGAGCCGCCCAGCGGCACGCCAAAGTTGGCTGTCTCGCTGGCTGACAAGCTGTGCTGTTTGGCCAACACACGGCGGTCGATTTCTAAAATCGCAGATTTCGGGTCGTCTAGAAGCGCTTTGACTTCGCCGTTCAGTGTGCCGAATTGGGTGAGCAACTCGCGCATGTGCTGCGCACCGCCGCCTGACGCCGCCTGGTAGGTCATGGAGGTCATCCACTCGACCAACCCCGCCTTGTAAAGAGCACCGACGCCCATCAACATACAGCTGACGGTGCAATTGCCACCAACCCAGTTCCTGCCGCCTTTTAATAAGGCGTTTTGAATCACAGGCAGGTTCACTGGGTCAAGAATGATCACGGTGTCGCTGTTCATCCGCAGCGTTGACGCCGCATCAATCCAGTGGCCCTGCCAGCCTGCAGCCCTAAGTTTGGGGAAGATATCGGATGTGTAGTCGCCGCCCTGCGCAGTGATGATGATGTCGCACCTTTTAAGTGCGTCGATATCGTTCGCGTCTTTCAGTAGCGTTTCGTTTTTCGCCTGGGCTGGTGCTTTGCCGCCAGCGTTGGACGTCGAAAAGAAGATCGGCTCGATCAAGTCAAAGTCGCCCTCAGCCTGCATGCGGTCGATCAACACCGAGCCAACCATGCCGCGCCAGCCGACGAGACCAACGGTGTTTCCTGAGATTTTCATTTGGGTTGCCCTTATCAAAAAAATGAGATTTTTGACCCGGCTCATCGAGCCGGCGGGCACGACGAGGCGGGCTTGCTAGCCTTTGGTGCCTGTCGTTTTAATCGATGTCTGAATTAAATTCATGGCTCTATTGTAGTCATGCCAAGGCCTTCACGACCGCATCACCCATTTCAGCGGTGCCAACCCGTCTCGTGCCATCACTGTAAATATCTGGCGTACGCAGCCCTTGCGTCAATACGGCATCCACAGCTTTCTCAATCCGCGCGGCTGCTTCGGGCTGATTCAGGCTAAAGCGCAGCATCATGGCGGCGCTAAGGATAGTGGCCAGCGGGTTGGCTACGCCTTTGCCCGCGATGTCTGGCGCGCTGCCGTGGCTGGGCTCATACAGGCCCTGGTTTTTGTCGTTCAAGCTGGCCGAAGGCAGCATGCCGATACTGCCGGTCAGCATCGCGGCGGCATCACTCAAGATGTCACCGAACATGTTGCCCGTGACCACCACGTCAAACTTTTTCGGAGCCCTGACGAGTTGCATCGCAGCGTTGTCGACATACATGTGGTCCAGAGCTACGTCGGGGTACTGCAAGCCAATCTCAGTGACTACGTCTTTCCAAAGCTGGAAGGTTTCCAGCACATTGGCTTTGTCGACGCTCGTCACACGCTTGCCTCGTTTGCGCGCTGCCTGAAAAGCCACGTGCGCAATGCGTTCTATTTCGGGACGCGAGTAACGCATGGTGTCAAACGCCTCTTCGCTTCCGGGGAAGTGACCGTCAGGCGACACGCGGCGGCCGCGTGGCTGACCGAAGTAAATGTCGCCTGTCAGTTCGCGGATGATGAGGATGTCAAGACCGCTGACGAGCTCGCGCTTCAGGCTGGACGCATCGACCAGTTGCGGGTAACAGATCGCCGGGCGAAAGTTGGCAAACAAGCCGAGGTTTTTACGCAACCCCAAAATGGCTTGCTCCGGACGCAGCGGGCGGTCAAGCTTGTCGTACTTCCAGTCACCGACGGCGCCAAACAACACGGCATCGGCTTCTTTGGCCAGTTTCAGGGTTGCGTCGGGCAGCGGGTGACCATAGGTCTCATATGCGGCGCCGCCCACCAGCGCGGTCTCAGTTTCAAACTTCAGGTCTAAAACCTTCAAAACCTTGACGGCTTCAGCCACGATTTCTGTACCAATACCGTCACCCGGCAAAATTGCGATTTTCATAGTTACTATCTTTTTTATAGTTGGTCGCGCCCGGATTCATTGGGCTAAAGTTATTTTCTATACCTGAAAAGTACCTTTTTTGATGCCTTCTAGGGTCGTTCAACGTTGCGAATGAGAAATTTACACCAGTCACTGGGTTTAATGTGTGTTGCTGTTGTGATGCGCCAGTCGTTCGACAAGCGCGTGCTCGCAGCTTTTAAACATCACATAAAAAGCGATTGCCCCGTATGCGCTGGCCACAAGCTCAAGCAATTGCCATAGGCCGCCGTCCATGATGGCCTCTAGCCCGTAGTCGGCTAAAAACCGGATGTTGGCGGTAAATACCTGAACCAGATTAAGTGACAGCATGCCAAAAGCCACAAAGGCGATGCCCATAGCTAAGAAGGTACACAGCCAATGGCGCACCATCCAGACGAACAAGCGACTTTGGTAGCCTGCGCTCATACCGTATGTGCCAGCCAGGGTTTGGTCGCCAAACGCGCAGCCTCAAACGCCTTGATTTTGTCACTGTGGCGCAGCGTCAGGCCAATGTCGTCGAGCCCATTGATCAGGCAATATTTGCGGAACACTTCAACGTCAAAAGGAATTTCTTCGCCCTGCGGTTTCACAATCACCTGGCGCTCCAGATCTACCGTCAGCTTGTAGCCAGGGAAAGCCAGCGCCTCATCAAACAGCGCAGCCACTTGCGCTTCGGGCAAGACGATGGGCAGCAGGCCGTTTTTAAAGCTGTTGTTGAAAAAGATGTCGGCGTAGCTGGGCGCGATGATGGCCCGAAAGCCGTATTGGTCCAGCGCCCACGGCGCGTGCTCGCGCGAGGAGCCGCAGCCAAAGTTTTTGCGTGCCAGCAAGATCGATGCACCCGTGTAGCGCGGCTGGTTCAGTACAAAGTCCGGGTTCGGCTTTCGGCTTGCCGGGTCCTGGCCGGGCTCACCCGGATCCAAGTAGCGCCAAGCGTCAAACAGGTTGGGGCCAAAGCCGGTTTTGCGGATGGATTTTAAAAACTGCTTGGGAATGATCGCGTCGGTGTCGACGTTCTCGCGGTCCATCGGTGCGACCAAGCCAGTGTGTACAGTGAATTTTTGCATGGTGATTCCTTAGACGAAACGTCTGACATCAACAAAGTGCCCATGCACCGCCGCTGCTGCCGCCATCGCCGGGCTGACCAAATGCGTTCTACCGCCTGCCCCTTGGCGGCCCTCAAAGTTGCGGTTGCTGGTACTGGCGCAGCGTTCGCCGGGCTCCAGCTTGTCGGCGTTCATGGCCAGGCACATGCTGCAGCCGGGTTCGCGCCATTCAAAGCCTGCGGCGATGAAAATCTTGTCCAGCCCTTCGCGCTCGGCTTGTTCTTTAACGAGGCCAGAGCCTGGTACCACCATGGCGAGCTTGATGTTTTTCGCCACTTTTTGACCGATTTTCTTCACCACCGCAGCGGCTTCGCGCATGTCTTCAATTCGGCTGTTGGTGCAACTGCCGATAAAGACTTTGTCAACATACAAGTCATTCAACGCCTTGCCGGGCTCAAGATTCATGTACTTCAGCGCACGTTCAATGGCATCACGCTTGTTGGCGTCCTTTTCTTTGTCAGGGTCGGGCACGATGTCATTGATAGACAGCACCATTTCGGGCGAGGTGCCCCAGGTCACTTGTGGCAGCAACTGGCTCGCGTCCAGCTCAACCACTTTGTCAAACACCGCGCCAGCGTCTGACTGCAGGGTTGACCAATAACGCGCCGCCATGTCCCATTCCGCGCCGCCGACAAACTGGCCGGTTTTTGAGTCGGTACCCGGTGCGAGCAAGCGGCCTTTGACGTAATCAATGGTTTTTTGGTCTACCGCCACCAACCCGGCGCGCGCGCCGGCCTCAATCGCCATGTTGCAAACCGTCATGCGGCCTTCCATGCTTAGCGCGCGGATGGCAGCGCCTGCAAACTCAATCGTGTAACCCGTGCCGCCCGCTGTGCCAATTTTGCCAATGATGGCCAGCACGATGTCTTTGCCGGTGCAGCCTGCGGGCAGGGCGCCTTCCACCTTGATGAGCAGGTTTTTGGCCTTTTTGGCCAGCAGCGTGTTGGTGGCCAGCACGTGCTCCACCTCACTGGTACCAATGCCGTGCGCCAGTGCCCCAAAAGCGCCGTGGGTCGAGGTGTGCGAGTCACCGCAAACAACCGTCATACCGGGCAGGGTGGCGCCGTTTTCAGGCCCCATGACATGCACGATGCCTTGGCGTTTTGACAGAAACGGGAAGAATGCCGCTGCACCGTGTTCTTTGATGTTCGCATCAAGCGTGGTGATTTGCTCTTTGCTCACCAGGTCAGTGATGCCGTCATAGCCCAATTCCCAGCCGGTGGTCGGTGTGTTGTGGTCAGCCGTGGCCACGATGGATGAGATGCGCCAGACTTTGCGCTTGGACTCGCGCAGCCCTTCAAAGGCTTGCGGGCTGGTGACTTCGTGCACCAGATGGCGGTCTATGTAGAGGATGGACGTGCCATCTTCCTCGGTGTGGATGACGTGCTCGTCCCAGATTTTGTCGTAGAGTGTTCTTGCCATTTGATTTCCTGTTGGCTTGATTTTAAGTGGCTTGGTTGCCACCCAAAGGCTCAAAACCCGCCGGAATCTCTGGAATGATGTCGAAAAGTGCCTTTTTAAAGCGTATTTTAGGGTTCTAGACCAATGAATCCGGGCGCAAGCAGCTACTGATTAAATAGCAGACCAGACCAATACCAAGGCTGGCACGGGGAGTTCTGCCAGTCTCACAAGCTTTCCTGCCTGAACAGTTCGGTCAGGTTTGAGCGTGGTCTCCTTGCCGCGCTGCCAGTGCAGCGCTACCTCCCGCCCCTCCAGCTTGAGGGTGACATCGAACGATGACCAGTCTGCTGGCACGCAGGGCGTGAGCGTTAACTCGCCCTGGCGGATTTTCAGCCCCAGCAGCGACTCAAGCCCGGCGCGGTGCAGCCACGCGGCTGAGCCCGAGTACCAGCTCCAGCCGCCGCGCCCCGCGTAAGGCGCTTCGCCATAGATGTCGCCGGCCGTCACGTAGGGCTCTAGTTCGTAAAGGGGGCCGCGAGTCGGGTGTTGGCTGCGGTGAGCCGGGCTGATGGCTCTAAAGCTGTCCCAGGCCGCGCTTGCATCGCCGGTTTGGGCTTGCGCCATCAGCGCCCACACGGCGGCGTGGTTGTATTGACCGCCGTTTTCACGCACGCCGGGTGGGTAGGCCTGAATGTAGCCCGGGTTGTTTTGTGACTTTTCAAACGGTGGAGCCAGCAGGCGCAGCAGACCGGCGTCGTCGTCAATCAATTGTTGCGTCATGGATTGCATGGCGCTTTGTGTAAACGTGTCAGTTGACGCGCTTGAGAGAACTGACCAAGCCTGCGCAATCAGATCGATCTGGCATTCATCGTTGCTCGATGAGCCCAGCGGCTCGCCATTGTCAAAAAACGCACGTCTGAACCATTCGCCGTCCCAACCGTGGCTGTGCAGCGCCTGTATCCAGCCTTGCCTTGCCTTCAGCCATGTGTCGGCGCGTAGCAGATCCCCCCTGGCTTTGGCCAGCGGCGCAAAGCTTTGCGTCACGCTGCATAAAAACCAGCCGAGCCACACCGATTCGCCTTTGCCTCCATGGCCGACACGGTTCATGCCGTCGTTCCAGTCGCCGGTGCCCATCAGCGGCAGGCCGTGTAGGCCTGTAACTAGGCTGCGGTCAATGGCGCGGGCGCAATGCTCATAGACCGAGGCCTGTATGTCACTGATGTCGGGTGCGTAGTAGGCATCCTCTGCACCCGCTGGAATGGTTGCGCCTTCTAAAAAAGGCACAGGCTCATCCAGCAGCGCGGCATCTCCCGTTACGTCCACATAGTGGGCGCAGGCAAAGGGCAGCCACAGCAGGTCGTCGCTGAAGTGGGTCCGCACGCCTTCACCGCCCGGCGCGTGCCACCAGTGCTGTACATCGCCCTCGGCAAATTGGCGGGATGCGTTCAGCACAATCTGCTCGCGCAGGCGCGCCGGCGCCACCACGGCAAAGGCCATGCTGTCTTGCAGCTGGTCCCTGAAACCAAAGGCGCCACCAGCCTGGTAAAACCCGGCTTTAGACCACAGGCGCGAGGCGAGAGTTTGGTACAGCAGCCATCGGTTGATGAGCGCATCAAACAGCGGGTCAGGCGTGCTGACCTGTATGTGCCCCAGCAGATCTCCCCAAAAGGCCTTGACGCCTTTAAGTGCCTTCGCGACGTCCTGCTTGAGCCAGCTTGTGGCCAGCAGCTCGGCCTGTGGTGCGTCAGCGGCGTGACCCATGATGAAGGTGAAGCTGAATATCTCGCCTGGCCCCATCCAAAAGCTGCTGGCTATCGCGCCACAAGGGTCCAGCCCCAGGCCGCTGCGCTGACTCAGCCTACTGGGCCAGTTCAGCTGGCCTGCCACGTCAAAAAATTCGCTGCGATCACAGGTCCATTGCATGACGCCCGGCAAACCGGCGAGCGCTAAAAACGCCGTGTTGCCGCCAAAGCCTGCCCGGCTTTGGCGCTGCTCGGCCATCACCGCGTTAATACCGGGCAGGTTCCAGCTGAGCACCGTCCGGCGATCTGCTCGGTTCGAACCCATTTGCCATTCAACCATGGCCAGTGCGCGCAACTGGCGCGCGCGGTTGCCGTTGTTGCGCAGTTCCACATGGACCAACTTCACGGGTGCATCGCGGTCGGCAAAGAACGTGGTTTTGGTGTCAATCTGGCCCTGCCTGCATTCGAAGGTGCTGTAGCCTTGGCCGTGGCGGACACTGTGAACCGGTCCTGCGCCCAGCTCTGAGCTGCCGTGATTGCCGGGAGTTAGCTGCAAAAATTGCGTCGTCTCTAAGTCTTGCAGCAGGTAATGCTCATACCTCGGGTCTTGTACCGGGTCGTTGCTCCACGGCGTGATCTGGTGCTGTCTGCTGTTGATGGCCCAGGTGTAACCGCTGCCGGTTTCAGACACCTGGAATCCAAACGATGCATTGGCGATTACATTGACCCACGGACGCGCTGGTCGCTGGTTCGCGCTGATATTGAACTGAAACTCACCGGTCAACGAATCGAATTTGCCGGCGGGCGTTTTGATCCCCAGGGGTGCTGGCAAAGTCCCCGGCAAAGATATCCATGCTGATGTTGGCTTACCCGGCGTTACCCATAGGGCTTTCAGGGCGGCTATCTGGGTTTCAATGGGCCTGTCATCGGCTACCAGCACCACGCGCGCCATGGCCAGCAGCACGGCTTTTTCTGACGGCGAAACTTCATGCTCCCTGAGCAGGAAAAAGCCTGCGCCCTCAACAGACGGAAAGCTCTGTTGCACCTTCTGGTTCAAGCGGTCACGCCGGGCCACAATTTCATGCTGCAGCGGCGACAAGTAAGAGTTGTCTTCACTGTTCAGTACCACCATGTCAGTCGCCAGTCCGCCAAAGTTCCACCAAGGTTGCGCACGCAGCAACGACTGCACCAGCCCCAGGCCTTCGCTAGAGTGGATGCGCACCAACAAGATGGGTTTGTCGCCAGAAATGCCAAGCCGCCAGAGTTGCCGCTGATCGACCAACGGGCTGTTGGTGGCGTTTATAAATTTAGGCCGCGGGCCGCTGTACATCAGCGCGGTGGTGAGGTCCTGCAGGGCGGCGTTTTCTTCGGCGTCAATACCCAGGTCGCGCAGCCGCACCTGAGCCAGCGTCGCGGCCATGCGGGCGGCGCGTTCCAGGTGCATGGGTTGAAGGTAAGTGTCAATGCGGGCTGAAAGCGCGTTGGCATCAGCCGCAGCGGTGGTGGCAAACGTCAGCCGGGCCAAGCCTCCGGCTGGGATCCGCACCTTGACCCGCAGGCAGGCGATGGGGTCCAGCCCATTGGGGGGCGTGCTCTGCGTATCTCTGGCCCAGGGTTGAACCATAGCTGGCCGCGCGCGGCTTCGATTGCGACCCAAAAATGCTCGGCGGTCGGTGATGCAGTCGAGCGACACGATATCGGCATCCACATCGGCCAAAAAATGCGCGGCTGACAACTCTGGGTCGCCCTGCAATCGAGGACGGCGCGAGAGCATCACGGCTCTCCAAGGTGCGTGCCAGGCGGTGGTGATGAACAGGTTTGAGAACGCCGGGTGCGCCTCGTCAGCCCTAGCGTCGGCAAGTACGACTTCAAAGCAAGACACCACGTCATAAGTCACGTCTACATTCAGGAAGTTGGTGATGACCACCGTGCGCAGTTCGGTATCGTCTTCAGGACTCACCAGCACGGTGGTGGTGGCCTGTAACTCGTTGGATACAGCGTCAAACTGAACGCGATCAGCCATAAAGCAGCAGCTATAACGCCACTGCGGGTGCGGCGCAGGATGGGCGGTTATCGAATAGGCCGGCGCGTCGTTGCCGGTGCTGATATAAATAAAACTGCCGTATTCATCCCGCAGCAAATCGTCACGCCAGCGACTGATGTTATGCCACCCGCTGCCCTGTCGCCAGCGACTGACACCCGCGCCGTTGGGCCGCAGCGCAACGCTGTAGCGGCCGTTTGACAGCAGGTGTGTGGGCTGCCACTGCGTCGTTGCAGGATTGATGGTTCGGGACTGAAAGGCGCTGCTGGACGGGCTTTCTTCGATGGCAGTGATGCTGCGCGGGTTGGCGCTGCTGCTGATTTGCCTCGGACAACGCTCGTGCAGCAGCGTCTCATAGGCAGCCACCAGCGGCGTTTGGGCAAACCAGCGCTGCGGTGCCTGGCCGCAGAGCACATTGCACAGCGCTACCAGCGCCATGCCCTGGTGGTGGGCCATGTAGGTTTTAACCACGCTGAATTTTTCAGCATGCGGTTGACGTGCGGCGGTAAAGTCAATCGCATCCATGAAGCCGTACTCGCCTCTGCTGCCCAGCAGTTCCATGCGCTTGAGGTTGGCAATGGCTGATTTGGGGCAGAGCATCGTGGCCATAAGCGCGGCATAAGGCGCCACCACCCTGTCGGTGGTGGGCGTGCGGCGGAGTGCCAGCCGGGGTACACCAAAGGGTGAATACTGGTAAGCCAGCGAATGGTCCTGCGCAAAGTAGGCCGACTCAGACACCCCCCATGGCAGACCTTGCGCCGTGCCGAAAATTTGCTGCTCCTGCACTCCGGCGAGACTGGACGAAAAAAGCAGGCCTTGCTCGGGCTCCTGCATGACCAGGGAAGGCATTAGGTACTCGAACATGGAGCCTGACCACGATTTAAGTCCTGGTGTGACACCACTGGATAAAAATGCGCGGCCTAAAGCCATCCAATGTCGGCGTGGCACATCCCCTTTGGCTATGGCCACAAAACTGGCCAGCCGGGACTCGGACGCCAACAAGTCGTAGTAGCTGGCATCGAGCACATGATCGTTTACGCGCAGACCGATGTGAAACAAATGCCGCGTGCGGCTGTACAGGCCACTAAAGTCCATCGCCATGCACAAGCGCATGCACTGTTCGGCGATGTTTTCCAACTGTAGCTTTTCAGTCGCGCTGCTGTCTGCCTTGCGTGCCAGGCTGTTGCACGCGCCGATGACTGTCAGCAAATGCCCCGCGAGGTTGCCGCTGTCAACCGTGGAGACATAGGCCGGCTGCAATATCTCCAGTGTTTCGGTTTGGTACCAGTTGTACAGATGTCCGTCATGCTTGGGTAACTGCTCGACCGTGCTGAGAGTGGCTTGCAAACGCGCCACCACATCTGCGGTACTGATCCAGCCAAACTGCCGCGCGCAGGTCACTGAAAGTAGATACAGGCCGACATTGGTCGGAGATGTGCGGTGGGCAAGGGTGGGGTCGCTATCGACCTGCAGGTTATCGGGCGGCAAGTGATTGTCCAGCGGGGTGATGCAGTGTTCAAAAAAGCGCCACGTATCGCGAGCAATATCTGTTAAATAAGCGCGCTCATCCGCAGCCAGTCTCAGCCTTCGGGACTGGCTCATGGGCAGGCTTGCCCACCAGGCAAAGACGGGGCTCAGTGCCCAAAGCACAAACAACGCAGCACCGTATATCGGGTTCGGGCTGTAGAGGAGCGCTAGGGTACCAAGGGCGATGCTGGCGCTCGACGTCAGCGCCTGTTTTCGCACAAATGTGTTGAGTGTGTAGGTAGCTGCGGCTTGCGCCTGTGCGGCAGTTGTCCATTGCAGCAAATGTTTGCGGCTGATGCTCATGCGCCACAACGCGCGGGTAATGGCATCAAGCAGCAGACCTGTTTTGTGAAATAGCTGGGTGAATTGCCAGGCCGCTGCACCTAACGAAAGCCACAGCGTCGCCATGCCCACATGAAAGAAGTGCCGCAGCACAATGCCGCGCCGGCTTGGAATCAGCGCTGCCAGAGCACCCAGCAGCGGCCCGGCCAGAAATGCGGCCACCACGATGGCAACTGCTTTGGACAGGGGCATGGCAGCGGTAAAAATCACCCATGTCAGAAGCAACAGCGATGCAGGTGCCACCAGCGTGCGGCGCAGGTTGTCAAACATCTTCCACAGCCCAAGGCTATCGATGCCGTAGCTGGCGCTGCGGAGCATCATCGGTAGCAGTTGCCAGTCTCCACGCGCCCAGCGGTGTTGGCGCGAATCATCAACGCCCGCATGGTGCGGATGGTCTTCGACCAACAACACATCGCTTACGTAGGCACAGCGGCTGATACTGCCCTCCAGCAAGTCATGGCTAAGCACTGATTCATCGGCAAAGCGTTGGTCGAGCACGGCATACAGTGCCTTGACATTCAGCAGCCCTTTGCCGGTAAACGAGCCCAACCCAAACAAGTCTTGGTACACGTCGGACGAGCCGTTGCTGTAAGGGTCAATACCGCACTGGCCTGCAAACATGGCATGAAACGGCGAGCGTTCTTCCGCCTGCGGCAGCGGCGTCACGACGCGGGGCTGCAAAATGCCGTAACCGCTTGTCACGCGCCTGTTAGCCAGGTCAACGTGCGGCATGTTCAGCGGGTGTGCTGCAATCGACACCAGCTCGCGCAATGCCGTTGGCGGTAGCCCGGTGTCGCTGTCCAGCGTCACAATGTATTGGATGCTGCTGGCCAAGTACATGCCATTTGCAAAGTAAAAATCGCCTTGGGTTTGCATGCCAGAGATGGCGCCTGGCTCTGATGTGGCAATAAACCGGATCAATGCTTCGAGCTTGCCGCGCTTGCGCTCCCAACCTATCCACTTTCCCTCTGTGCTGCACCATTTGCGGCCCCGGTGGATCACCAGAAAGCGGGGCGCTTCGCCTTTCGCTACTGGGTATTCGGTGTTCAGTGCCGTTGTTTGGGCCAGCGCTTCTTTGAGCAACACGTTGTCTGTGGGTGAGCTGGCCTGGTCGGCATCTGTCCAATCAGACAGCAGCGCAAACTGCGCGTTGCTCTCCAAGCTGGCCAGCCAGTGCAAACGTAGCCGCTCGGTCAAGCCTTTGATGGACGCAGTAGAGGTCAGCATGCAGGGCATCACGACCAGCACCCGATGCTGCGCTGGAATGCCGCTCGCAAAGTCCAGCCGGGGCATCGGCCTGACACGGGTTAACTCGGAAATCATCCGATGAATGATGGCCGCTACGGCTTCTGATGCTGGCCAAGCCATCAAGGCCAGGGCCAGCCAAGTCGCCCAATGCCAATCTACCAAATTGTGCAGCGGTCGGTTCATAAGAGCCAGCAAGGCGATGGTTCCTGTCAGCAGGGCCAACAGGTAGATGCGCAAGCGCCACTCTGGTTTGAGGTTCAGCTCAATGCCTCTGCTTCCGGATGGCTTATGGGGTGCCAGAACGTCAAGCAATGCATCACGACCCGGCCCTATCAGATGGTAGGCGGCTGTGTCTTCACCATGGCTGGTTTGGGTGCTGCGCTGCGCGCTGCGCACCACCGACGCCGCGACAGACAGCTCGGCTTGCCCGGTGTCGCGCGCCACTTTTTCCATCGCCTGCGTGATTTGCTGGCGTGTGCCTTCGCTCTCCAGCGTAAAGCTGGGCAACTGCTGCAACATTTGCAGTGCGCTGCTGACTGGCTCAATCAGCTCACGCCACTCAAGCTGCCCTATCAGGCGCAGACTGGTGATGATGTTGCTGATCGTCAGGTTGGTCGATGCCTGCGCGGCCTGGCTGTCTGCAATGAGGCTCAGGGCATTGACACAATGTAGATTGATCCAGTACACCAGCATGGCATGGGTGTCACTTGGCTGGTCTGGAACGCGCTGCCAGAGCTGGGTCAGGAAGCTGCGCTTCAGACCGCGATTACGCATGCTGACGAGAAGTTCGTTCAGGTCGTTTTCAGCCAGGCTGCCTGGCGCGTCCCATATGGCGTGGGCTGCCTCGCGCGCGGCTTTGCCTTCAGCAATGTGGTCTGCCACACGGCGCAGATTTTCGAGCAGTACCACCCGCAGTGTGGTGGGTAGCGCCCAGAGTTCACCCAGGCTGAGTGGGTTCGCCTCTTGGTAGGCGTGTAAAAAGGCCGTAAACAGCGCTGGATCCAGCACGCTGTCGGTATGCGCCACATAGGCCCAGGCAATGCCATAGACGCGGGGGAGCCCCTCCAGTGGTTTGCCGGTCAGCTTGGGCAGGTCGGCGTAGTAGCGACGAGGAACGCCCTCGTGAATTTGCAGAAGTTGAGCCTCAACCAAGTGGAAATTGTCGAGCAGCCATTCGGCCGCCGGCGTCACATATTGGCCGCTTTGCGAGATCGTGGCAATGTAGTCGTAGGCTTGGCGTAGCGCCGCTATGTTGTCTTGCACCCGTGGGGAGAACGACAGACTTTCACCCCAACTCTTGCTGGTGCGTACTGACTGCGCTTGGGCCAAGCTGCGGCCATGTTCTTCAAAACGCTGCATGCCGAACAGCTCGGCTCGTATCAGAGGTTCGGGCCCACCGGGGTTGCTGGTGAGTATTTTTCTAGCGTAGGGGCTTAAAGTTTCCAGCCTGTCAAATGTGGCAGTTTTCACATCCTCAAACGATGCCAGTCACGGCCAAAAGTACCACCGCCACCAAAGATGCAGTCACCAGCCGGCTAAAAACGACGGAATGTGCCAGCTCAAGCGCTGCATGCAGCCCATAAAATCGGCTTCGCCTACTGGCGCAGTGGTCCATGTGGGAGGCCAGAGCGGCAGTGTCGGTGGATACAAAATCTGTGGAGCGGGGAGCAAGTGTTGTTGCGGTTGTCAGGCTGGTCATGGGCGACTCCGGATACGTCAAGGTCGGCAACTTCGCGGGTGACCTGCTGATGGCAGGTTGCACGCTTCAGCCTTGAATCCATCCTACGCAAATATCCTTGCCTGGCGCATCAGACACCGCTGCTCTTGATGTAGGACGAAGCCTTGGCGAACCCAGATTACAGCAAGAAACTTGCGGAAACGCTATCTATTAAAGAGCAGCTCGCGCCCGTATTTATTAGATACTTGGCCAATCACGCATTTAAAATGACAGGATTGAGTCGTTGGAAAACCATCTCGGGAAGAATTCAGGCCTCAAGGTCAATATTTCCGGAGGACCGGAGCTATTGATTGAATAGTCAAGCTGAGTCAATGCCGCCGCTGGGCTGATCGAGGACTCTGCCAGCACCGTCCAGCCTGCTCTTTCCTAGAGACTTCATCGTCTGCTGATAACCACTGTCCCTACACTGCCTGCACTGTCCGAGTTTTTGCCGCGCAGCAGATTGGGGCTGGCTGCACTCAAGGTGAAGTTGTCCGGACTGTACCTGCCCGTACCGATTAGGTACACGGGGTTGCTGGCGTTGATGACGACGCTGTCACCGCGTACGGTGATCATGACGTCTTGTTGCACCCGCTTGGCATCGCCCGAGCTGTTGGTGAACGATTGAACCATCACGCCCCGAAAGTTACCGTTACCCAGGCTGTCGCTCACGCGGAGCGTGCCGCTCGCTGTGTAGGACGCCCCTACATAGTCGACCAGCCATTCCCCGAGCATGGCCAGGCCGCTGCTGATGGGTGGGTTGATTTGTGGAGCGGGCTGACCCGCGGGCGGTGTCGCTACAGCTTGCGGAGATGTTGCAGTTGTAGCGTCGCAACCCCATGCGCGTACTGTGCAGCTGGAGCCACCCTTGGCGCGGCATTCGGACATGGCCCGCGCCTGCGTGTTGGCGCTACTGCTGCCGGTTCCCCAACCATAGGCGTTTGACCCCTTGGCCTGATCAGCCGCGTAGGCGCCGCATTCGCCGCTAAAGCGCAGCACTACAGCGCAATCAGCCCCGCACTCGCGCATAGACCGCTGATCCGCTTGATTCGCGCTCGAATGGTTAAAAGAAAAACCGTATTTTTCCCCTTGCAGAGTGTCGATGGCCAGCGAGCCGGCTGCTATGGCATGGCTACCGGTCAGAGCTAGGAACAAGCTCAAAACCCAGCTGCCGGCGAGTGTTTTTAGTTCGAAAGTCATGATTTTCCTCGGGAAAAGTGCGGATAAAAGTTATAAATAATGTGTGCAAATTTCACGCTGTTTAAAGATGTCAGCATTGGCTGTCTCTTGTAGCGCACCTTGGAGGTTAACAGCTGACAGTTTGTCAGTGCTTCTGTTTTGGAGGGTCGCTACTCCTTCAAGACTTCGCTTCAGGACGTCATCCCGTATTTCGCAACCCGGCCGCAATGCCGTTGATGGAGATATGGATGCCGCGCTGTACGCGTTCATCAGCCTGCCCCGCACGGTAGCGCCGTACCAGTTCTACCTGCAAGTGGTGCAGCGGGTCAATGTAAGGAAAACGATGGCGGATGGAGCGTTGCAGCGATGCGTTGTCTGCGAGCAAATGTTTTTCACCCGTGATGAGCGCCAAAGCACCGACCGTACGATGCCATTCGGCCTCAATGGCACCAAAAATTCTTTTTCGCAGTTTGGCATCTGGCACCAGTTCTGAATAGCGCGATGCCAGTGCCAGATCGCTTTTGGCCAGCACCATGTTCATATTGCTCAAAAGCGTTCTGAAAAACGGCCACTCTTTGACCATTTTTTGCAGCAATTGGGTCGCTTCTTTTCTTCTGGCGGGTGTACCACCGTCAGCCAATAAGGCCTCCACCGCCGAACCAAAACCATACCAGCCGGGCAGCGTCAGGCGGCATTGGCCCCAACTGAACCCCCACGGGATGGCGCGCAAGTCTTCAATTTTTTGTGTGGCTTTACGTGACGCCGGACGTGAACCGATATTGAGCTCAGCGATTTCCCGGATCGGCGTAGAACTGAAAAAATATTCAGTGAATCCTGGCGTCTCGTAGACCAGGGCTCTGTAGGCGGCCATGCTGCTAGATGACAGAGCTGCCGCGGCTTGCAAGAAAGCTTGGGTGGCGGGCTTGGTAGGTTGGAGCAGGGTAGCCTCCAGAGTGGCGGCGACCAGGGTCTCCAGATTGCGCCGGCCGATTTCGGGGTTGGCGTATTTCGAGCCAATCACTTCGCCCTGTTCGGTCAATCGGATTTGCCCACGCACCGTGCCCGGTGGTTGCGCCAGGATGGCTTGGTAGCTGGGACCACCGCCGCGACCTACTGTGCCGCCCCGACCGTGGAACATGCGCAACTGAATATCGTGGGAATTTGCTAATTCATCAAACAATTCGACCAGCGCAATCTCGGCCCGGTACAACTCCCAGTTGCTGGTAAAAATACCGCCATCTTTGTTGCTGTCGGAGTAACCCAGCATGATGTCTTGCTCGGCCCCGCTGCGTTTGACCAGCTTTGCAATGCCGGGCAGGGCATAAAACTCCCGCATGATGGGTGCGGCATTGCGCAGGTCTTCTATGGTTTCAAACAGCGGCACGACGATGAGGTCGTTGGTTGCGCTGTCTTCCAAAATGCCGTGCATCAGGCCGACTTCTTTTTGCAGCAGCAGCACTTCAAGCAAGTCGCTCACGGTTTCGGTGTGGCTGATGATGTAGTGACGAATCGCCTCTTTTCCGAAGCGGTCGCGCGCGGTACGTGCCGCTTCAAATATAGCCAGCTCGCCCAGCGTGTGGGCGGAGTACGCAGCGCCGACGACACGAAGTGGCCGTGCGTCGTTGAGCAGGCGCATCAGCAGCTCGCGCTTGGCCGCTTCAGGCAGGCTGGAATAGCCTTGCTCGATGCGTGCGGTGGCCAGCAGCTCGACCACCACCTCTTCATGCTTGTCAGAACTCTGGCGCAAGTCCACCGTGGCCAGGTGAAAACCAAAGACATCGACTGCGCGAATCAGCGGGTGCAGGCGTTGGGTGACCAGCGCTTCACCATGGTTTTCTCGCAACGATGCGGCAATGGTGCGCAAATCCACTAAAAATTCTTCGGAGTTCGCGTAAGCGTTTTGCGGTGCGACGGCATGGCGTGCCGCGTCTCCGTCGGTCAGATTCTTCAGGGTGGCGGCCAGGCGTGCATAGACGCCAGTCAGGGCGCGGCGGTAAGGCTCGTCCAAGCGGTGCTCGTTGATGTCAGGCGAGCTGTTGGCGAGCTCTTGCATGGCCGGGCTCACGCCTGCCAGCATTGCGGACATTGACAACTCGCCACCCAGCAAATGCACCTCCGTCAGGTAGTGGCGCAGAGCGACTTCAGCTTGCCGGCTCAAAGCGTAATTCAATGTGTCGGCTGACACATTAGGGTTGCCGTCGCGGTCACCGCCTATCCATTGACCCATACGCAGAAAACTGTGCACGGGCAGGTGGCCGAGTTCGCGCTCCAAATTTGCATACAGCTTGGGGATTTCACGCAAAAAAGTCGCTTCGTAATAACTCAATGCGTTTTCGATTTCGTCTGCCACCGTCAGCTTGGTAAAGCGCAGCAGGCGGGTTTGCCAGAGTTGCATTACCCGGGCGCGCAATTGGGCTTCGTTGGCAGCCAGCTCGCGGGGTGTGAGTGCGTCTTTGGCCGCCAAAGCGGGGCTGGTGGCACTCAGCGCCAGTGCCAAGGCCTTGATGTCGTCGCGAGTCGTTAGCAGATGGGCAATGTTGCGTTCGGCGTCCAGTATGCTTTTGCGCTGCACTTCGGTTGGGTGTGCTGTCAGCACGGGAGACAAAAAGCTGTGAGCGAGCGTGTTTGCGATGGTTTTGGGCGCAATGCCCGCCCAACGCAGGCGGGACAAGGCCACTTCAATACTGCCCTCCTGGGTATCGCCTGCGCGCTCATGAACGGCACGGCGCCGGATGTGGTGACGGTCTTCGGCCAGATTGGCCAGGTGGCTGAAATAGGTGAAGGCACGAATCACGCTGACGGTTTGGTCGCCAGACAGGCCTTTGAGCAGTTTTTTCAACGCCTTGTCTGATTCCACATCTGCATCGCGCCTGAAAGCCACCGACAGTTTGCGCACCTTTTCAATCAGCTCGTAGGCGGGGGTACCTTCCTGCTCGCGAATCACGTCTCCCAGGATTCTTCCCAGCAGGCGGATATCTTCTACAAGCGGGCGTTCGTTGTCCTTCGAGGCTTTGTTGGTCATGTGGTTTCAGTCTTTTTGAACTTTTGTGCATGCTAGCATTGACGACTGGTGAAAGATTACAAATGGGTGACGAGTGACTACCGCAGATCAAACAAAGAAAATCGTGATTGCAACGCGTGAAAGCCGCCTGGCACTGTGGCAGGCTGAACACGTCAAAACGCTGCTTGAAACGCGTCTGGGCTGGCAAGTCGAGCTGCTGGGCATGACGACGCTGGGTGACCAGATATTGGACCGGTCATTGAGTAAAGTCGGTGGCAAGGGACTGTTTGTTAAAGAGCTGGAAGTCGCCTTGCAAGAAGGCCGCGCCGATATTGCGGTGCACTCGCTCAAAGACGTGCCAATGGACTTGCCAAGTGGCTTCGCACTGGCCTGCGTGATGACCCGCGAAGACCCGCATGACGCATTTGTGTCGAATCGGTATGCCAGCCTGGCTGATCTGCCGCAAGGGGCCGTCGTCGGCACGTCCAGCCTGCGCCGTTTGGTGTTGCTCAAGAGTTTACGGCCAGATCTGAACATTCAGCCCTTGCGCGGCAATCTGGATACGCGCCTGCGCAAGCTGGACGAGGGCCAATATGACGCGATTGTGCTGGCGGCGGCGGGCTTGAAGCGGCTGGAAATGCCCGAGCGCATCCGTGCCAGCTTTGCAACCACCGACATGCTGCCCGCTGCCGGGCAGGGCGCGCTGGGGATTGAAGTGTGCGCTGACCGTGCGGATCTGCTCGAAGGCCTGGCAACGCTGGCCGACATGCCGACCTGGCTGTCTGTGATTGCTGAGCGTACGGTGTCCCGGTCCATGGGTGGCAGTTGCTCGATGCCGCTGGCGGCGTTTACGCGTGGGCCAGCCGCTGGAGGCGATCACCAAATGTTGCTGCAGGCTGCCTGGGGCGACCCCGCAAGCATTGAGACGGGTAGCATCACGCCGCTGGTGCATGCGCAAAAGGCGGCAGCCGTGCGCACATTTGCCGAGGCTGAAGCGCTAGGCGAAGCCGTCGCGGCTGAGCTGCGTGCAGGCGGGGCGGTGTGGGCAGCCAACCCCAACGTGTGATCGTCACCCGCCCGGCGCAGGACGCTGCGCATTGGGTGGAGGAACTGACAAACCAGGGGTTTCAGGCACAGGCCTTGCCGTTGATAGAGATTGGGCCCGTCACTGACTTGGCCGCCGCCGCGCGTCTGCAACAAGCTTGGCACCACCTGGACGATTACGCCGCTTGCATGTTTGTCAGTGGCAATGCAGTTACGTATTTCTTCCAACAAAAAAGCCCTGAACTCCAATTAAATCGCGCGCAAGCAGCTATAAGTAATGTAGCGGTTAGTGCAATACATACCTTGCCCGCAAAGCTACGTTTTTTGGCGCCAGGGCCAGGAACGGCGGCTGCGCTGCTGGCTGTGGGCGTAGCTGCCGAACAAATCGACTCCCCGCCCGCTGAGGCTGGCCAGTTTGATTCTGAAGCGCTTTGGCAAGTTGTAGGTCAGCGTGATTGGCGCGGCGCGCGGGTACTGGTGCTGCGTGGGCAAATCGGTGGCGCAGCAGCGCAGGCAAGTTCAGGCCGTGAATGGCTGGCGCAACAGTTGCAAGCAGCGGGCGCGCAAGTCGATATGCTCAGTGTGTACCAACGGTCAGTTCCCAGCCTCACAGACGACCAAATCCAACTGGCGAAGACCGCGAGTCAGGATGGTTCGGTCTGGTTGTTCAGCAGCTCGGAGGCGTTGGCCAATTTGATGCAGCAACCGCGGCTGGCTGGCGACGGATCAGCTGGCGTGAATTGGTGTGCTGCCCGCGCCGTTGCCACCCATCCGCGCATTGCTCAGGCGGTGCGCGCTGCACTCTGGGGTGTGGTGCAGGAGTCACGCCCGACGCTGACGGACATCGTGGATGCATTGCGCTCGATAGAATCTGGTCTCCATGAGTGAAAGTCAAAAACCTCCCGCCGAGCCTGCACCGCTCATCCTGAACCCTGCCTTGCCGGGCGCGTCTGCGCATGCCGTGAGCATTCCGCGCAGCTGGGCAGTCATCGTTGTTCTGGTGGCTCTTGCCGCTTTGTTGGTCAGTGGCTTGCTTTGGCAAAAACTGGGCAATATTCAAGAAGAACTGGCACGCCGTAGCCTTGACTCAGGTGCTCAGTCGATTGAGGCCCGTACGCTAGCCAAAGCTGCCCAGGACAGCACGCGAGAACTGGCGGCGCGACTGGCCTTGCAGGAAAACCGCATCAGTGAGGTGAGTCTGCAGCGCAGCCAGCTTGAAGAGCTGATGCAAAGCCTGTCCCGTTCGCGCGATGAAAACCTGGTGGTGGATATTGAATCTGCTTTGCGCCTGGCGCAGCAACAGGCGCAACTGACGGGCAGCGCCGTGCCATTGATTGCCGCCATGACCTCTGCCAGCCAGCGCTTGCAGCGCGCGGCTCAGCCCCGGCTCAACCCCTTGCAGCGGGCGCTGGCCAAAGACCTGGAGCGTATCAAAGCCGCCAGCCTGACCGATGTCCCGGTGCTGATGATCAAAATTGACGAACTTACCCGTCTGGCCGATGACCTGCCCGTAGCCAATGCGATGGTGGTGAACACGTCCGCAAGGCCCATCACAACGACGACCGCACCGCCAACAGCCAGCCCAAAGAGTCAAACGCAAGCGTCGGTTCTGGCCTGGTTTGACAGGCCGCGGTTGGAAGCAGCCGCGCGCCGCGCGCTGGACAGCGTGCGTGAGGAAGCACGCAAGTTGCTGCGTGTGAGCCGTATCGAGCAGCCTGAAGCGGCTTTGCTGTCACCTGAGCAGTCGTTTTTCCTGCGGGAAAACCTCAAGCTGCGCTTGCTGAACGCCCGGCTGGGTTTGCTGTCACGGCAAACTGATACCGCGCGTGCCGATTTGGCAAATGCCAACGCATGGCTGAGCAAATACTTTGATCCGGCGTCCCGCAAGACCCAGGCCGCCAGCCAGTTGCTTCAGCAAATTCAAAGCCAGCTCAAAACCAGTGAGCTGCCGCGCTTGGACGAAACCATGGCCGCGCTGGCCACCGCAGCGGCCGGCCGCTAGGCAAGAGCAGGCAAACACGATGCGCGCTGCCTTTTGGCTCCTAGCCCTGTTCGCGATTGCTGCGGCAAGTGCCCTTTTCGCCGGTAATAACCAGGCGGTGGTCAGTGTGTTCTGGCCGCCGCACCGCATTGACGTGTCGTTCAATCTGACCATTTTTTTGCTGGTCGGTTTGTTTGTTTTGATTTATGTCGCATTGCGCGCCTTGTCGGCGGTGGTCAGCTTGCCGCTTGAGGCGCGCCGCTGGCGTGCCCAGCAAAAAGAACGCGCCATGTATGGGGCGCTGATGGACGCGCTGGCGCACCAGTTGGCCGGGCGCTACATTCGTGCCACCAAGTCCGCGCAAAACGCGCTGACACAAGAAAAAAGCCTGGCCCGTTTGGCCAATGAGTCTGGCCAGGTGCCCGGCTACAGCCCGCAAAGGGCCAGCCAATTGCAGTCGCTCGCGCATTTGTTGGTGGCTGAAAGTGCCCAGTCACTGCAAAACAAACCCCTGCGTGAACAGCATGTGCAACTGGCCCTGCAAAGTTCCGCACCGCGCCATGCGCAAGAAGTGCGTGAGGGTGTCCAGTTTCGTGCTGCGCGCTGGGCATTGGATGATCGCGACGCTGGCGCTGCGCTTGACCTGCTTGAACAACTGCCCCAAGGTGCTACCCGCCGCACATTGGCGCTTCGCATGAAGCTCAAAGCGACGCGCTTGCTGCGTCAAACGTCACATGCATTGGAGACCGCCCGCCTTCTGGCCAAGCATCGCGCGTTCTCAGTGCACGCTGCCCAAAGCATTGTGCGCGGCCTGGCACTTGAACTGTTGAACGATGCACATGACCCTGCGCAGCTGCAACACGCCTGGGCCAGTCTGGACGACAGTGAACGCGCGACGCCTGAATTGGTCGTCCATGCTGCATCTCGTTTGATGGCTTTGCATGGCGATGTGGACCTGGCGCGCAGCTGGTTGCTGCAAGTGTGGGACGCAGCGGTGCAACCGCAGTCCAGCATGGGTGACACCCTGCGCATCAAACTCATCTCTGTGTTGGAGGCCGGTCTCGACAGTGTTGATACAGCCTGGCTGGCGCGGATTGAAGCTGCGCAAATCGGCCGACCGCGTGATCCGAATTTGCAATATCTCGCGGGTATGGCCTGCCTGAACCGCCAACTTTGGGGTAAATCAAGGCAACTTCTGAATCAGGCAGCGCTGGGCCTTCAAGACGCTGGCCTTCACCGCAAGGCTTGGCGGGCGCTTGCTGTCTTGGCTGAACAGCGGGGCGATGAACTCGCCGCCGCTGAGGCGTACAAGCAGGCTGCACTTTTATAAGCGGGTTGTCCCCCGCTACTGCCCTGTAGCGGTGACCGCGCAGCTGAGCACGATACTGATTTGCCCGCCTGATGGCAAACTTGGAATGGTGTATCCCGATTGCAACGTGGCCGCAGGTATGGTGGCTGCGCACGATGCGCCGCCACTGGCGGTGCAGGTTGCGAGCGCGGTACAGGACAGGCCGGGAACAACCGGGTCGCGGAGCACTGAGTTAGAGGCATCCGACGGCCCGCTGTTGGCAACCGTCACGGTGTAGGCTGTGGTACCGCCCGCCACCAGCGTGTTGGTGCCATTGGTTTTACTGATGGAAATATTTGCAATACCCTGAACTGCGTCAGTGTCTGACGCACTGTTATTGCCCAGGTTGCTGTCGGTCATACCACCGGGTAGTTGCAGGCTAACGGTGTTGGTGACTGTGCCGTTCAGGGCGCTGATGGACGCTGTGATGGTAAAAAGCAGTGTGGTGTTGACTGGCAGCGTCGGAACCGTCAAACCTAGCCCCTCGATACCGGCTATCGTTGAAGAAGCCGGGCAGGTTGCTCCGGCGCCAAAGGCAGCGCAACTGATGGCTGTTTTGCTCAATCCCGTCGCCGCTGGATCTTTGACGACGATCAGATCAGCGGGGCCCGGGCCGTTGTTGCCCACAGTGATCAGGTAAGACGTGGTGCCGAAAGTTGACACCGTATTGGTGCTATTGGTCTTGGTAACAAAAGGGTCGGTGTTAGGCACACATTCGCGCAGGATGATTTGGGTTGACGCAAAAGTGTCCCCGATACCGCCCCCGGCCGCCTGCGTGTCCCACAGTTGAAGTGTGACACCCGTCGTGGTGGCACCGAAGGTACGTTGCCGGAGTGTCCAGGTGTCAGATACGCCGGCGCCCTCATTGGCATAGGCGTCGGTGCCGCCCAGCGTGAAGGTGGTGGTACCCGAAACGATACGAAACTGTATTTGGGGCGGGTTGGCGACGGCGGAGCCCGGATTTTGGGCATTCGAGCCGTAGTACAACCATTGATAAGTACGACCTGCGACCAGGCTACTCACCGGCTGCGACCAAAAGCGATAAGTTACAGCCCCGGCATTGCCGTTGCTGTACAGCCAATTGCTGGCAGTCGCAACGCTACGGGCTGCATCTCCGGGAAATGGTCTTTGCGTCACCGTGCCGTAGGTTTGCACACCGATTTGTGGACCTACGCCGTCGTTGGGGACGTTGTTGTTGACACCGTACTGCGTGATGTTGCTACCCACCGATGACGAAGTGTTTGCAAAGTCACTGTTGGTTAGCAGGTTCACGGTGGATTCAGTGCTGTTTGCAGGGCATATGTTGGCGCTAGAAACTACCGCCGCAGTCGCAGCGGCAACTGCATCGGCATCGGACGCAGTGTTGTTGGCTGTGTTGATTTCTGTCACCCCCGCTGGAGCCGTGACTGACACCGTGTTCGTCACCGTGCCGGTAGCTGCTGTGATTTGTGCGCTGAGCAGAAAGGTGACCGAGCTACCGGCCGGGAAAACCGGGATCTGTACGCCCGCCTGAAAACTGGTGGTGCTCAGGCTCCCAGGGCAACTCGCACCGCCCAGCGCGGTACAGGATACGCTCAGCTTGTTCAGGCCGGTTGCCAGCGGGTCGGCGACCACCGCATTGTTTGCACTCGATGGCCCGGCGTTGGCCACCACGATGGTGTACACCGTGACGCCGCCGGCAGTCGCTGTGGTCACGCCGTCTGTTTTACTGACGCTCAGGTCAGCGGTGGGGACGGTGATGACGGTTGTTGCAGTGCCCGTGTTGTTGCCAGGCGTCGGGTCGGTAAAGCCTGCCGGGATACTGACGGTAGCCGTGTTTGTAATGTTGCCTGCGGTGACTGCCGTACCGTTGATGGTGATTTGCAGTTGCCCGCCGCTGTCAATCTGAATGCGCGATAGGGCTACAGTTCCGCTCCCGATGGCACCGGTTCCGCCGGTGAGCGTGTCGCAGTCTGCCCCGCCTGCCAGCAAGGTGCAGGACCAGGTCACCGTGCCTATGTTGGCAGGCACGATATCACTGATGCTGACACTGCCAGGCAGGTTGGAAGGGCCCGCATTATTGACGACCAAAATGTACTGCACCGCGCCACCCACCTCGGCGGTGGCTGGGCCAGATTTGACGAGTGACAGATCAGCGCTGGTACCGGCAGCACCGGTGATGACAATGTCTTCTTGGGTGCTGGACGAGGAGGCGTAGTTGCTCCCTGGGACCGCCCCGCCAGCGGCGTTGACGCCGCCAGGTGTGACTGCCGGGTTGGTTGCGCCAGTTGCACTGCCGCCACTGACGCGCGTCGAATCGGTGAAATTGACCGTTGCTGGATTCTGGTAGGTACCGGCTGTGGCCCCGTTCAAGCCTACCTTGAAGGTGACCGTGACGTTTGCGCCTGGGACCAGAGTGAAGGCGTTGGTTGGGCTTCCGGCAGCGCCGATAGCCACCGTGCCAGCTCCTGTCACGGTCATGGGCGACACCGGGCCCGATGCCCCAGCTGAATAAGCCACGATGGCCGTGGTCCCGGTCAGCAGAAAAGGCGACGACAACACGTCGGTCAGTGCAATACCGTAGGCTACCCCCGACAGGCTTGCTGCATTGCTCACATTGATGATGTAGGTGCCCGACGTGTCTGGTGGTACTGTCAAGGCGGGTGTACTGGTTCGTTTGGCGACGGTCAGTACCGGCGCACATTCATAGCCAGCACGCGCGCCTGCGATCGCGCTTGATGCGATGGTGCTCAGGCTGGCACCCGCTGAGCC
>JBBRDA010000038.1:0-24766 GCA_038204335.1 Burkholderiales bacterium
CGTGCCTTTGCCAAGTAAGTCCCAGTCATCCATGGTCCAGCCAAATTCATGAATCATCGGGGCTAAAAACAAGGCCGGGTCAGCCACCCGCCCGGTGATGACGACATCAGCGCCCGCTGCAAGCGCTTGAACAATGCCCTCAGAGCCGATGTACGCGTTGGCTGAAATGACCGAGCTGCCCAAAGTAGCCAGCGTTTTGTCGCTTTCCATCAGTGGCAGGCTTTGTTGGCTGGACTTTTGTAGGCGTTGCAGCACATCGTCACCCAAGACCACGGCTACTTTCAGGTTTTGAATGCCCAATTGACGCGCCACCCGAATCACCTCTTGGCCAGCGGCTAGCGGATTGGCCGCGCCCATGTTGCTGATGATTTTGATACTTTTGGCCGCGCAGGACGGCAGCACGGCCAGCATGCGTGCAGCCAGAAGCCCGTCAAAACCCAGCCACACATCCTGGCTGCGCTGCAATTGCGCCAGTGCAATCGTGCGCTCGGCCAGGCATTCAAACACCAAGTAATCCAGTTCGCCTTTTTCAGCCAGCTCCACGGCAGGGGGGATGCGGTCGCCTGAGTAGCCTGCACCAGCACCAATCCGGAGTGTTTTTGTACGGGTCATAAATCGCTATTAAATCAGGAGCTGCTTGTGCCCGTATTTATTGGGCAAAAGGCTTAAATAATTAGTAAATTCAGATCAAAAACCCGTATTTTGATCATTTTTGGGGGCTTTCAGGCATCAACACGGCCCTGACGCTTGGCGATGCTTCGATCGCGTCGATTTTTGCCACCCGATTCTCACGGCGTTGGTTAGATTCATGGCCGTCCTCGGTCTGGTCGCTGGCCGCAGCGTCGACGAACTGCACCGGGCGTTTGGTGCCAAACGACATCTGGTTGAGCCGTGTCTTGAGCGCCTCTGCGACCTCGGGCGCTGAAACTGGCAGCAAAGTAGCCTGCCAGATGGCGATATGAAACTCAAAAGGGTTGGGCTGACCGAACTTGTCTGAGGCACGAATGCAAGCCGTCAAAATTTGAGTGGACAACGACGACAGCGTGCTCCTGCTGATCGGGCCTTCGATCAGCAGCATGAAATGGTCGGTTTCAAGCCGGGCGGCTGTGTCAATGTCGCGCGCCACGCGGTTAAGAACTTGCCCTAAGTGCTTGAGCAGGGCGTTTTGCTTTTCGGGGCTTAGCGAACGCATCATTGGCGCGTAGTTGAGCCAGCGGATCATGATGACACCGCAGCCCAACTTGAGTTGGGTGGCGCGCCTGAGCATTTGCGGCAGGCGGATCAGAGCAACGCGCTCATGGATCAGACCCGTGGCGGCATCTGAATCGTTCAAAGCTGCTGCCAACTCAGACGAAACCAGCGCAGCACGGTTACGCCAGATCAGTGCTAAAAACAGCCACGTCAGTCCGGTTTGCGTCAGAACAATACTGAAAACCAAGGTGGACTCAATGCTCGTCAGCCAGCCAGCGTTGTAGGCAAGGCGCGAGCCTCCCGCGGCGGCCATCGGCAACAACCCTGCCAACAGCCAGATGCTCCCACGCATTCCGCGCGAGCTCAGCCAAAGCATGACGGCAATGATGACCAGTAAAACAAACATTGCCCAGTAGCTGAGCAAGCTGCGTTCAATCAGATCGATATGGGCCAGCCTGACCACAGCCAGTACAAGGCATCCCAGTGCCACGGCGCAGAGCAATCGGTAAGCCAGTTTGCTGATATCTCTGGCGCGGCTGGCTTGCGCAAAAAACCAGCAGCAGGCAGCCATATTGAACAACGGGGCGCTCCATTGCATGGCTTGGGTGACGTAAGGGTTGTTCGGCCATATCCGCCAGCCGCCATATCCCATCAACACCAAGTAATGCAGAAACGTGGTCGCCACAAAGGCGGCCAGCGATAGAAAAACCGTGTTGCGTGCCACTCTGAAGGTGGCCACACACGCGATCATCAACATCCCGAACATGCCCAGCAGCAAGCCAATCAGTATGCTTACTTGCTCAGAACTATCTGTAAAGTCCGATTGGCTCATCAGCTCGGGCCTCTCAGGCACCGCAGAGTGGTGTTCAAAGCGTAAAAAGAAGGTTTTTTCAACGTTGCTGGTGACCACCTCAAAGCTGGGTGTCCGGGTGCTGCGGCTCCAGGCGCTGTGCGCGATGGCCAAGCCGGCTGACTGCACCGGCTCCAGAGCGTTGACATTCAGATCGTAAAGATGGACTTTTTGCACCGTTAGGCGCGGTATACGGATGATCCAGCTTTGTGGTGCGGCTGTGGCAGCCAGCGTGAATTTGAGCCACACATCACTGCCAGCGGTGGTTGGCAACACCGTTTTTGCCGAATAGGGTGCAAATGCCCAAGCCTGTGGATTTGCTGAAAAAGCGGCCGGTAAGCTAGGCGCATCGGCGGACATGGCACCAACCCATTGCAGCGGTTGGCTTAAAACAGGCTGAATGCCTTTGCTATAGGGGTGGGAAAACTCTTGAGCCTGTGTCGCACCCATCGTTAGCAAAATGACCAGGAACGAAACAAGGAAGCGCATGTGTTCGGAGATTTTCCAGAAGGGTGGCGCAATTGTATGAAGCCGATACCAACCTGGGCCAGTAATTCATAAGCATGCGTAATATCTCACGATAAGTGCCGAATACACGCAAAATGTGTAACTTTTACACATTTTTGCAGTTTTCGCGGACATCAAGCGCTGGCTCAGCGGCACCCACGCTGTTTGGCAAGATGCCCTACTTGGCGCTACCTATCCAAAAGCTTTCGCTACTTTATTGATGGAACCGTAGACCACATCGATACCTGAACAGTGCATAGATTCTGTTTAAACAAGCCCGCTTGTCTGAAGGTCTCGCATATCTTTGGGTCCGCGTCATGGCGATGTCACATTGTTTTCCGACCATGGGAGCTTCTCAAAAATGGAGGATCCCCTATGTTGATGTCAATGGCCGCCCCGCAGCGCTGGGCAATCGTTTTAACCGTTGCCCTTGCGGCGCTGCCCGCTTGGGCCCAGACCGAGGCAGTCAGCCACCCGGCAACCCTGGCTGGCCATGTCGTGATGCCCGCCAGGTCATTCATTGCGGCGCCCAAGGACGCACCGCAGGATTTACAGGTCAGTGGCAAGTTCACCACCGGAAAGCGCGTTGACGCATTGGCCAGTGTTGAAGGCATGTCTGCAGGCCGACCCACTGGCGTGTCGGTGCCGTTTAAAGGTCAGCCTGTGCAAGGTCATTCGGGCATCAAGACCATGCCAGACGGCAGCTATTGGATCCTCACCGACAACGGGTTTGGCTCAAAAGCGAATTCACCAGACACCATGCTGTATCTCAATCGCTACAGCGTCGACTTTAAATCTGGCAGCGTGAAGCGGCTAGAAACCATCTTCCTGCACGACCCCGACAAAAAAGTACCTTTTCGTATTGTTCACGAAGGCACCAAAAAGCGGTACCTCACTGGCAGTGACTTTGACACCGAGAGCTTTCAGTTCGCCGGTGGTGCGCTATGGATTGGCGACGAGTTGGGGCCGTTCCTCATCAAGGCAGATCTAAAGGGCAAAGTGCTGGCCGTGTTTGACACGATGGTTGACGGTAAGGTGGTGCGCTCGCCAGATAACCCAGCCATCACAACGCCTGCCATTCCAGGTGGCACAGTGGATTTTCAGGTGCGCCGCTCCAGAGGATTTGAAGGTATGGCCGCCTCAAAAGATGGCAGCAAGCTGTACGCCCTGCTCGAAGGCGCTTTGTATGACGCGACCACAAAAAGCACCGAGAACATCAACGGCAAAGACTACCTTCGGGTGCTGGAGTTTGATGTCAAACAGCAGGCTTGGACTGGCCGCCACTGGAAATACATGCTGGAGGGCAATGGCTTTGCGATCGGTGACTTCAACATGATTGACGAAACCACCGGCTTGGTGATTGAGCGCGACAACGGCGAAGGCACGGCTGACAAAGCTTGCCCTGAAGGCCAGAGACGAGGAGACTGCTTTCATGACCTTGCCAAATTCAAGCGTGTCTACAAGATTGAAATGAACGAGGCCAACGTTGGCGGCCCGGTTCGCAAAATCGCCTACATTGACTTGATGGCAATTGCCGATCCAGCGAAAATCGCGCGAAAGCCCTTGAACAATGGCGTGCTGACATTTCCGTTTTTCACGATTGAAAACGTTGATGTGGTGGACAGCACCCACATCATTGTGGGTAACGACAACAACCTGCCGTTCTCCAGCAGCCGAGACCCTAACAAGGCCGATGACAACGAGCTGATCTTGTTAGAAGTTGGCGCGTTTTTGAAGGCCAAATAACGACCGACTAACGACCGGCTAGCAACGCAACAAAGGGCCGGGCGCGTCAACGCCGACGCGCTGGCCGCCGGGAGTTGTCGTAGAAAGCGGCCGGCTTGTTGGCCACCCACTTCACAAATGCGGCGATTTCCGGGTGCGCCTGTAATGCAGCCCAATCGCTGTAGTTGGCTGCCAGTTCGCGCTCGCTCAGCGTGGCGTGAATCTTTCGGTGGCAAATCCTGTGGATGGCGCTTTTGGCCTTGCCGCCCTGGCTGCGCGGCACCAAGTGGTGCTCGTCAACGCTGAGGCCCGGCTCTAGCACCCGGCCGCATAGCGGGCAGTAGCTGGGGCCGATGAGGGCCACGTAGCCTAGCGGTTCGGTGCCGCGCAGTGCGCGTTTGGAGACCATGTCCAGACGTTCTATTGAGTTCTATTTGCTACGATTTTAGTAGCTGCTTGCGCCCGTATTCATTGGTTATAAGCCTTAAATGTCACCTAAAAATGACTAAAAAAGCTGCTTTTTAACCGCAAAACTACATTTTTGACTGGAAAACCAACCCGGCGTGCTCGCGCAGCGCGTGAAACTTGATTTTGGGCCATTGCTGCTCAACAGCGCGCAATGTGGCACTGTGGTCAACCAGCAGTGTCGGTGCATCGACGGCGTCTAGGGCTACGCGGTGCGCATTGGCGTCCATGAATTTTTTAAGTTCGTTCGCGTCGTCGCAGGTGACCCAGCGTGCCAAGTTAAAGTTGCTCGGCATGATGCGCGCTTTGACGCCGTATTCATGTTCCAGCCGGTGCGCGACCACTTCAAACTGCAACTGGCCGACGGCGCCAAGCAGCAGCAGCGAGCCGGCGATGGGCCGAAAGACCTGAATCGCGCCTTCTTCGCCCAACTGGGTCAGGCCCGCGCGCAACTGCTTACTGCGCAGCGGGTCAGCCACCTCGACAGCGCGAAACATTTCAGGTGCAAAAAATGGCAGCCCGGTAAATTGCAGCGCCTCGCCTTCAGTTAACGTATCGCCCAATTGCAGCACGCCGTGGTTGGGGATGCCGATGATGTCGCCGGCGAACGCTGTGTCCAGTAATTCCCTGCGCTGGCTCATGAAGCTGACCACGGTGTTGGGCCGCAGCTCTTTGCCGCTACGTACCACTTTTAATTTCATGCCGCGGGTGAACTCGCCACTGGCAACGCGCAAAAACGCGATACGGTCACGGTGCGCCGGGTCCATATTGGCCTGGATTTTGAACACCACGCCAGAGAATTTTTTCTCTTCTGGGTGAACCACGCGCTGTATGGCGCTGCGGTCGGCCGGCGCGGGGGCCAGGTCAACCAGTGCGTCCAGCACTTCCTGGACCCCAAAGTTGTTGATGGCCGAGCCAAAAAACATCGGCGTTTGTTTACCGCTTAAAAAAAGCTCTCGATCAAATTCAGGCGTTGCACCCGCCACCAGTTCGATCTCGTCTTGCGCCTGCTTGTACTCAGCGCCAAAGCGCTTGATGGCCTCGGGGTTGTTCAGGCCGTTCATGATTTCATCGTCGCCACCGGCTTTGTCTTCGCCAGGGCTGAAAACGCGCATCCGGTCCTCGCGGCGGTCATACACCCCGTGGAACAGTTTGCCCATGCCCACAGGCCAGGTAAATGGCACGACAGCCATGCCCAGCTCACGTTCAATTTCGTCCATCACCGTCATTGGGTCCTGCACCTCGCGGTCCATCTTGTTGACGAACGTCAGAATCGGCGTGCCGCGTGCCCGGCAGACTTGCAGCAAGCGGCGGGTTTGGGGTTCTACGCCGTTTGCAGCATCAATCACCATCAAAGCTGCGTCAACGGCGGTGAGTACGCGATAGGTGTCTTCTGAAAAGTCTTGGTGACCTGGCGTATCGAGCAGGTTGATGACGCAGTCACGGTATTCCATCTGCATCACCGATGAGGCGACAGAAATGCCGCGCTGCTTTTCAATTTCCATCCAGTCACTGGTGGCGTGGCGCGCGGCCTTGCGTGCTTTGACGCTGCCGGCAATTTGAATCGCACCCGAGAACAGCAGCAATTTTTCAGTCAGCGTGGTTTTGCCGGCGTCGGGGTGGGAAATGATGGCAAACGTGCGGCGACGTTTGACTTGCTTTTCGATTTCGGTGAATTCGTGCGGTGAGGACATAGCCTCTGATTATCGATGACAGTCTTTATTTGTCGGGTTGCCTTGCGAATCTGGGTTGGCGCACGCCATCAATCACGACCTCCTCGTTGAACATGGCTGCAGGCCGAACCCACAGGCCGTGTTCGCCATACAGCGCGCGGTAAAGCGTCATGGGGCTTAAATCTTCGCTGTGGCGCACTGTGCCGATGACTTCATAGAGCATGCCCTTGTAGTGTTTGTACAGGCCGGGTGGGGTGGTGATGAGGGGTGGAAGTTGTTCTGACATAACGATGATTCGAGATCGGGTGGGACAATAGGGGTTATGCATCCTAAAGCCCTTCTCGACAGTTGCTCTGACCTGCTCAAGCATGTTCTTAAATTTGACCAGCCAGCAGACATGATGCTGTCCAAGTATTTCCGTGAGTTTCGGCTCGGCCCGCGGGAGCGCGCGACCTTGGCTGAAACGGTTTACGCAGTGCTGCGCAAGAAAAACCTGTACACCTACCTAGCCCACCACGGCCATGGCGCGCCCGAGCGCCGCTTAGCGATTCTTGGCTTTGCCGCTGACCGGGAGTTTCTTCTGAGCGCGCTGACCGATCAGGAAATTGATTGGCTCAAGCGCTGTGATCAGGTCAAACCTGAAGACCTGATGGAGTTGCACCGGCATAACCTGCCAAACTGGCTGGTAGAGCCTCTCAAAACGCAGCTGGGTGACGATTTTTGGCCGCTGGTTGAAAGCCTGAACGCGCCTGCGGGGCTGGATTTACGCGTCAACACCCTCAAAGACAAGCGCGCAGACATTCAAAAGGAACTCAGCAAGGCCGGTTTGAAGACCGAGGCTACGCCGTATTCGCCCTGGGGCTTGCGACTGGCTGATAAATCGCAGCTTGGCAAACTCGATGCGTTTACGCGCGGTGCAATAGAAGTGCAGGACGAAGGCTCGCAGCTTCTGGCGCTGCTGGTTGAGGCCAAACGCGGTGAAATGGTGGTGGACTTTTGCGCCGGCGCTGGCGGTAAAACGTTGGCCTTGGGCGCGACGATGCGCAGTACGGGGCGTTTGTATGCGTTTGATACGTCCGGTCACCGGCTGGCAGCCCTCAAGCCGCGCCTGGCACGAAGCGGTCTGTCAAATGTGCATCCGGTGGCCATTGCGCATGAGCGCGACGACCGCATCAAGCGCCTGGCAGGCAAGATAGACCGGGTATTGGTTGATTCGCCTTGCTCGGGTCTGGGCACGCTGCGCCGCAACCCGGACCTGAAATGGCGGCAAACACCTAAGGCGATTGAGGAACTGGTGGCCAAGCAAACAGCCATTTTGCAAAGCGCTGCGCGCTTGTTAAAGCCCGGTGGGCGGCTGGTTTACGCGACTTGCAGCGTCTTACGTGAAGAAAACGAAGGAATCGCCGAGGCGTTTACAACTGCTAACAAAGACTTTAACGTCCTCGAAGTTGGCCCTTTGTTGACGCATGCAGGGGTCGAAAATGCAGCAACTTTGTGCAGTGGGCCATACCTGCGCTTATGGCCATACCTGCACAGAACGGATGGTTTCTTTGCGGCAGTTTGGCAGAAATTGTAATATTTTTAACAAATTTTGACTGTGACTTAGTAAAATTTAGCGTGCGATAGATGATTTTGTAAGAATCATCCGCACATCCAGATCTATTGGGAAGCGTTTGGCGTTTCGCGTCAATCAGCATAGAATGGTGACTCTAATTTCATGAGCCGCCGCGGGATTTCTAACCGGGCGTTTCACAACCTACTTTCTAGCGATTAACTAGAGGATTTTTATGATGTTTTTGAATGCTGGCATCGAATGGCTGGCGCATGGCTTACTGGCTGCCAGCTGGTGGCAAATTGTTTTGTATACGCTGGTGACCACGCACATCACCATTGCCAGCGTGACCATTTACCTGCATCGTCATCAGGCGCACCGCGCTATGGATCTGCACGCGCTGCCAGCGCATTTTTTCCGCCTTTGGTTGTGGCTAGGTACTGGCCAAGTGACCAAAGAGTGGGTGTCGATTCATCGCAAACACCACGCCAAATGTGAAACGCTTGAAGATCCGCACAGCCCACAGGCTCACGGCATCAAAAAAGTTTTTTGGCAAGGTGCCGAGCTGTATCGTGCTGAAAGTAAAAACAAGGAAACCATGTCCAAGTATGGCCATGGCACACCGAACGACTGGATTGAACGCAATCTGTACACCCGCTACAGCTGGCAAGGCGTTGGCTTGATGATGATCATCAACTTGGCACTGTTCGGCGCGGCTGGCTTGGCGGTATGGGCGGTTCAAATGATGTGGATCCCCGTCACTGCTGCTGGCATCATTAACGGCATCGGCCACTACTGGGGCTACCGCAATTTTGAGGCACCGGATGCCAGCACCAACATTTCGCCTTGGGGCATCATGATTGGCGGCGAAGAACTGCACAACAACCACCACACTTACCCAACATCAGCCAAATTTTCGGTCAAGCCCTATGAATTTGACATTGGCTGGGGCTACATCCGAGCGCTTGAAAAACTGGGTCTGGCAAAAGTCAAAAAAGTACCGCCCAAGCTGCAATTGGGTGCCATACAGCCTGTGGCCGATGAAAAAACGCTTGAAGCCTTGATTGCCCACCGATACGAAATGATGGCAGGCTTTGCCAGAGCTATGCGAGATGCTGGCAAAGCTGAAGTAGCGGCACTGAAGTCCAGAAACGCCGATTCATCTGGACTGCGCGCCGCCAACCGCTGGCTACACCGCGATGCTGACAAGGTACCCGCGTCTGCCAAATCGCAACTGGCCCAAGTCAGAGCCGAGCACCCCGTGCTGGACAAGATGGTCACCATGCGAGAAGAACTGCGTCAGATGTGGCTGACCACCACGGCATCACGCGAGCAGCTCACCGCTGATTTGCAGGGCTGGTGCCATCGTGCCGAGCAAAGTGGTATCGCAGCGCTGAATGAGTTTTCCCAGAAACTGCGTGCCGCCAGAGCCTGATAGCGTCAACCGCGACAAAACCGCCTAGGTGAGTAACCGAGGCGGTTTTTTTATGGGTTGCGTCAGAATAGGCAGGCGTAAAAAAACCGCTGAGCATTACTGCCAGCGGTTTTTATGTTTGCCAAATTACTTCAGCTTGATTTCTTTGTATTCCACATGCTTACGTGCTTTTGGATCAAACTTCATGATCAGCATTTTGTCAGGTGTGGTTTTCTTGTTTTTGGTGGTCGTGTAAAAGTGACCAGTGCCGGCGGTTGATTCCAGCTTGATTTTTTCGCGTGCGCCTTTAGCCATGATTGTTTTCCTTAAACTTCACCGCGGGCACGGAGATCCACCAGGATCGCATCGATGCCTTTTTTATCGATCAAACGCAGCCCAGCGCTGGTTATGCGCAAACGCACCCAACGATTTTCTGTTTCGACCCAAAAGCGGCGGTATTGCAGGTTCGGCATAAACCGGCGCTTGGTTTTGTTGTTGGCATGGGAAACATTGTTTCCTACCATCGGGCCTTTGCCCGTTACCTGACAGACGCGTGCCATGAGCACTCTCCGTAAAAAATAAAATCGGATGCGGAAAACAGCATAAATTTGCTTGAGTTTTCCAGCGAAGCCTCAGATTATAGCCTGAAACTCAAGCCGAGGCACGCAGTTAAGCGTTCTGTTCCAGAAACCGTTGCGCGTCGAGCGCAGCCATACAGCCTGTACCGGCGCTGGTGATGGCTTGACGGTAGATATGGTCCTGCACATCGCCTGCTGCAAACACGCCCGGCACGCTGGTCATGGTGGCAAAACCATCCAATCCGGTTTTAGTGATGATGTAGCCACCCTTCATATCCAGCTGACCGGTAAAAATATCCGTGTTCGGCTGATGGCCAATGGCAATAAAGCAGCCTTTTAGCTCGATGTCTTGTGTGGACCCGTCGGCCGTGCTTTTCAGGCGCACGCCGGTCACGCCCCCTGCATCCCCCAGCACTTCATCCAGCGTATTGAATGTCTTGAGCACAATTTTCCCAGCAGCGACTTTTTCATGCAGCTTGTCGACCAGAATGGCTTCGGCCTTGAACTTGTCACGGCGGTGCACCAAGTACACCTTGCTGGCGATGTTAGATAAGTAAAGCGCTTCTTCAACCGCTGTATTGCCGCCGCCAACGACGCAGACATCTTGCTCGCGGTAGAAAAATCCGTCGCAGGTTGCGCAACCAGAAACGCCGCGCCCCATGAAGGCGGACTCGGACTCCAGCCCTAAATACTTCGCCGATGCGCCCGTGCAAATGATCAGCGAGTCACAGGTGTACACACCACTGTCTCCCGTCAGGGTGAAAGGACGCTTTGAAAAATCAACCGTGTGAATGTGGTCAAAAATAATCTCCGTTTTGAAGCGCTCTGCGTGCTCTAAAAAACGCTGCATCAACTCTGGGCCCTGCACACCTTGCGCATCGGCGGGCCAGTTGTCAACATCGGTCGTGGTCATCAGCTGGCCGCCTTGTGCGATGCCGGTTATCAGTACCGGATTCAGGTTGGCACGAGCCGCATAGACGGCAGCGGTATAGCCCGCCGGGCCGGAGCCCAAAATCAGAACTCTTGAATGTTTCATGGATAAAAACCTGATGGGGAGACTTGAGAAGTAAGTTAAAGTCCGGTTTGCGACAGCAAGCAGTGCACGGTGACGAGACTTCAAAATCAACGAATGCCAACTATTGTAGGGACTTGGTTTTTGTCCCTACAGTCGAAGGGTTAGAGGAAAATAATATGTCCACATTGGTGTCCAACCTGGAGCTCATCCGCAGAGTTCCGCTGTTTTCAATGCTAACCGCCAGCCAGGCAGAGTCGGTGGCCCAGGCCGTTGTCAAATCTAGGTTCAAGCGCGGCGAATCGATTGTTGAACAGGGCAAAAAATCTAACTCGCTGGCCATTATTTTGACGGGCAGAGCCCGCGTGGTGACGACTGATTTGCGGGGGCGCGAAGTCATCCTTGCCACCATGCAACCGGGTGACTATATCGGGGAGATGAGCCTGATTGACAACGAACCCCACTCCGCCACGGTACGCGCTGAGGTGCAAACCGATGTGCTGATATTGGGACGGTTGGAGTTTGCGCGCTGCCTGCCAGAAAATTCGTCGATGGCCTACGCAGTGATGAGGGGGTTGGTTCAACGCCTGCGTCATGCGGACCGGAAAATCGAGTCTCTCGCGCTGATGGATGTGTATGGCCGCGTAGCCCGTGCGCTGCTGGAGTTTGCCGTCGTCGATGAAGATGGTCATGCTGTTATTCGCGACAAGGTTTCGCGCCAAGACCTGGCAAAAATGGTTGGGGCGTCGCGTGAAATGGTCAGCAGGGTCATGAAAGATTTGGAAGAGCGCGGTTTTATCGAGACTCGCACTGATGGCTCTATGGTCGTTAAAGAACGTCTAAATTCCCTTGAGTAGGGGTTGGCGGTTTTATCTGCGGTAAGCTAGCAGAGGCCATGACTTACTCACTCGACACACTGAATACCCAAAACTCCCAAACCGCTGTGAAGCCCGGTGGCGTGCGCCGTTTTACCCAGGAGGTTGGACTGATTCTTGGCATGCTTGGCCTGTTGTTCTGGCTGCTGGCGCTGATCAGTTATTCGTCCCAAGATGCTGCATGGTCGACATCTGGTAGCGCTCAGGCTAGTAGCGTTGCCCAAAGTGGCTTGCACAATTGGGGCGGCAGACTGGGCGCGTATCTGGCCGACGCGAGTTATTTTTTGCTTGGGTTTTCCGTCTGGTGGCTGCTGGCAGCGGGTTTGTCGGCGTGGCTTTCGGCGCTAGCCCAGTGGCTGCGTGCCGGGGCCTTGCCTGCCGAGCAGCCTTCTGGCCACCGCATCAAGTTCTGGCTGGGTTTGATGCTGTTGCTTGCCGCCAGCAGCGGGCTGGAATGGTCACGCCTTTACCGTTTCGAGGCGCGTTTGCCTGACCATGCGGGCGGTGCCCTAGGTTATTGGGTGGGCAGCGCTGGCGTCAAGTGGCTGGGTTTTGCCGGTTCTGGCTTGGTCTTGATTGCCGTGAGTGTGATGGCGGCATCCAGCGTGTTCGGCTTTTCGTGGGCGCACACCGCCCAGCGCCTTGGGGAGTGGATCAGCAACCTGATTGAATCGCGCCGGGAAAAACGTGAGATCGCTGAAGACTTGGCGGTAGGTAAAAAAGCTGCGAGGGAGCGAGAAGACATCCTCACCGACGAACGTATCGAGATTGAAGAACATCACCCGATACCGGTGCTGATTGAGCCCACTTTCGTTGATATTCCGAAGAGTGACCGAGTCATCAAGGAGCGGCAAAAACCGCTCTTCAAAGACCTGCCAGACTCCAGGTTGCCGCAGGTTGATTTACTTGACGGTGCGCTGTCCAAACAGGAAGGTGTTGCCCCTGAAACGCTGGAAATGACATCTCGTCTGATCGAGAAAAAGCTCAAGGACTTCGGGGTTGAAGTGCGGGTAGTAGCCGCTGCGCCCGGCCCGGTTATCACCCGCTATGAGATTGAGCCGGCCACCGGCGTCAAAGGCTCGCAAGTGGTCGGGCTGGCCAAAGACTTGGCGCGTGCGCTGAGCCTGGTGTCCATCCGCGTGATTGAAACCATTCCCGGCAAGAACTTCATGGCACTCGAGCTGCCCAACGCCAAGCGCCAGTCCATCAAGCTCAGTGAAATTTTGGGTTCACAGGTTTATAACGAGGCAAAAAGCTTGCTCACCATGGGTTTGGGCAAAGACATCGCGGGGCATGCCGTGGTGGCAGACTTGGCCAAAATGCCGCACTGCCTGGTAGCTGGCACCACGGGCTCAGGCAAGTCAGTCGGCATCAATGCCATGATTTTGAGCTTGCTTTACAAGGCTGATGCACGCGATGTGCGGCTCTTGCTGATTGACCCCAAGATGCTGGAGATGAGCGTTTACGAAGGAATTCCGCATCTGCTGTGCCCAGTGGTCACTGACATGCGCCAAGCTGCGCATGGCTTGAACTGGTGCGTGGCTGAGATGGAAAAACGCTACAAGTTGATGAGCAAAATGGGCGTGCGTAATTTGGCCGGCTATAACGTCAAGATAGACGATGCCAAAGCCAAAGGCGAGCTGATTGGCAACCCTTTCAGCCTGACACCCGACCAGCCCGAGCCGCTTGAACGCCTGCCTTACATCGTGGTGGTGATTGACGAGCTGGCCGACTTGATGATGGTGGTGGGCAAAAAAATTGAAGAGTTGATTGCCCGGCTGGCGCAAAAGGCGCGCGCGGCAGGCATTCATTTGATACTGGCCACCCAACGGCCCAGTGTGGATGTGATCACGGGTCTCATCAAAGCCAACATTCCGACCCGCCTGTCTTTTCAGGTGAGCAGCAAAATTGACAGCCGCACCATTCTTGACCAGATGGGTGCCGAGGCGTTGCTTGGCATGGGCGACATGCTGTACATGCCCAGTGGCACTGGTTTCCCGATACGCGTGCATGGCGCTTTTGTCAGCGACGACGAGGTGCATCGCGTAGTCGCTTACTTGAAAGAGCAGGGCGAGCCCAACTACATCGACGGTGTACTTGAAGGGGGCGTAGCCGATGGTGAAGGTGGTGATTTGGGTGGTGACCTCAGTGAATCCGGCGGTGACAAGGACCCGATGTACGACCAAGCCGTCGAAATTGTTCTGAAAAACCGCAAGGCGTCAATTTCGCTGGTGCAGCGGCACCTGAAAATCGGCTACAACCGGTCAGCCCGAATGCTTGAAGAGATGGAAAAAGCCGGCTTGATCAGCGCCATGTCAGGCAGCGGTCAGCGAGAAATTCTCGTCCCTGCACGGGCAGAATGACGACACGCTTTTGCGTACCGTGAGCCGATACTTCGAACATGACCACCTTTAAAACTTCATTTTTACCAAAGTTTTTTTTGGCGTTTTTGGTTGCTATTATTTCAGTAGCTGCTTGCGCCCAGGATCAGGGCTCTGCAGCCCTAAAAGACCTCGAAAACTTCGTTAAAAACACCAAAAGTGGCCGTGCCGCCTTCACCCAGGTCGTCACCAGCCCGGCAAAAGACGGCCAAACACCGAAAACCAAGACGTCAAGCGGTTCATTTGAATTCTTGCGGCCTAACCGCTTCAAGTTTTTGTACAAAAAACCGTTTGAACAATCCATCGTGTCGGATGGTCAAACACTGTGGCTGCATGATGTGGACTTGAACCAAGTCACCGCGCGTAAATTGGCGCAGGTGCTCAATGGCACGCCAGCTGCCGTGATCGCTGCTGCGGCTGACCTGAAAGGCTTGCAGGCTGACTTCACCTTGACGTCGCTGCCCGAAAAGGGCGGACTTCAATGGGTGCTGGCGATTCCTAAAACCAAAGAAGGTCAGTTGCAAAACATCACCGTCGGTTTTAAGGCCACCGACAAAGGCACCGAGCTGGCCGCTTTGGAGATTCTTGACAGCTTTGGCCAGCGCTCGGTCATGACCTTTAGCCAGTTTGAAGTTAACCCGACCCTGACGGCCGTCAGCTTTCAATTCAAGCCGCCTGCTGGTGCGGATGTCAGCCGTCAGTAGTTACTGGTAAGTTCTGCTGATATGGCTACTGGCGCGGCGAAAAAAATAAGTATTCCCCTGGCCGAACGTTTGCGGCCCCAAGCATTGGGCGAGGTCATCGGCCAGCAACACCTCCTGGGCGAAGGCATGCCGCTACGCATCGCGTTTGAGTCGGGTCAACCGCATAGCTGTATTTTGTGGGGTCCGCCGGGCGTGGGTAAAACCACCATCGCGCGCTTGATGGCCAGCAGTTTTGACGCCCACTTCATCACCATGTCGGCAGTACTGGGTGGCGTGAAAGACATTCGCGAAGCAGTTGAGCAGGCTCAAATCTGGCTGGGACAAGGCGGTGGCAAAAGAACCATTGTGTTTGTCGATGAGGTTCACCGCTTCAACAAAAGCCAGCAGGACGCATTTTTGCCACATGTGGAAAGCGGGCTTTTCACCTTTATTGGCGCGACCACTGAAAACCCCTCTTTTGAAGTTAACTCAGCCCTGCTCTCGCGCGCAGCGGTGTATGTGTTGCAACCACTTTCCGAGCCAGACTTGACTGAAATAGTGGCAGTGGCGTTGAAAAATAAAGCCCTCGCGGGGGTTCAAAACATAGCGCCCGAGGCGATTGAACGTTTGGTGGCTTATGCCGACGGTGATGCGCGGCGACTGCTCAACACCCTGGAAGCGGTGTCTGTGGCTGCCGGCAATGAAAAGTCGGGGGTGATCGTTGACGTGACGGATGAATGGCTGCTCAAGGTGTTGGGCGAAAAAATGCGCCGCTATGACAAGGGCGGCGAGGTTTTTTACGACACCATCTCGGCTTTGCACAAATCCGTGCGTGGTTCTGACCCGGACGCTGCACTGTACTGGTTCATGCGCATGCTTGATGGCGGCGCGGAGCCCAAATACATGGCCCGCCGCCTGATCCGCATGGCCAGTGAAGACATTGGTCTTGCCGACCCGCGCGCTTTGAGCTTGGCAGTGGCTGCCGCCGACGTGTACGAGCGGCTGGGCTCACCAGAGGGTGAATTGGCGCTGGCTGAATGCGTGATTTATTTGGCGGTAGCGCCCAAGTCCAATGCGGTTTACAAAGCCTTCAATGAAGCCAAGGCACTTATAAAAAAAGACGGCACGCGTCCGGTGCCGATGCATTTGCGTAATGCCCCCACCAAGCTGATGAAAGAGCTGGACTATGGCAAAAACTACCGGTATGCACATGATGAAGACGACGGCTTCGCAGCCGGTGAGAATTACTTCCCCGAAGGCCTGACCGCGCCGGGCTTTTATCGCCCTGTCCCGCGCGGGCTGGAGATCAAGATCGCCGAGAAACTACAGGCGTTACGTGCTAAAAATTCTGCACAAAAATAAAACGCTAACGCTCTAGCGCGGAGCCAATCCAGCCGCCTCCTGACATAAGACCGCATGTCAAAATCCGAGCCTCATTAGAAGCCCTAATGAAATATTAAAAGTTTTTAGATGGCTTATTTTTAAGGGTAAACCCCTCGAAAACCAGCGTCCTGGCTCGATTCTCGCTTGGCTTCTTAATTACAATTTGGCGATCAGCCCGCCTTTGAATTTAAGGCGGGCTTTTTGTTAATGTCCTGTTTGGCGCTTCATTTTTGATTCTGTTTTTGGGAGACATGGTTTATGGAAGTATTACTGCAACAGATCATCAATGGTCTGGTTCTGGGCAGCATGTATGCCCTGATTGCGCTTGGTTACACGATGGTCTACGGCATCATTAACCTCATCAATTTCGCCCACGGTGAGGTGTTGATGGTCGGGGCGCTGACCAGCTACACCATCATCGGCCTGATGCAGTCTTCAATGCCTGGCACGCCAGGCTGGATAATTTTGCTGGTGTCACTGCTTATCGCATTTGTCGTGTGCGGCACGCTTAACTTCACCATTGAAAAAATCGCTTACCGGCCGCTGCGCAATGCGCCCAAGCTGGCCCCCCTTATCACCGCGATTGGCGTGTCTCTGCTGCTGCAAACGTTGGCCATGATCATCTGGAAGCCCAACTACAAGTCTTACCCGACCCTGCTGCCTTCCGATCCGATTCAGTTTGCCGGTGCCGTGATCACGGTGACCCAGGTGTTTATTTTGGGTGCCACGGCGGTTTCGTTGGCCATCCTCATGTGGCTTGTGCATTACACCCGCCTGGGCCGGGCCATGCGCGCCACGGCTGAAAATCCCAGAGTGGCTGCGCTGATGGGGGTGCGTCCCGACACGGTGATTTCTGCCACTTTCGTTATTGGCGCTCTTTTGGCGGCTCTGGCAGGCGTGATGTATGCGTCAAATTACGGCACCGTGCATCACCATATGGGCTTTTTACCGGGTCTAAAGGCCTTCACCGCTGCGGTGCTGGGCGGTATTGGCAACCTCGGCGGGGCGGTACTTGGCGGCATCTTGCTGGGTCTGATTGAATCCATTGGTGCAGGCTATCTGGGGCCACTCACAGGGGGTGTGCTGGGTAGCCAGTACTCTGACATTCTGGCATTTACCGTATTGATTATTGTGTTGACCTTGCGCCCCACAGGCTTGTTGGGTGAACGTGTGGCGGACAGGGCTTGAGCCATCTCAAGCCAGTTTCCACTTGAACACATTGAAAGACACCAAATGATGAAATCCAACAAACTGATTCAGTTTATTTTTATTGCTGCAGGCTTGCTCATCTTGCCGCTGCTGCTGCAACAGGGCGGCAACGCTTGGGTGCGCATTCTGGACATGGCGCTGCTGTATGTATTGCTGGCGCTGGGCCTGAACATCGTGGTCGGTTATGCAGGCTTGCTCGACTTGGGCTTCGTTGCTTTTTTTGCGGTAGGCGCTTACCTTGCAGCCTTGCTTGGCTCACCGCATCTGGCTCAAGCCTTTCCCTTTATTGCTGAAGCCTTTCCTCAAGGGCTGCATTTGCCGATATGGATCGTGATTCCGTTAGCGGCTGCGCTAGCCGGTTTATTCGGTATTTTGCTGGGCGCACCTACGCTTAGGCTGCGCGGCGACTATTTAGCAATTGTCACGCTGGGCTTTGGTGAAATCATCCGTGTCTTTTTGAACAACCTAGACCGGCCCGTCAACATCACCAACGGCCCCAAAGGCATCAGCCAAATAGATTCCATCACGTTTTTTGGTTTCGACTTGGGAGTTAACCACACGTTTTTTGGTATTGCTGTCAACTCCGTGTCGATGTACTACTACCTCTTTTTGGGCTTGGTGATTGGGTCGGTGGTGATTTGTCACAGGCTGGAGACCTCGCGAATTGGCCGAGCTTGGATGGCGATTCGTGAAGATGAAATTGCTGCCAAAGCCATGGGCATCAACACCCGCAACCTCAAACTGTTGGCTTTTGGTATGGGTGCAACCTTTGGTGGCGTGGCAGGTGCCATGTTTGCATCTTTCCAGGGTTTTGTGTCACCCGAATCATTCAGCTTGATGGAGTCCGTGATGATTGTCGCCATGGTGGTGCTAGGCGGTATTGGCCACCTGCCAGGGGTAATTTTAGGCGCCTTGTTGCTGGCAGCTTTGCCTGAGGTGCTGCGTTATGTAGCAGGTCCATTGCAGCAGATGACAGATGGCCGTTTAGATGCCGCCATTTTGCGTCAACTGCTGATTGCCCTGGCTATGATTTCCATCATGCTGTTGCGGCCACGCGGCCTGTGGCCCACACCTGAACACGGCAAGTCGTTGAACAAGCCGGTCGGCCCGTCCAACAGCAACTCTATTAACCCGTAAGGACTCTGGCCATGCGTGAAACCATTCTTAAAGTCTCGGGCGTGTCCAAGCGCTTTGGCGGCTTACAGGCCCTCAGTGATGTCGGCATCCACATTGAACGTGGTCAGGTCTACGGCCTGATTGGCCCCAACGGAGCAGGAAAAACCACGTTTTTCAATGTGCTGACAGGGCTTTACACGCCTGACAGCGGCACTTTTGAGCTGGCTGGCAAGCCTTACAAGCCCACGGCGGTGCATGAAGTGGCCAAGGCCGGTATTGCACGCACATTTCAAAACATCCGTCTTTTTGCCGAAATGACCGCGCTTGAAAACGTCATGGTGGGTCGGCACATTCGCACTAACTCCGGTTTGCTGGGTGCGGTGTTTCGCACGGCGGGTTTTAAAAACGAAGAAGCCGCGATTGCCAAACGTTCGCAAGAGCTGCTGGACTATGTGGGCATCGGCAAATATGCCGACTACAAGGCCCGCACGCTGAGTTACGGTGACCAGCGGCGCCTAGAGATTGCAAGAGCACTTGCCACCGACCCTCAATTGATTGCGCTCGACGAGCCAGCCGCCGGCATGAACGCGACTGAAAAGGTCCAGCTGCGCGAGCTGATTGATCAGATTCGAAAAGACAACCGCACCATCTTGCTGATCGAGCACGATGTGAAACTGGTCATGGGCTTGTGCGACCGGGTCACGGTGCTTGACTATGGCAAGCAAATCGCTGAGGGCGTACCCGCCGACGTACAAAAAAATGAAAAAGTGATCACCGCCTACCTGGGCTCGGGACACTGATCAGTTGGGGACAGAGCCAAAGATCTGCCTCTCAAAAAAATAGACATGGAACACACATGACAACCACACTCCTGAAAATCACAGGCCTGCAAGTAGCGTACGGCGGCATCAAGGCCGTCAAAGGCGTTGACCTGCACGTCAACGAAGGCGAGCTGGTCACGCTGATAGGCTCCAACGGGGCTGGCAAAACCACTACGATGAAAGCCATCACCGGCTCACTGCCCCCGGCGTCTGGCGACATCGAGTACCTCGGTAAAAGCATCAAAGGCAAAGGCGCCTGGGATCTGGTTCGCGACGGTCTCGCCATGGTGCCAGAAGGCCGCGGCGTGTTTGCCCGCATGACCATCATTGAAAATTTGCAGATGGGCGCTTACATCCGCAACGACAAACCCGAGATTGCAGCCGACATGGAAAAGATGTTCACCATCTTCCCGCGCCTGCGTGAACGCAAAGACCAGCTTGCAGGCACCATGAGCGGTGGCGAGCAGCAAATGCTGGCCATGGGCCGCGCCTTGATGAGCCGCCCCAAGGTGTTGTTGCTCGACGAGCCTTCCATGGGTTTGTCACCGATCATGGTCGATAAGATTTTTGAAGTCGTGCGAGACGTTTCAGCGCAGGGCGTGACGATTTTGTTGGTTGAACAAAATGCCAGCCGTGCCTTGAGCATTGCCGACCGTGGTTACGTGATGGAATCCGGCATTGTGACGATGAATGGGGATGCCAAAGAGTTGCTGAATGATCCGAGGGTTCGGGCGGCTTATTTGGGTGAGTGATTCTGGGTCTCAGCGGTTTTTGATTTCGGGTGTGAGTTGCTATATATTCAATAGCTACTGACACCCGTTTTTATTGACCTGTAACCTTCAGTTGCGGCTCAAAATCAATCAACTTTAGCCCCAGAAGCTTTCACAACCTTCTCATACTTGGACAGCTCACTCTTCATAAAAGCGCCAAACTCAGCAGACGTGTTGCCCACCGGCTCTGCCATCAATCCAGCAAACCGCGCTTTGGCTTCAGGTGTATTCAAAGCCGCCACAAACGCAGCGTTCAACTTGGCCACCACGTCTGCAGGCGTTGCTGCAGGCGCAACCAGTCCCCACCAGGTGTCAATCTCAAAACCCTTGAAGGTGTCAGAAATTGGCGGCACGTCAGGTAACAGAGAACTGCGCTGGGCAGTTGTGACAGCCAAGGCTTTCAGTTTGCCAGCCCTGATGTTGGCCGCTGCTGTGGCCAGGTTGTCAAAATTAAAGTCGACCTGACCGCTGAGCAAGCCCACCTGCGCCGGGTTGCCGCCGTTGTACGGAATGTGTACTGCAAAAATGCCGGCTTGTGCCTTGAACATTTCACCTGCCAAATGCCCCGCGCTGCCGTTGCCGCCGCTGCCATAGTTAAGTTTTGCCGGGTTGGCTTTGGCGTATTTGATGAGGTCAGCCAAGGTGTTGATTTTCAAACGCGTAGCGGTGTCGGCATTCATCACCAGCACATTGGGTACGCGCAGCATTTGCGTGATGGGCGTAAAGTCTGTCGCGGCGTTGTAAGGCATCTTGGTGTACAGCCATGGGTTGATGGCATGGGTGGCCACAGCGGCGATGCCAATGGTCAGGCCATCGGGCGCAGCCTTGGCAATCGCATCAGCCCCGATGTTTCCGCCGCCGCCAGGGCGGTTTTCAATAATGACAGTGCCGAGCGAGTCTTTGACCCGCTCGGCCATCAGTCGAGCGGTGACATCAATTGGCCCGCCTGCGGCGTAGGGCACGATGATGCGCATGACTTTGGGTTGCGCGAAAGCGGGTAAAGCAGTCAATGCACATGCGGCTGCAAGTGCCAACACCAGATGCCGTTTGGCGGCATGGGAAGGGGATAAATTTTTCATAAAGGGATTGTCACAAAAGTTTTGAATCAACCCCCCCGGACATTCCATTACATGGGCAGTGCCAGCCCAATGTGTTCGGCAGGGTCAAGCACTGGCCTGCGCCTTGTCTTTCTCGGTCACAAACGAATCTGCAAAAAACTCGTCTTTTGGCAGCCCTGCTTTGATGTACGCCGCTTGCGCTGAATCCACCACGATGGGTGCACCGCAGGCGTAGACCTGGTGCTTTGAGAGATCGGGCAAATCCTGCAGTACCGCGTTGTGAACGAAGCCGGTACGACCCGCCCACGCATCCTCTGGCAGCGCGTCTGAAATGACAGGAACATAGCTCAGGTTTGGCATCTCGGCCGTCTTGGCCATGACCCAGTCGTGCATATACAGGTCTGCCGGGCGGCGGCCACCCCAGTACAGCACGGCGGGGCGCGTGATGCCCTTGAATTGCATGTGTTCGATGATGGCCTTGATCGGGGCGAAACCTGTACCTGATGCCAGCATCACCATCGGTTTGGTGCTGTCTTCACGCAGGTAAAAGCTGCCGAACGGGCCTTCTACGCGCAGGATTTCTTTTTCCTTCATGGCGCTAAAAACATGGTCAGTAAACTTGCCGCCCGGCATGTGCCGAATATGCAGCTCGATTTGCGGCGCCTCGGCCTGCGTATGCGGCGCGTTACCCATTGAATACGCGCGCCTGGCGCCGCCTGCCAGCATGAATTCAATGTATTGCCCCGCGTGGTACTTGAAGACATCCGCCGCTGGCAATTGCAGGCGCAGCACCATCACATCAGAGGACGCTTTAGCCAGGCTGGCTACACGCGTCGGCATTTTTTTGATCGGGAAAGCGCTTTCATCTGTCACGTTGCGCGACTCAATCACCACGTCCGTCAGCGCCGTCGCGCAGCAGGTCAAGATAAAGCCCTGCGCCGCTTCTTCAAGCGATAGCGCCTTGAGCTGGTGTGTGCCCTGAACGATGGTGCCTTCAAGTTTTTTGCATTTGCAAGAACCGCAAGCGCCGTCTTTGCAGCCGTAGGGCAGGCCAATACCGCTTCTTATGGCCGCAGCCAGCAAAGCTTCGTCTGGCTCAGCCGCGTAGGTGCGCCCGCTGGGTTGCACGGTGATGTTAAAACTCATGGTCTCGTGTCCTGTTCGTTATGCTTGTTGTCTTGACTTATCAACACCCCTAATTTTGCCCTCAAATCTAAATCCCCTCGGCGCGCTGCCTGCACGCTTTCGGCGTCAGCGTATTCTGATCATCGGCTGTGGCGATGTGGGCCTTCGCGTGGCACGCTTGTTGCCCAAAGGTAGCAAGGTCTTGGCGCTGACGTCGTCCAACTCGCGCGTGCCTGAATTGCGCGGTAAAAGCATCACGCCGCTGCTCGGCAATCTGGACGATGCCGCTACGCTGCGGCGACTAGCCGGTCTGGCAACCCACGTGGTGCATCTGGCGCCGCCACCGAATGACAATCCGCATGCAAAAAACGATCCGCGAACCCGCGCCTTATTGTTCGCTCTGCGACGGCGCGGACTGCCGCAAGCGCTGGTGTACGGCTCCACCAGCGGTGTGTACGGCGACTGCAATGGTCAGTGGGTCTCTGAGACGCGGCAAGTGAATCCTGAGACATCAAGAGCCCACAGGCGTGTCGATGCTGAAGCGCAACTGCGCTGGTTTGGCCGCGGCACGGGCGTGCCAGTTCACGTTTTGCGCATTCCCGGCATATACGCACCCGACCGGGAAGGCGGCACACCGCGCGGGCGCTTGCTCAAAGGCACGCCGGTATTGGCGGCAAGCGAAGACGTTTACACCAATCACATTCATTCCGACGACTTGGCGCGCGCCTGCCTGGCAGCCCTGCGGCGGGGCAAGCCGCAGCGCATCACCAACGCCAGCGACGACACTGATTTGAAGATGGGCGACTACTTTGACATGGCTGCAGACCTGTACGGCTTGCCCTGTCCGCCACGTGTTTCCCGCGCAGACGCCAACGTGCAACTGCCCGCTATGCAACTGAGTTTTATGGGCGAATCGAGGCGGTTGAACAATCAGCGGCTGAAGACCGAGCTGCGCTTGAGGCTGCGCTACCCAACTGTGCGCGAAGGTTTAAAGGGTTAGAACCGCTATTAAATAAATAGCTGCTTGCGCCCGCATTAATTGGGCTAGAGCCCTAAAAGACTCCTAAAATCGGCCTTTTTCAAGTCATTCAGCCTGTTTTAAGGCCTTTTTTGGTTTACTTTTTGCACCTTGGCGCCGGTTTTTGCCTGTTTTAAGGTATAAAAACAGCCTTTTGCCCAATAAATACGGGCGCAGGCAGCTCCTAAAAACATAGCAGTTTGCCTGTGGTCGTGTCTGCCTCTCCACTAGCCGCCCGTTGCCAACGCCGCGCCAAGCCAGCCCCATCCTGCCCCATCCGGCCTTTACACTCTGCGTAGCCCCTAAAACACCATTTCAGACCAGCCACACACCCAGCCATGCAAGGGCAACTCTTTACCCAAGATTTTTTGACCCGTGGCGTGCAGGGCACCCCCGCTTATCAAGCCTTCAGCGACGCCGCTTTTGCCGCTTTTCGGGTTGACTTAGAAGGTGTGTTCAAAGGCCTTAGCGCCTCGTCCACCATCAACGAGGCGCAAACCGAGCAACTGGTCATCAACAAGACCCTGGCTTTGCTGGGCTGGGCCGACGACTACCTGCCGCAAGTCAACACCGACCCCAAAGGCCGCGAGGCCGTACCCGACTGCCTGTTGTTTGCCAGCCCTGCCGCCAAGGCCGCAGCGGTGGCTGAGGCAAAAGACGACCGCCGCTACCGTCACGGCCTGGCCATTCTGGAGGCCAAACGCTGGCTGCGCCCGCTAGACCGGGGCGACGGCCAAGACGTTTTTGACCCAGATGCCCCTTCGTCGCAAATGCTGCGCTACCTGAGCCGGGTTGACGTCGCGTCAGACCGCGCCATCAAGTGGGGCATGCTGACCAACGGCGCAGTGTGGCGCTTGTACTGGCAAGACGCCCGCTCCCGCGCTGAAGAGTTTTTTGAAATTGACCTGGCTGGCGCACTAGGCCTGGCCGGTGTTCAAGGTGATTCTGATGAGATAAAACCCCAACACGCGCTGCGGCTGTTTTACTTGTTCTTCAGCCGCAGCGCCTTTTTGCCCCAGGCTTGGGACAGTACCGGCCGCACGCTGCACGCCTACGCCCTGAACGAAGCGCGCCTGTATGAAGAAAAAGTCTCGCAAGACTTGGGCGCCCGGGTGTTTGGTGAAGTCTTCCCGCAACTGGCCGACGCGCTGGCACGCGGGGATTTGCATGCGGTAACGCAGGAAGTCGGCTACGGCCAGTTCAAGCGCCCTCAGTACACCCGTGAATACCTTGACGAAGTGCGCGAAGCCGCGCTGGTACTGCTGTACCGCCTGCTGTTTTTGTTTTACGCCGAAGACCGCAATTTGCTGCCCGTGAAAGACGAGCGTTATGCAGATTACAGCGTGCGCCGCTTGCGGGA
>JBBRDA010000039.1:0-24421 GCA_038204335.1 Burkholderiales bacterium
AAAATAGCATTGATCTGCCCGGTGCCACTAGAGCCAAAGTACGGCGTCACCACCTCGACCTTTTCTGCATAGGTCGAACCACCCAGCAAGCCGTATAGCATGGCGGTGTCGTGCATTTTTCCTTCGCCCCAACACTTGTCGGCGTACATCGGCAGCATGTCGATAACGGTCGCATGTTCGCCGCGCTGCCACAGCTCTACCACGCGCAAATCAATTTGTTCTAAAAAAGCGTTGTAGGTTTTAAACGCATATTCGGGTGCTTTTCCGTTGTCTGCAAAGTGGTGCGACAAGCTGCCGCTGGCAAACACGGCGACTGTGCCGTCATAGCGCTCTTCAATCGCGCGGCGCACCGCCAAGCCAAAGCGCTCGCTTTCTTTCAAGTCATGCCAGTCGCACCAGCCGCTGACGCAAATTACCTTGTAATGCTTGTCAAGATTCATGTAGCGCATCGGTACCAGCGTGCCGTACTCCAGCTCCAGCGTGGTGTCTGAATGCGCGCGTGATTTCACGCCCATCTCATTGGCCACGTCGGCGATCATGTGCCCCAGCGCTGGGTTGCCCGGGTAGTCGTACGGCATATTTTTAATAAAGTGCGGCAGCTCGTTGCTGGTGTACGTGCCCTTAAAGTGCGGCGCGCAGTTGATGTGGTATTCGCTGTTGACCTGCCAATGCACGTCAAACACCACCAACGTGTCGACACCCAGCGCACGGCAGCGGCGGTCAATTTCTTTGTGGCCCGCTACCGCTGAATCACGCTTGCCAAAGTTGGGGCCAGGGAACTCGCACAGGTACATGCTGGGCACGTGGGTGATTTTGGCGGCGAGTGCTAAGGTTCCCATGCTCAAACTCCCCAATGCGGTATGTGGTGGCTGCCCATCGACACTGAAACATTTTTCGGCTCGCAAAACACTTCGTAGCTCCAAGTGCCGCCTTCACGCCCGGTGCCGCTGGCTTTGGTGCCGCCAAACGGCTGGCGCAAGTCGCGCACGTTTTGGCTATTAACAAAGCACATGCCTGCTTCAACTGCTGCAGCTACCCGGTGTGCACGGCCAATGTTTTCTGTCCACACATAACTGGACAAGCCGTATTGAATGTCATTGGCTTTTTCGATCGCATCCGCTTCATCTTTGAATGGAATCAAGCAGGCGACAGGGCCGAATATTTCTTCTTGTGCAATGCGCATGCGGTTGTCAACATCAGCAAATACCGTGGGTAAAACGTAGTTGCCTTTTGCGACCCGTGCGGGCAAATCAGGTGCTTTCAGCCCGCCGCACAACAGCGTTGCACCTTCTTTGCCGCCCAGCTCAATATAGCTGCGCACCTTGGCCAAGTGCGCTTGCGAGATCATCGGGCCCACAATGGTTTTTTCATCCAGAGGGTCGCCCACCGTGATACGTTTGGCGCGTTCGACAAACTTGGCGACGAAGTCAGCATAGATGGATTGCTGAACCAAAATACGGCTGCCCGCCGTGCAGCGCTCGCCGTTGTTGCTGAAGATCATAAAGATCGCCGCGTCCAACGCGCGGCCTAAGTCAGCATCTTCAAAAATCACAAATGGCGACTTGCCGCCCAGCTCCATGCTGAATTTCTTTAAGCCCGCTGTCTGAACAATGCGGTTGCCGGTGGCGGTTGACCCGGTGAATGAAATCGCCCGCACATCAGGGTGTGTACACAGCGGCTCGCCAGCGTCTTTGCCTGTGCCGTGTACCAGGTTCAACACGCCGGGCGGTATGCCCGCTTCCAGCGCCAGCTCGCCCAAACGCGCAGCGGTCATGGGCGACATCTCACTCATTTTCAAAACCGCCGTGTTGCCAAAAGCCAAGCAAGGCGCAACCTTCCATGTTGCGGTCATAAAAGGCACGTTCCACGGCGACACCAGCGCGCAAACACCCGTCGGGTGGAACAGCGTGTAGTTCAAATGCGTTTCAGTCGGGTAGGTGTGGCCGTCAACCCGGGTACACATTTCAGCGAAGTAATAAAAATTGTCAGCCGCACGCGGGATGAGCTGCTTGCCGGTTTGCGCAATCACTTGCCCGCAGTCGTTGGTTTCCATTTGCGCAATTTCAGGCACATTGGCGGCTATCAAGTCGCCCAGTTTGCGAATCAACTTGGCGCGCTGCGGTGCGGGCATGCCCGCCCATTTGGGGAAGGCGGCTTTGGCGGCTGCTACGGCGGCATTGACTTCCTGCGCGCCACCCGAAGCCACTTCAGCCAGTACTTCTTGCGTGGCTGGGTTGATTGTTTGAAAGTAGTCAGTTGACGTTAATGACTTGCCGTTGATCAGGTGGTTAATTTTCATACTGCCTTTATCGTATTCATCAATGCGCCTACATGTTCAATTTCAGTCACGACTACATCGCCCGGCTGGCAATCCACCACGCCATCAGGCGTGCCCGTCAAAATTAAGTCACCAGGTTGCAGCGTCATAAAACTGCTGAAGTATTCGATGAGAAACGGCACGTTAAAAATCATGTCTGCCGTGTTGCCCGACTGCGTAACTTTGCCGTTGACGGTGGTTTGCAGTTTGAGCGCCATCGGGTTGGCAATGTCTTGGGCATCGACCAGCCACGGGCCCAGCGGTGTGCAGGTGTCTCGGTTTTTGACGCGCAGATTGGGGCGGTACCAGTTCTCTAAATAGTCGCGTATCGCGTAGTCGTTGGCCACGGTGTAGCCTGCGATAAAGTCATAGGCGTCGCTTGATTTGACTCGTTTTGCAGTTTTGCCAATCACTACGGCCAACTCGCATTCGTAGTGCATGAACTTCACACCAGCGGGGCGGTGTGTGAAGGCCCGGTGTCCGATCAAGCTGGCTTGCCCTTTCACAAACACCAGCGGCTCGTTGGGTGCTTTGAATTCAAGCTCTTTGGCGTGGTCGGCGTAGTTCAGGCCCAGCGCCAGGATGGTTCTTGCTTGGGGTACAGGTTGTAGCGGGGGTAGCCAGATGACAGCGTCTTGCGCTACACGCCTGCCATCTGCCAACAACAACTGGCGGTCGCTTTCCACCGCGTTGTGAATCGCACCCTCGAATTGGACGATGGCGTGTTTCATGCTGATTCCGCTACCAAAGTGTGGCTCAGCGTGCCGAACGCAGGCATACCCGTCGCGCTGATCTCGATACGGTCGCCTACTTGAGCCAGCGGCCTGTCCGCATCACCACCCAACATCAATACATCTCCGGCTTGCAATTTCATGAATTCGTTCACGTCTTGCAGCAGCTTTAATGCATCGCGGTGCAGATTTGCAAAATCTATGCTTTGCTTCAACTCGCCGTTGATGCGCACTTCTAGCTTGAACTGAGCTGGGTCGCCAGCTACGTCAGGGGTGACGAGCTGCGAGCCAACACCCAGAAACCCATCCAAGCATTTGAACTTGACCGGTGGCCTGAAAAAGCTGGTGTGGGGTATCGACAAGTCATTCATCAAGACAAAACCGGCAATCCAATTTGCTATATTTATAGGAGCTGCTTGCGCATATTTTGATTGGTCTAAAGCACCAATAACCATCCCAAAAGTGGCACCAATCTCGATTTTTAACACATTGGCAGGCACTTGAACCACGCCGCCACTGGCATTGAGGGTGTTGGCGGTTTTGATGAATAAAACTGGCGCTTGCGGTGGCGCTTTGTAGGGCGGCTCGGTCATCTGCTCAGCCATGGCAGCGCGCTCTGCTTTGAAGTTCAGCAGCGTGCCGTACACCGTGCCTTTTGGTCGGTAGCTGAGTCCATTCGTCATGCGGGTTGCTCCACTTCAATCACGGCATCTAGTAATACATACAACTGGGCTAACTTTTGTTTGCCCAGCGACTGCTCCATGAGCGCGTAGTGGGTTTCAATCAAATGCGCGAGTTTTTCAACCAGCGTCCGGCCTTTTTCAGTCAGCGCAACCACCGTGCGGCGCTGGTCTTGCGGGTCTTGCGTGCGCTCTATCAGGCCGTCGCGCGCCATGCGGGTCAGCACGCCTGTCAGGCTAGGGCCAAGAATCAGCGCCTGCCTAGCGATATGCCCGGTTTCCATCGCGCCGGTTTCACCCAGCACACGCAACACCCGCCACTGTTGGTCGCTCAGGCCGTTCTGACGCAGGCCCGGCCGGGTGTGCGCCATGACGGACTCGCGCGCTTGCAGCAGCAGCTTTGGCAGGTTACGGTGAATAAAAGGTGTCGCCATCAGATTATTTAATATATTAAATGATTGGACCAATTTTGCGGCGGCAACAGCGTTAGAACTTACCCTGACTGTGAATAAACCCAGTAAACTCCGCCTATGGCCAAAGACAAAACTATCCACACCTGCACGGAATGTGGCGGCACCAGCCCCAAATGGCTGGGCAAGTGCCCGCACTGCAACGCCTGGAACACGCTGGTCGAGGGCGTGGCTGAAAGCGCTGCGCCCACCAAAAACCGTTACAGCAACCAGCATCAGGGCTTGGCCAAGCTGTCTGAAGTGACGACGCTGGCCGACATTGACGCCACTGACATGCAGCGCACGCCCACCGGCCACGACGAGCTGGACCGCGTGCTTGGCGGCGGTATTGTGGAAGGCGGTGTGGTGTTGATTGGCGGTGATCCGGGGATTGGTAAATCAACGCTGCTGTTGCAGGCGCTTGATTCTTTGCAGCGCGCTGGGCAATCTACTCTGTACGTCACAGGTGAGGAAAGCGGCGCGCAAATCGCACTGCGTTCGCGCCGCCTCGGCCAGGAAGGCTCGCAAGTCAAGGTACTGGCAGAAATTCAGCTTGAAAAAATTCTGGCGACTTTAGAGGGGACCCAGCCCACGATTGCCGTCATTGATTCGATTCAAACTGTGTATTCAGACCAGCTCACGTCAGCCCCTGGCTCAGTGGCTCAGGTGCGCGAATGCGCGGCGCACCTGACGCGCATGGCCAAATCCAGCGGCATCTGCATCGTGTTGGTGGGCCACGTCACCAAAGAAGGTGCTTTGGCTGGCCCGCGGGTACTGGAGCACATGGTCGATACGGTGCTGTACTTTGAAGGCGACACACACAGCAGCTTTCGCCTCGTGCGGGCGATTAAAAACCGCTTTGGCGCCGTCAATGAAATCGGCGTTTTCGCGATGACTGAAAAGGGCCTGAAAGGCGTCAGCAATCCCAGCGCCATCTTTTTAAGCCAGCATTCAGAACCCGTACCCGGCAGCTGCGTGATGGTAACGCTGGAGGGCACGCGGCCCATGCTGGTGGAGATTCAGGCGCTGGTTGACAGTGGCGGGCCCTCGCCCCGGCGCTTGTCGGTGGGGCTGGACAAAGACCGCCTGGCCATGCTACTGGCCGTACTGCACCGCCACGCCGGCGTGGCCTGCATGGACCAAGACGTGTTTGTCAATGCTGTGGGTGGCGTGCGCATCAGCGAGCCAGCGGCTGACTTGGCGGTGATGTTAGCGATCACTTCCAGCTTGCGCGGCAAAGCGTTGCCCAAAGGTTTTATCGCATTCGGTGAAGTCGGTTTGGCGGGGGAGGTGCGCCCCGCGCCGCGCGGCCAAGAGCGCCTGAAAGAAGCTGCAAAACTAGGTTTCAGCATCGCCATCGTGCCCAAAGCCAACGCGCCCAAAAAGAATGACAAAGCCTTTGAAGGGCTGACGATTCACGCGGTCGAGCGCATCGAGCAGGCGCTGGAAGTGGTGCGCAGCCTACAGTAAGCTGTCAAATTGCTATTTTATTTATAGCTGCTTGCGCCCGTATTTATTGGTCTACAGCCTTAAAACATACCTAAAAATGGCCTGAATCGGGTCTGAAAAGCCCCGGCAACGTCTAAAATGGCGCCATGAACTTGCAAAAAATCCTGATTCCTCTGGCCATTGTTGGCGCCGCTGTGCTGGCGTTTCGCTCTTACGGTTGGGCCGGTATCGCCGCAGTCGTCACGGTGCTGGTGTTCGGTATTCTGCTGCACTTTTCCCGCATGATGCAAGTGTTAAAGCGCGCTGCCAATCGTCCCATTGGCTTTGTTGACAGCGCTGTCATGCTGAATGCCAAACTCAAGCTAGGTGCCACTCTTCTGCATGTCGTGGCCATGACACGCGCACTGGGGCTCTTAAAGTCCATCAAGGGCGAGCAGCCCGAAGTCTTTGAATGGAAAGACGGCAGCCAGTCCGTCGTGACCTGCACCTTTGTAGGCGGCAAGCTGGCGCACCATGTGCTTTATAGGCCGCAGCCCACCGAGCAATCGTAAAATCAGGTTTTTCAAGAATTCTTACACACAGGACAAGCATGACAACAGCAGCACCTCAATCCATGGAAGACCGCGACGGCAAGATCTGGATGGATGGCCAGATGGTCGAGTGGCGTGACGCCAAAATCCATGTGCTGACGCATACGCTGCATTACGGCTGCGGCGCTTTTGAAGGCGTACGCGCTTACAAACTTCAAGACGGCAGCACCGGCATCTTCAGGCTCGAAGAACACACCGAGCGGCTGTTCAACAGCGCCAAAATTTTGCGCATGAAGATTCCGTTTAGCCAAGAAGAAGTGATGCAGGCCACGCTGGCTGTGGTGCGTGACAACAAACTCCCCAGCTGCTATATCCGCCCGCTGACTTGGATCGGCTCTGAAAAGCTGGGCGTGTCCCCCAAGGGCAACAAAATCCACTTAATGATTGCCGCCTGGCCGTGGGGTGCGTATCTGGGGGACGAAGGTTTGAAGCGCGGCATCCGCGTTAAAACCTCCAGCTTCACGCGTCACCATGTCAACATCACCATGATTCACGCCAAGGCGGTGAGCAATTACACCAATTCGATTCTGGCCAACATGGAAGCCACCGACGAGGGCTACGACGAAGCGCTGTTGCTGGATCCGCAAGGCTTTGTGTCGGAAGGAGCGGGCGAAAACGTGTTTGTGGTGCGCAAAGGCGTGGTTTACACGCCAGACTCTAGCGCTGGTGCATTGAACGGCATCACCCGCAACACCATCTTCTCTATCTGCAAGGATTTGGGTATTGAGTTGAAGGAAAAGGCCATCACCCGCGACGAAATTTACATCGCTGACGAAGCGTTTTTCTCGGGTACTGCAGCCGAGGTGACGCCGATTCGGGAGCTGGACCGGGTTGAAATCGGCGCTGGGTCGCGCGGCCCCATCACAGAGAAGATCCAGGCGGCGTTCTTTGATATTGTGAATGGTCGCAATCCAAAGTACGCCTCATGGCTCGCCAAGGTCTGAGCCGGAATCGCGTATGACCACCTCATCCCACATCGAGCTGCTGGCAGCTGATCTCAATGCCCAAGGCGGCGTGTACTGCCCCAGCGCCAAAGCGCACATGGAAATCCACAGCAGCCACCCGAAGGTCTATTTGGACGTGGCTCGCACGGGTCAGGCCAAGTGCCCGTATTGCGGCACGGTGTATGCGCTCAAAGAAGGCGAACACGTCGGTGCGCATCACTGAAGTTGGTCGAATTAATTGGAGTCTGACCCCAATTAAGAGAATGCTTTGATCCGCTCTCTCGTTATTGCTCCGCAGTGGATCGGCGACGCAGTGATGACCGAGCCGCTCATGCGTCGTCTGGCCGCTCGTGGTGAGCATCTGACTGTGGGTGCGCTGCCTTGGGTGGCGCCGGTGTACCGCGCGATGCCGCAGGTCGCTGAGGTGATTGAATTTCCATTTGCGCACGGTGGTTTGCAATTCAAGGCGCGGCGCAGCATTGCCAAGCGGATTGAAGGGCAATTTGACACCGCTTACGTACTGCCCAATTCCCTGAAAAGCGCGCTTCTGCCGTTTCTGGCCAGCATCCCCAAACGTGTGGGCTACTTGGGTGAAGCGCGCATCGGGCTGTTGACGCACCGCCTGAAAAACCCAAAAAACAAGCCGCCTATGGTGGCTTTTTATTCAGCGCTGAGCGGTGAGGCCGGTCTGGAAACGGACCGCCCGCAGTTGCATGTCAACGGCGCAGATATCAATCAAACACTGGCTGAACTCGGCTTGATACGCGGCGCGTATACCGTGTTTGCACCAGGCTCCGAGTACGGCCCCGCCAAACGCTGGCCCGCAGCGCATTACGCTGCGCTCGCGAATCAATTGGACGGCCCGGTGGTGCTGCTCGGCTCGGGCAAAGAGGCAGATTTGTGTGCAGAGATCGCCGACAAAGCGAAAAACTGCCTGAATCTGGCAGGAAAAACGACGCTAGCCCAAGCGATACGGGTGCAGGCAGCTAGTCAATTGATAGTAACTAATGACTCAGGCTTGATGCATGTTGCCGCCGCTTTGGGCGTCCGTCAAGTCGCGATTTTTGGCTCTAGCAGCCCGCTACACACACCGCCGCTGAGCGACAAGGCGGTTGTTATTTGGCTGAAAAGCGATAGCGCCTACCAGCCGCCGCTAGATTGCGCGCCTTGCTTTGAGCGCGAATGTCCTCTGGGTCACACCCGTTGCCTGAATGACATCACACCAGAACAGGTTGCAGGCGCAGTCCTGAATCAGGACCGTCGCGCAGGTCTGTAGTTCGTCACCTCAATGCGGGTAGCGTCCAGCAAGCTGCCGCTGTAGCTTACTTCGCGGTCGTAGCGCACCAACCGCATGGTTTGCGGCTCGATCCACGCGGTACCTTTAAAAGAGGCAGTAAAGCCGTTGATGGTGGCAAAGCCGGACATGTCAACCTTGTAGACTTTCACGAGGGTTCCTGCAATGTCCAGATCTTGCAGGCTGACCACTTTGAAATCGATATAGGTTCGGGCGTCAAACTGGCTGATGCGGTTTTGGAACGACGACCGCCACTGCTTGCCTAAGGCAATGTCAGCAGGCACTAGCAGCATGGCTGGGTCTTTGACCCCTGAATCGTCTTTGATCAAGCCTCCCATCTGGTCGTAAACGGTCACCCCGTTGTTGATCTCGACCCGCTGGCTGTCGGCAAAGGTGACTTTTTGCGCTTCGCTGCGCACAATTTTGGTGATCAGGTCTGTCGTGATCAGCGTGTATTCATCGCCTAAAGAAAACCGGTTTTTGCCGCTGGCCAGCGTGACCAGTCCGTCCCGCGCCGGTTGGGGAACCAGCAAAAGCGTTTTGAGTTGATCAACTCGAAACTGTGCGATCTCACTGATGAATCCGTTGGGGTACAACCGCAAAAACGCAAAAAAATCATCGGCGGATTGTGAACCCTTGATCCGGTCCCAAGCCGCCTTTTCGAGCTGGTAGCGCTCGATTCTGGCTGACTCAGACAGACGCGCCACTTTGGAAAACCCGCCTGAAAAGCTGAACTCTTCGTCGAGGTTAGAGCTGTCTGTTGGGACTTGCCGTCCTTCACTTTTCTGGCGCACCTGCAGTTTGACGCGTTTGAACACGTCCTCAAGGCGGGCAGTTGGTGCTTTGAGCTCCTGTAGCAAAAACTGGGTGTACAGTCCGTTGCCCGACGCGGCATCGCCATCTTCTGCCACGTTGCCCGCAGAAGTCGCAAAGGCCATGAAAGTCCCCGGCGGCGCATCAATCGGCGCCAGGCCTTTGGTGGCAAGCTTGTCGTCAAAGGGGTTGTCCCTGCAAGCGTCCAGCACCAGAATATTCATGCGGTTGCCAGCCTCCTTGAAGGCGTCCAGCACGCTGCTGACTCCCACGGTTTGACCAGGTACGTCGTCGGATTTTCTGACGCGCGCATTGACTGGCACCATATAGTTGAGCCAATCCAACTGAACGCCGTGGCCCGCGTAGTACAGCATGCCGACGCCCTGTTTACCTTTGAGAGCATTGCGCATGTCGGCAACCGCTTGGGCCATTTCCAATCGTTGAGCGTTTTCAAGTGTCACCACGTTAAAACCGAGGCGTCGCAATACGTCACCAATTGCACGAGCGTCGTTGACGGGATTGAGCAGTGGCGAGCCTGGATAGGCAGAGTTGCCGATGACCAGAGCCATTCGAATATCCAGCGGCGCTTGGGCTTGCGCAGTAAAACAAAGTCCTGCGGCGGCTATCAACGCGGTGACGGCAGCTTTCAGTTGACGCAAAGTAGTCTCACTCGGTTTGATTTCAGACGATTGGCGCAATCCCAATTCAGTGTAAACCGGTATCGCGCTGGGCAAAGACGCAAAAAAAAGGCCACCTCGCGGTGGCCTTGTAAAAGCCTTCTTTTGACAGAAGGCGTCGTTGGGAGATCGACTGGATGTTTCCCTAGTGGGATTCCCAAGTGTTTTGCCGACAGGTTGTGACAGCAACATGGAGATCATGCCGCTTTATGCCTGTGCTGCACATCCTCTAATTAGAGGAGAAAGCGGGTTTACAGACGAATTCAGTGGTTTGCGTCACCACGCTGCTGCGCAAAACCTTTAGAGCGGTTGGATCGGAAGTTCGACGACAAAAGTCGCACCACCGCCAGGCCTGGCCTCGCAGCGCACCGAGCCGCCGTGGCGCTCGCTGATCGACTTGACCAGCGCCAGCCCCAAGCCGACGCCGCCATCGCGCTCGCTGGCGCCGGGCAGGCGGTAAAACGGTTCAAAGATACGCTCGCGTTGAGCCAAGGGAACCCCGGGGCCACGGTCGTGGACCGTGATCACCGCTGTATCTTGGGTGCCCTGGCGATTTTGCGTCAGCTCGAGTGTCACGTCGCCTTGGCCACCGTAGCGCTTGGCGTTTTCAAGCAGGTTGCGCATCAGCCGGCGCAGCAAGCGGGCAGAGCCGTTCACAACAAGGCTTTGGCCGGTGGTTGAGATGCCCAGTTCAGCATTGGCGCGCGCGCATTCTTCGGCCGCCAGCCCGGTCAGATCAAGCATCTCGAATGGCTCGACAAGCTCGTTACCGGCTTGCCGGGCGTCCAGGCGACTGGCCAGCAAGATCTCGTCAATCAGTTGGTCCAGTTCAGTGATGCTGCGTGCAATCTCAATTCGCTGGGGCGAATCGGCCTGAAGATTCATCAGCTCAAGACTCATGCGAATACGCGCCAATGGTGAACGCAGTTCATGCGATGCATTGGCCAGCAGCGATTTGTGCGAGTTCAGCAGCGTTTCAATGCGCTGCGCAGCCTGGTTAAATCTTTGCGCAAGAAAGGCCACTTCATCGTTGCCGTCGACACTCACACGGGTCGACAAATCGCCCGTGCCCCAGCGCTCTACGCCGCGTTGCAGGGACTCCAGCCGCATGGTCAGTCGCCTGATGATGGGGTAGCTACCCAATGCTACGGCTAAACCCACCAATCCCAGCATCCAGCCAAAACCGATACCAAAACCGAAAGGAAGTCGGGTCATGGGGTTGTCCCGTCCGCCCATTGGGCCAGGTGGGCGGGGCGGTCGGGGCAGCAGCATGTGAAGCCGTTGCCCGTCTTTGGTGATGACGTCAAACTCTAGGCCATCGGCGTACCTGCGTCCGGGTTTGGTTTGCGCGGTGCCGATGACCTCACCGGCGTCGTTGCGAACCAGAATGTCGCGAATCGGCATTTGTGGCAGTTCGCGGGTGGCGCGCCAAGCGCCCGCCACAGCGAACGTCAGCACCGCTACGGTGGCCACCACTGCCAGCCAGATGCGAACGTAAAGCTTGGATGTAAAACGCGACCACATCAGAGATTCATCCTGCTTTAGTCCTGCTGCTTGGCAAACACATAGCCGACGCCGCGCACGGTCAAGATGCGTTTGGGGTCTTTGGCATCGACTTCAATGGCGTTGCGTATACGGCCCATGTGCACGTCAATCGAGCGGTCAAAGGCCTCTAGTTCGCGGCCGCGCACGGCTTCCATGATCTGGTCGCGGCTTAGCACCCGGCCTGCGCGTTCACTCAGCGCGACCAGCAAATCAAACTGATAGGACGTTAAATCACAGGGCTTGCCAGACACCGTGACGGTACGCGCGTCGCGGTCAATTTCAAGCGAGCCGAAGCGGATGGTTTTGCGCGCGCCACTGTCGCTGGGAGCGGCCTCCGCACCGCGGCGCAAAACCGCGCGTATTCGGGCCAGCAACTCGCGCGGTTCAAAAGGTTTGGGCAAATAGTCATCGGCACCAATTTCCAGGCCGACGATGCGGTCCATCGGGTCGCCTTTGGCGGTCAGCATCAGCACGGCAATTGCCGGGTTACCTGCCTTGATGCGGCGGCATACCTCCAGCCCGTCCATGTCAGGCAGCATGAGGTCGAGAATGACCAAGTCAGGCGGTGAGCCTTGCAGCGCTTCGAGGCCGCTGGTGGCGTCGGCCGCGTGGGCAAAAGCGTAGCCAGACTGGCGCAGGTATTCGCCCACCATGGTCGCCAGCCGGGTGTCGTCCTCAATCATTAGCAGGTGTTGTTGGGTCATGCGGTCATCCTCCTCGGGTTGGGGCAAGCAGGTTTGTTGCTTGGGTAAAGATGGGGTAAATGATCTGTCGGACTATTTGCGACTAAGGGGCCGGTTTGGGCGCTTGCATGCGCGATGCCAGCCAAACCAGCAGCAACACCGGCACGCCAAGCAGCGCTGTTGCGGTGAAAAAATTCGCGTAGCCGAAGGTATCGACATACTTGCCCGAGTAGCCCGCTAAAAACTTGGGCAACAGCAGCATCATCGAGCTGAAAAGCGCGTACTGGGTGGCTGAATAGTTGATATTCGTCAGGCTCGACAGATAAGCAATAAACGCCGCCGACGCAATACCGCTGGACAAATTGTCAGCAGAAATCACAAACGTGAGCCCCAACACGTCATGACCACGGCCGCTAAGCCAAGCAAACAGCAGGTTGCTTCCTGCGCTCAAAATCGCGCCCAGCATCAGCACCTTCATCACCCCGTAACGCATGGCCAGCACACCACCCATGAAGGCGCCCACCAGCGTCATGATGACGCCGTAGATTTTGGTCACCGCCGCTACTTCGTCCTTGGTGTAGCCCATGTCGACATAAAACGGATTAGCCATGATGCCCATCACCACGTCGCTGATGCGGTAAATGGCAATCAAGGCGAGAATCAAAATCGCCTGCTTGCCGTAGCGGCGCAAAAAGTCGGCAAAAGGTTCAACCAGTGCGCTTTTCAGCCACTCAGCTGCATTGCGTGCGGGCGGTATCAGCCGCATGGCAGGTTCAGGCGACAGCAGCACCGTAGCAACGCCCAGGAGCATTGATGCCGCCATGACCCAATAAGCGGTTTGCCACGCGCCTTGCTGGTAGCCCACCACGCCGCTCACTTCAGCACGCGCGGCAATCCACAGCGCGCCCGCGCCGGCCCAAATCATCGCGATGCGGTAGCCGGTTTGGTAAGCCGCTGCCAGCGCAGCCTGGCGGTCGGTGTCGGCGGATTCAATGCGGTAGGCGTCAAGTGCTATGTCTTGCGTGGCCGAGCCAAAGGCAATTGCCAACGCGCACCAAACGACAGGCGTGAGCGCCAGGCGCGGGTCGGTCAGACCAATACCGATCAATGCGCTGATGATGACCAGTTGCGACACCAGCAGCCAGCTGCGCCGCCGTCCCAGCAAGCGCGTGAGTACCGGTATCGGCATCCGGTCCACGAGTGGCGCCCAGACCCATTTAAAGGCGTAAGCCAGGCCAACCCAGCTCAGGTAACCAATGGTGGTGCGGTTGATACCGGCTTCGCGAAGCCAAAAGCTCAGTGTGCCAAATACCAGCAGCAGCGGTAGCCCGGCTGAAAAGCCCAGCAGCAGCATGCGCAGCGTGGCCGGTTCGGCGTAAACGGCAAACACTTCGCGCCACGGTTTTTTCACTTTCGCACTGGCCTCGAACACGGTTTCTTCTGACATTTTGGTGGGTGTGGTGGGTAAACGTTCGGTGAAGGAGCGGTAAAAGGAGCAGGGGACGGGGTTATATCTGACGCGGCTTCAATAATTTGTGACTATTATTAAGCCATGTGTTTCGTATGTGAGGCTAAATCATCCGCTTGGTCCAGCCGCCGAGCATTTTTATTGGCTGCGGGTACGGTGGCTGTGACAGCACCTGCGCTTGCGCAGGTCGATGTTGGCCCCTCATCCAGCGTGCGCAGGCTGGTGCCGGCTGAAGAGCTTGAAGTCGCAGCCTCCCAGCAGTACGCCCAGTTGCTGGCGGATGCCCGTTCAAAAGGTGCGCTGGCCCCTCCCGGCAACCCACAATTGCAGCGGCTTCAGCGCATTGCCACCAAGCTGGTGCCGCAAACCGCGCAGTGGAACGACCGCTCCAAAGGCTGGAAGTGGGAGGTCAATTTGTTGGGCAGCAAACAGATCAACGCGTTTTGCATGCCAGGCGGAAAAATTGCTTTTTACTCCGGGATCCTTGACCAGCTCCAATTGAGCGACGACGAAGCAGCCATGATCATGGGGCACGAAATGGCCCACGCCCTGCGTGAACACGCCCGGGCCCGAATTGCCAAAAGCCAAGGCACTGGCATGCTGTTTTCCTTGGGGGCGCAGCTGTTCGGCCTAGGCCAGCTTGGCGACGTGGCTGCCGGCTTGGGCACGCAACTGCTGACACTGAAATTCAGCCGCGAAGACGAAACCGATGCTGACCTGGTGGGGCTAGAGTTGGCTGCTCGCGGCGGCTATAACCCGCAAGCCAGTGTCAGTCTGTGGGAAAAGATGGGCAAAGCCGGTGGTGGCGCTGGCGGGCCGAGCTTTTTGTCCACCCACCCGTCAGGACCGCAGCGAATCCAGCAGCTCCAAGCCAACGTGCCCAAGGTGCAGGCGCTGTACCAGCGCGCCAGGGGTTAAATTCTCTTCGATTTTAGGAATAAAATCGACCTTTATCCCAATGAATACGGGCGCAAGCAGCTATAGAAAGCATAGCTACTCGAAGTATCACAAAAACCAGTTATTCTTGGCTTGAATTTAATCTGTTCACGCCAAGGAGACTGCATGACCCCGACCCAGTTGATTGCTATCGCCATATTGGCTGTGCTGATATTTTGGGCTGTAGGCGCCTACAACCGCCTGGTCCGGCTGAAAAACACCATCGCCAATGCCTTTGGTCAAATCGACGTGCAGCTCAAACGCCGCTACGATTTGATTCCCAACCTGGTGGAAGCCGCCAAAAAATACCTGAGCCACGAGCGCGAAACGCTGGAGGCCGTCATCACCGCCAGAAACCAGGCCAAAAGCGCCAGCGATAACGCCCGCAGCCGCCCTGCCAATGCGCTGGCCGTGACCACATTGGCGGTTGCCGAGCAGGCGCTGTCAAGCAGCCTGGGCCAATTGTTTGCCTTGAACGAAGCCTACCCAGAGCTCAAGGCCGACCAAACCATTCGGGAATTGAGCGAAGAGCTGACCAGTACTGAAAATAAAGTCACCTTTGCCCGGCAAGCGTTTAACGACGCCGTGCTGGACTACAACAATGCTCAGGGGCAGTTTCCGGCGGTTCTGGTGGCCAGCTTGTTCAGCTTTGCACCGGCGGCAATGTTGCAGGCCACCGAAAGTCCTGAGGAGCGCAAGCCAGTTCGAATAGCGATGTAAGGCTGGCTAAGGTTCGCCGTGCGTTTTTTTGAAGAACAGCGTCACGCGAGGGCGCAAACCGTTCGACTGTTGTTGCTATTTGCCGTGACGCTGCTGGTTTTAATTGTCGCCGTCAATGCAGCTTTGGCGCTCACTTGGCGCCTGGTGGCTTGGCAGGATGCGGCTTTCCCGGCTTACTTTTTTCACATCAACACCGGCATGACGCTGCTGTTTGTGTTGGGTGGCTGGTGGATTGAGAGTTCTAACCTGGCGGGCGGCGGTGAGCAGTTGGCGCGGCGGGTGGGCGCGCGGCCTGCCAAGGTGCTAGGACCGCTGTCGCGATTGGGCTCCCAAGACCGAGAGCAAAAGTTTTGCAATATCGTCAGCGAGCTTGCCATTGCGGCCAGCATGAAACCGCCCACGCCGATGGTGCTGGACCGCGTGGACAGCATCAACGCATTTGCCTGTGGCTGGGACGAAGACGATGCCGTGGTGGCCGTGACCCAAGGCGCTCTTGACCACTTGACCCGTGACGAGCTGCAAGGCCTGGTAGCGCATGAATTCAGCCACATTCGTGAGGGTGACATGCGGCTGAACATGCGCCTGGCGGGCATGGTGTCGGGGCTGGAAATGATTTTTAATTTGGGCAACACCATGTGCGAGACGGGTGATGACGGGCGTCGCTCGTTTCTCGCGTTGCCCGGTTTTGCCATCAAGGCTTGCGGCGCCATCGGCTGGCTGGCCGGGCGTGTGCTGAAGGCGGCGGTCTCGCGCCAGCGTGAGTACCTGGCCGATGCGCGGGCAGTGCAATTTACCCGCAGCAAAGATGGTTTGGGCGGCGTGCTGCGCAAGGCGCTGGGCCAAGGCGGGGTGGCCAGATCCATGCATCCGTCGGTACAGCACATGCTGCTGCTGGGCCCCGAACAAGAGCGCTGGTTGGCGACCCACCCGCCAATCACCGAGCGTATTCGGCGAATTTACGGCACCCCGATGGACGCTTTAGACAGCCGGGAAGTTGCGCCTACCCAGCCGGACGCGATTTTCTAGCCCTGCCTCAACAAGGTCTCTAAGCTGTTTTGGGCATAAGCAAATCCCAAACGATTCGATGGCCTTGCAAACAAACTTGTTGTCGAGTACTGGATACTCCCAATACCTCACGGGCCGCACCGCGTTAAATTGTGAGTTAAATCAAACCCCATGGAATCATCATGAATATCAAACCCTTGGCCGTGAATATGGCCGTCAAGATGGCAGTTTCAGCCGCCGCGTTGCTTGCCCTGTCAAGCACTGCTTTTGCACAGGCTGATGCAGGCAAAGATGCGCTCTACGTTAAGAGCCTGGCTGCCACCTGCGCCAACTGCCATGGCACCAACGGCAAGTCGGCTGATGGGTCAACCGTGCCATCTCTGGCAGGGCTGGGTAAGGCGTATCACATCGCGCAAATGGCCGCCTTTAAAAACGGCACCCGCCCCGCCACCATCATGCATCAGCTCAGCAAGGGCTACAGCGACGCGCAAATCGAGACGCTGGCGACTTACTTTGCGGCACAAAAAAAATAAAGGGACAACATCATGACCAAAACTACTTTGTCAAATCCTCAATCGAACCGTCGTGCCTTCCTGCAATCGTCCGCCGCCTTGGGCTTGCTGGGTGCCGCAGGCCTGTCGGGCTGCGCCAGCATGAGCGGCGTCCCGTCCAAAGCTAAAGTCGTGGTGATTGGCGGCGGTTACGGCGGCGCTACGGCTGCCAAATACGTGCGCATGCTGTCTGACTACAAAATTGACGTGGTGCTGATCGAGCCGCAAGACGCCTTTGTGTCCTGCCCGATGTCTAATTTGGTGGTCAGCGGCGTCAAGAAGATTGACTACCTGACAACGCCTTATGTGGGCCTGTCTAAAAACCACGGCATCACGGTTGTTAAAGACTTTGCCGACAACATCGACACCGCCAAAAAAACCGTCACTTTGCGCGGCGGCAGCGTCATTGCGTATGACAAGCTGGTGGTCTCACCCGGTGTGGACTTGATGTTCGGCGGCGTTGAGGGCCTGCAGGCGGCCAATGCCAGTGGGCAGATATTGCAAGCCTGGAAGGCTGGCGCCGAGACCGTTGCCTTGCGCAAGCAGTTAGAAGCAATGCCCGACGGCGGTGTGTTTGCCATCACCATTCCTGAAGCGCCGTACCGCTGCCCACCCGGCCCGTACGAGCGGGCGTCGGTTGTGGCGGGTTACTTTAAAACGGCCAAGCCCAAGTCGAAAGTGCTGATATTGGACGCCAACCCGGACGTCACGTCCAAGGCCGGCTTGTTCAAAAAGGTCTGGGCTGAGCAGTACAAAGGCATGGTTGAATACCGCCCGCAGCACAAGGCCGTGGCGGTTGATGCGAAAACGAATACTGTCAAGTTTGACGTGCAGGACGACGTGAAAGCGGCGGTGCTGAACGTTATCCCTTCTATGCGGGCAGGCGCGATTGCTGTGAAAGCCGGGCTCAACAACCAGGCCAACAACCGCTGGTGCGGCGTGAATTACCTGACATTTGAGTCCACCGCGGCGAAAGACGTCCACGTGCTTGGCGATTCGATTCAAATCGCGCCGGCCATGCCCAAAAGCGGCCATATGGCCAACAGCCACGGCAAAGTGGCGGCCAGCGCGATCGTGGCGCAACTTTCGGGCTGGGACGTGAACCCCGCCCCGATGTTGACCAATACCTGCTACAGCTTCATTGACGAGAAAAACGTGGTTCATGTGGCCAGCGTGCACGAGTACGTAGCGGCTGAAAAGACCTTTAAAACCGTTGCAGGTTCTGGTGGCTTGAGCGCTGCGCCCAGCGAGCTGGAAGGCGTGTACGCCCTGAACTGGGCGAGCAACATCTGGGCCGATTCGCTCGCCTGACGTCAGACTCGAACAGGCAATTTATACGCTATACTATTTATAGCTGCTTGCGCCCGTATTTATTGGGCTAAAGCCTTATTTCGTCTCTAAAAAGGGTCAAAAAAGCAGTTTTTTGACCCTTTTTCACGCCTTTTTAGCCCAACGCATGCAAAACAAGTCGCCCCCCCCCACTTCCACCGCTTCAACCGCCCAAATCCCGCTTTGGCGGCAATTGCAGGGCGCAGCTGGCTTGCTGCTGGCGGTGCGGGACGGTCAGTCGATGACGGCAGCGCTTTTAGATGTGGACAACCACTTGCGCCCCGGTGTGCAGGCCCTGGGCTTTCACGCCCTGCGCTGGCTGGGCCGTGCCGAGGCTTTGCGTCAGCAACTGGCCAAGCGGCCGCCACCCCCCGAGGCTGACGCGCTGTTGTGTGTGGCACTGGCCCTCGCATGGAACGAGAACATCGCCCCCACGCTTGCCACTACGTGTGCTGCGCTGCCCCCCGAGGGGGCTCATTTTCCTAGGGGCGGCCCGTCGGAAAATTCAGCGCCCTCATATTCGGATTTCGTGCTGGTTGACCAAGCTGTAGAAGCAGCCAAACGCTCTGACGCCACCACCCACCAGGCCAGTTTCATCAATGGCTGTCTGCGGCGGTTTTTGCGTGAAAGAGATGCGCTGGTTGCCAAGACCGACGCGAATCCGCAAGCCGTGTGGAACCATCCGCAGTGGTGGATAGACCGGGTGCGCAAAGACCACCCCGAGCAGTGGCAAACGATTTTGCGTGCCAACAATGCCAAAGCCCCTCTGGTACTACGTATTAACACTAAAAAAACGACGGTAGACCAATACATACGGGCGCTAGCAGCTATTGATATTGAAGCAAGCCGGGTTGGCGAGCAGGGCGTGATTCTGGCTCACGCGGTCTCCGTGCCGTCTTTGCCTGGCTACGCGGAAGGCCTTTTTTCAGTGCAGGATGCCGCGGCGCAATTGGCAGCGCCTTTGCTGTTAAATGCTTTGCCAGCGGGCGAAAAGCTCAACATTTTGGATGCTTGCGCCGCCCCTGGCGGCAAAACGGCTCACCTACTGGAACTCGGTGATAACGCTGTGACCGCATTGGACATAGATGCCCGCCGCTGCGAGCGCGTTGCGCAAAACCTGCAGCGACTGGGTTTGCAGGCCAACATCGTGGTGGGGGACGCTGCTCAGCCCAGCGATTGGTGGGACGGCCAGCTTTTTGACGGCATTTTGCTGGACGCGCCCTGTACCGCCTCCGGCATCGTGCGGCGCCACCCGGATGTGCGTTGGCTGCGCCGGCCGACCGATATTGGGCAACTCGGCGCCATTCAGGCGCAACTGCTGAAAACACTCTGGCGGCTTTTAAAGCCGGGCGGCGCGATGGTGTATTGCACTTGTTCGGTCTTCAGGGCGGAAGGTGACATCCAGATACAAACGTTTCTTGCGCACCACACCGACGCCCGATTAATGCCCTCACCAGGCCATTTACTGCCGCAAACAGGCTTGCCGGGGGCTGTCATGCCGGACAATTTGATGCGTGAACACGACGGTTTTTATTACGCACTTCTTCAAAAGAATTAAAGGCACGGCTATCGATGTCGCTGCGGGACGTTTTTCCGCTTGGCTGGTTTATGCATCGTTGTTGCTTTTTTGCCAAGTTTCTCGTTCTGCGGATCTGACCCAGTTCGGCGTTGAGCGCAGTGACGAGGGCGTTTATTTGTCAGCCATAGTGCAGTTTGACTTGCCCACCGTTGTAGAAGACGCCCTGTTAAAGGGAATTCCGATGTTTTTCGTGGTGGAAGCCGACATTTACCTCAACCGCTGGTATTGGGCAGACAAACGGGTTGCCAGCGCAACGCGCACCATCCGCCTAGCCTACCAGCCTCTGACCCGGCGCTGGCGGGTCAACATCGTCACCGGGTTGATCAACAACTCTGCCGGCTTGCGCGCCACTTTGAATCAAAACTATGACACCCTGCCCGAAGCGTTGTCTGCTGTGCAGCGTTTGTCTCGCTGGCGGATTGCCGATAACACCGAAGTTGAAGCGGATGTGACGCACAAGCTGGAATTTAGCTTCAGTCTTGACCTGTCGCAGTTGCCGCGCCCGTTTCAGATTGGCGTAACCGGGCAAAGGGACTGGACGATTTCTGCTGTGCGAAACGAACGTTTGCTGCTCGGTGCCCGACCCAAGACGGCATTGCCACTGACCAAAGAGGCCGACAGGTGAGTCTGAAAGGTCAAGCAGCGTCCATCAAAAGCAGCCCGGCTTTTCGTTGGACGGTGGCGGTTGGCGCCGGTACGGTGCTGGCGCTTAGTCTGGTTCTGTTGTTCTTGCTGACGCAGGCCACCGGCAACCGTGAGCTGTATGAGCGCAATTACGGACGGCTTCTGGTGCTCAACATTGCCGTGGCGACTCTGTTGGTGCTGGTCATTGGTTGGATTGTTTTGCGCCTGCTCATGCGGCTGCGCCAAGGGCGTTTTGGCAGCCGCTTGCTGGTCAAGCTGGCGGCGATTTTTGCGCTGGTGGGGTTGATGCCGGGGTTGATGATTTATGTGGTGTCCTACCAGTTTGTCTCCCGTTCTATTGAAAGCTGGTTTGACGTGAAGGTTGAGGGCGCGTTGGATGCAGGCCTGAACTTGGGCCGCGCCACACTAGACGCCATGGCGCTTGATTTGGCAAGCAAAACACGGCAATCTGCCGTGCAATTGTCTGAAGCACCCGATGCTTCTGCGGGTCTGGCGCTCGAGCGCCTGCGCGATCAGTTGTCGGCCAGCGATGTGGTGCTGTGGACCGCGGCTGGCCAAGTGATTGCCAGCGTTGGCGATTCGCGTTTCAAAATCAACCCTGAGCGGCCTGCGCCAGCTCTTTTTCGCAATGCCAGAGCCCAGCGGGTGGCCACGCAGATCGAAGGGCTGGAGGAGTCACCTAGCGGCCCGGCAGCGTTACCGGCTGCAACGCCCTCGGGGCGTATTCTTGCGGTGGCGATTGTCAGCAATGCCAAACTGGGGCTGACGAGCGAGCCGCGTTATTTGCAGGTGACGCAAGCGATTCCTGCAGGGATTGTTGCTAACGCGATAGCGGTGCAAGAGGCGAATCGTGAATACCAGGAGCGGGCACTGGCCAGAAGCGGCTTGCGCAAAATGTATATCGGCACGCTCACGCTCAGCTTGTTTCTGGCGGTATTTAGCGCAGTGCTGCTGGCGGTGCTGTTGGGCAACCAGTTAGCCAAGCCGCTGTTGGTGCTGGCTGACGGCGTGCGACAGGTGGCACTTGGCGACCTGACGCCCAAGGCGGCCTTGCAGGGCAAAGACGAATTAGGCGGCTTGACACGATCCTTTGCTGACATGACGCAGCAGCTGAGCGATGCGCGCAGTGCCGTGCAGTTGAGCATGAGCCAGGTTGACGCCGCGCGGGCCAATCTGCAAACCATTCTGGACAATCTCACCGCGGGCGTGATTGTGCTGGATGCTCAGGGGCACATTCTGTCGAGTAACCCCGGCGCAACGCGGATCTTGCGCGCGCCGATGGGGGTGTATCACGGACAGTCGCTGGGAGAAGTCCCCGGCTTGGGCTTGTTCGCCAAAGACGTGAATGCGCAATTTGCTGAATTTTTAAATGACGTGAATGCCCTGCATGGTCTTGAGCAGTGGCAGCAGTCGTTTGAGTTGAACACCGCTATGCCTGGGTCGCCCGACAATGCCATCACGCTGATTGCACGCGGCGCCAAAATGCCGGGTGCAGAAGAGTTTTTGTTGGTTTTTGACGATGTGTCTGAGATGGTTTCTGCACAACGAGCGCAGGCCTGGGGCGAAGTGGCCAGGCGGCTGGCGCATGAGATCAAAAATCCATTGACACCGATCCAGTTGTCCGCCGAGCGCCTGGAAATGAAATTGGGCGGCAAGTTGGCCGAACCTGAGCAAGCGCTGTTGACCAAGTCGGTCAAAACCATCGTTGATCAGGTAGACGCCATGAAGCGGCTGGTCAATGAGTTTCGCGACTATGCCCGACTGCCCGCTGCCGAGTTGAAACCGGTGGATCTGAATGCGTTGATCAACGACGTGATACAGCTTTACAGCGTCGACAACGCAGTGGTGCCGGTACAAGCAGAGTTGGATCTGAATGCGCCCTTGATCAAGGGCGATGCGCAGCAATTGCGGCAGGTGATTCATAACCTCGTGCAAAACGCGCAGGATGCACAAGAGGGTAAAGATCATGCCGTGGTAACGGTTAGAACCGAGTATTCGAAATCGTCGTCGCGGGTTCGCCTGTCGGTGCGTGACAACGGCACCGGTTTTCCTGAACACATCCTCAAGCGCGCTTTTGAGCCGTATGTGACCACGAAGGTCAAAGGTACTGGCTTGGGCTTGGCCGTCGTCAAGAAAATTGCCGACGAGCACGGTGCGCGCGTCGATATTTCCAATCGTGTTACAGATGGTCTCATATCGGGCGCCCAAGTATCGTTATCATTCGCAGTTGTGACCTAACAACACTTTCAGCAAACTGGCAGGCAACGATTCAATATGGCAAATATTTTGGTGGTCGATGACGAGTTGGGCATACGCGACCTGCTTTCGGAGATTCTCAACGACGAGGGCCATCAGGTTGAGTTGGCTGAAAACGCTGCTCAGGCGCGCGCTGCGCGCAACCGCAGTAAGCCGGACCTGGTACTGCTCGATATCTGGATGCCTGACACCGATGGCGTGACGCTTTTGAAGGAATGGTCGTCAAGCGGCTTGCTCACCATGCCTGTCATCATGATGAGTGGGCACGCCACCATCGATACAGCAGTAGAGGCGACCAAAATTGGCGCCATGGCCTTCCTTGAAAAGCCCATCACATTGCAAAAACTCCTTAAAGCGGTGGAGCAGGGGTTGGTCAAAGCGGCAGGCCGCAAACCAGTGATCGTGGGTACGGTCGTCAATCCTGCCGACCTGACGGTTGAAGCCGCTATGACGGGCAGCACCCTGCCTGTCGCAGTCGAGCTCGGCCCGCAAGCCACGCAGAGTTTTCTGCTGGAAAAGCCGTTGCGCGATGCCAGAGACGAGTTTGAAAAAGCATATTTTGAATTTCATCTTGCCAAAGAAGGCGGCTCCATGACCCGTGTCGCTGAAAAAACCGGTTTAGAGCGCACCCATCTGTACCGAAAGCTAAAACAATTGGGCGTAGACCTCACGCGCGGCAAGCGAGGCTTGTAGAACACTTCCGCGCCTGTTATATAATCGAAGGCTTGGCCCGGTAGCTCAGTCGGTAGAGCAGAGGATTGAAAATCCTTGTGTCGGTGGTTCGATTCCGCCCCAGGCCACCAGTCTTTATGCGCCCCAGCGCCCTTTTCGGGTTCTGGGGCTTTTTCGTTTGCGGTTTCCACTGCAAATGTCACCAGTCAGTTGCCAAAATTCGTCGCACGACTGTTACTTTTGATGCGCCGCATCTTTTTAAAATAGCTCCAGTCTCAGCGTCTGTGTATTTTTCTATTGCGATTCGCTTTGTAACCTACTGTGTTTTAGATAGGTTAAAAGTATGCATATAATCGCAAGCATTCTCTTTGTGTCTGATGGCTGCTAACGCAAAGGATACAGAAAAAAACATTTATGAATCATGGACTTGCGAATGTTTTCTATTTTTTAACTTCATCCCTTGTTGCGATGTGTTGGTTAAGTGTGACTTTTTACCTATTTTTCCGACTTTTGCATTGTTTTGCTGAAACACCTAGTAACGATTGCTGGCTGCCTCGATAAAATTCTTGTCAGCTACAACGTCCTCTATGGTGATTCTTCTGCGCGTCTAAAAGGTTTTTTTGTCCCTTTCAGGAGCTTTGGGCTCTTTAATACTTTCGTTACGAACCCGTGGTTGGGCCCGTCGGTTGATGGGGCTCGTTGTATTCCCGTCCCTGCTTCTTTTGTGTTTTTCTGTTGCGCACGCTCAAACTCAGGTTACCAACACTGCCATCATTTCGCCCCCAACAAGCGTTACTAATACAAATTCCGCACCCTCTTGCATCGCTGGTACGTGCACCGCAGCGGATGTAGATGCGGTTACACCTGCGGTCAACTTGGGGGTGACCAAACTGGTCGGTAGCACCACGGTTGCCGCTGGCGGCACCACCAGCTTCACCTTGGTGGTGACCAACGCCGGGCCCTCGACACTGACCAACGCCAGCTTCGTGGACACGCTGCCAAGCCAGTTCGGCAATGCCCAGAGCTTGGGCAGCGCGGTCAGCGGCTCAGCCGTGACCGGCACCTTCACCATCAGCGGCACGACGATC
>JBBRDA010000040.1:0-24290 GCA_038204335.1 Burkholderiales bacterium
GTTTGAGTCGGCGGCGGTCGGCTTTGACATAAATGGGCACGCTGAGCGCCGGAAATGACACGCTGATACCGCGCTTGTCGGTCTGCGGTTCAATCATGGTTTCGCATTCCTGCATGACTTCAGCCAGCGACACCGGCTCAAGCGACAGCGACAGCTTGCCCGACTCAATCAATGCCAGGTCAAGAATTTCATTGATCAAATCCAGCAAGTACCAGCCTGATTGCAAAATCTGGTCAACGCTGCGCTTTTGTGACGGTGTGGGCTGCGGCGTACCCGACTCAATGAGTTGCGCGAAGCCAAGAATAGCGCTGAGCGGTGTGCGTAGCTCATGGCTCATGCTGGACAGAAAGTCGGACTTGGCGCGATTGGCCTTCTCGGCGAATGCGGTTGCGCTTTCCAGCTCGGCGTTTTTTTCCTGAAGGATCTTGTCAATCAGTTTTTTGTCGGTGATGTCGCGCGCTGCGGCAAACACGCCCAGTACCTTGCCGTCCACGTCCTTGTAAACAGAGGCGTTGTACAACACGTCGATCAGTTTGCCGCCCCCCTGCCGGATCGTCAGAGGATAGTCCGCCACAAAGCCATCAGCAAACACCCGTTGATAGCCTTCGCGAGCTTTGTCGGGTTCGGTGAAGTAATTGGAGAAATCGCTGTTCACGAGTTGTTCACGGGGCAAGCCGGTGGCTTTCACGGTCGCCTCGTTCACGTCGGTGATCTTGCCATCCAGGCTGATCGTGACCAGCGGATCAAGGCTGACCTCGATCAGGCTGCGGGCATACTGCGAGGCCTGTTTTTGTGCGGTGATGTCGCGGGCAGCAGCAAACACGCCCTGCAACTGTCGATTACGGTCATAAAAAGTGCTGGCGCTGTAAGACACCAGTGTTTGCACGCCTTCACTGCTCAGTGCTACCAGCTCATAGTTGGTGACCTTGGTCTCACGGAGCACCTTGTCGATGCCCGCCTGCGCCCGGTCCGGGTCGGTGAAGTAGTGCTTGAACGGTGCGCCAATCAGTTCATCGCGGGTGCGGCCAGTCAGCTCCTCCATTTGCCGGTTGACGTCGGTGATGTAGCCTTTGGGGTCGGTGGTCATCAGCGCATCGACGCTGGACTCTATCAGCGAGCGGGTATAAAACTGCTGGTCACGAAGGCGCTGCTCCAGCTGGTTTTGCTCCACTTCTAGTCGCTTGCGGACGGTGTTGTCAGTCCCAATCAGCAGGTAGCCAATGATGATGCCAATGTCGTCGCGCAGCGCCGTGATGGACACGGTAGCTGGAAACCGGCTACCGTCCTTGCAGATGTAAGTCAGCTCGTAAATGTCCTCGATGCCGCGAGAGGCTTTGAAGGCCAGCGCTTCAAAGCCAGGGGTGATGGTGGTTTCTAACTCCCGGCTCAGCGCTTGGGCCCGCGCCTTGACTTCTTCAGGGTCGTGAATGTCGCTGGGGTTGATCTTGTTAACGACCTCTTCTGCGGTGTAGCCCAGCATCCGCTCGGCACCCACATTGAACAGCTGGATGTTGCCTTTTTCGTCCGTCGCAATGATCGAGAAGTTCTCGCTCGTGAAAATGGCATTTTGCAAGGCTCCCGCTTTGAGCAGGGCCTCCTGGCGTTTGGCTTCAACGCCAGTGGCCTGAGCAATGCCGTCGATAACGCCGGGGCTGGTGGTTTGGAGCATGGCCGATTCTCTGTAGGAGCAAAACGAACGTGCATGGCAGTCCTTGCCGACGATCAGCAAGAAAGAGTTACCAATCTTCACAGGTTTGCTATGCGCCGTCTGTGCGCTAGGTCACATAGTAGCCCCTAGACCGACGCAGCGCCTAAACCGCAGTACCGACCGCAGCCCCTATACCGGCGGTGATCGCCATGGCCAACGCGCCCCAGAAGGTCACCCGCCAAGCCCCCGTCAGGGCGCTGGCGCCACCCGCACGAGCGGCAACCGCCCCCAGAGCGGCCAAAAAAACCAGAGAGGTTCCAGAAATCCAGTAGGGCAGGCTGTTGCCGGGAGCCAGAATTGCCACAGCAAGGGGCAATACCGCGCCAACGGCGAAACTGCCAGCCGACGCCAGCGCTGCCTGCATGGGACGTGCGCTGAGTGTGTCTGAAATACCCAGTTCATCGCGCGCATGGGCACCCAGCGCGTCATGCGCCATGAGCTGCGTGGACACCTGCGCAGCCAGCGACGGGTCCAGCCCGCGGCCCACGTAAATGGCTGTCAGTTCTCGTTTCTCGGCCTCAGGATCGGCTTTGATCTCAGCGCTTTCGCGCGCCAAGTCTGCTTTTTCGGTATCCGCCTGCGAATGAACCGACACATATTCTCCGGCAGCCATAGACATGGCCCCAGCAACCAGCCCGGCAATGCCAGTGACCAGAATGCTGCTCTGTGTGGCGTTTGCGGCCGCAACCCCGAGCATCAGGCTGGCGGTCGACACAATGCCGTCGTTGGCACCCAGCACGGCCGCCCTGAGCCAGCCGATACGTGATGTCCTGTGGCGTTCTATATGTCTCATGTTGTGCTCATGGTGGTGATGCCTTGCCGTGGGTTGAAATTTGTGATGATTGTGATGCGCTCAAGGTACGGGCGGCAAGTTTACGCAGTTCGCTGTACCAAAGCACCAAGCTGGCCATGCCTGCGCACACCAGCCATTGGTCTGCCGTGAGTGGCGCCGTACCAAAAGCGATGTTTAGTACCGGCAGATGTACCACTGCCACCTGCAGCAGGCCAGACAGAGCCACCGCACCCCAGAGCCAGGGATTCGACCACAGGTGTGCAAAAGCGCTGGTGCTTTCACTACGCGTGTTGAAACAATTGAACAAATGCGCCATGACCAGCACCGTGAAACCCGCAGTACGGGCTGTTGCAAGGTCGCCCGTGCCTTCAATCAGACCGCCCGGCAGATAGTAGTCCATGGTCAGGAGGGTTGCCGCGGCTATGACGATGCCGATTTCAAAGATACCCAGCCACATGCGGGCATCCATCACCCGGTCGTCCGGACGCCGGGGCTTGCGCTGCATCACATCGTCTGTCGGCGGGTCAATGCCCATGGCAAGGGCGGGCCAGGAGTCGGTGATGAGGTTGAGCCATAAGATCTGAGTCGCCAACAGCGGCAGCACGACAGCGCTGCCGGGCTGTGTGAGTCCGATCATGCCCGCACCGACTACCCCAAGAAACACCGTCAACACCTCGCCCATATTGGACTACAAAAGATAGCGCAGAAACTTGCGAATATTGTCGAATATGCCACGGCCTTCCCGTACCGCCTGCACGATGGTGGCGAAGTTGTCGTCGGCCAGAATCATTTTGGCGGCTTCTTTGGTGACCTCGGTTCCGTTCACGCCCATGGCAATGCCGATGTCGGCTGACTTGAGCGCCGGTGCGTCGTTCACGCCATCCCCCGTCATGGCGACGATATTGCCGTCGGCCTGTAGCGCATCCACGATGCGCAGCTTATGCGCTGGTGAGACGCGGGCAAAGACGGATGTTTTGCGCACAGCCTGAGCAAACGCATCGCCCGTCAGGGCGTCTAGTTCTTGGCCCGTCAGCGCGACATCACCCGCTTTGGCAATGCCCAAGTCCTGCGCAATGCGTGCAGCAGTGCGCGGGTGGTCGCCGGTGATCATGATGACGCGGATTCCCGCACGATGCGCCTCCGCAATCGCGACAGCGGCCTCCTCGCGCGGCGGGTCTATCATGCCGACCGTGCCCGCGTAGATCAGGTTGTGCTCCAGCGACTCTGCTTGGGTTGCTGTTTCTTTCGCGTCCAGTGGTCGGTAAGCCACCGCCAAAGTACGCAGCGCAGCATCAGACAGCGCATCTACATCAGCCAGAATTTGCCGCCGCAGGCCTTCATCCAGAGGCTGCAACTCCATCCCGACACGCACGCGGTTGCAGCGGCCCAGCAACACATCCGGTGCGCCTTTGGTGATCACCACCAGCTCGTCAGCGTGCTCGTGGTCACGCTCGATGGTAGACATCATCTTGCGCTCTGACGTGAACGGGATCTGGCCGACGCGCTCGAAGCGCTGTTGTCGCCGGTCGGTCACGCCCAGCTTGCGTTCAGCCACCAAAAAGGCGGCCTCGGTCGGGTCGCCGTGGATTTCCCAAGTGTCGTCGGCGGACTGGCGCAGGTCAGCATTCCCCGCCAGGCTGCCGCCGCTCAGCACCACGATCTGTTCATGGCGCAGCAACCCGGCCATCAGCTCGGCACCGTGATGCTCGACCCGCCCCTGGGGTGCATAGCCGACACCGGTGACCCGGGTGCTGCCTGAGGCGGTGACGATCCGCTCTATGGTCATCTCGGAGCGGGTCAGGGTACCGGTCTTGTCGGTGCAGATAACCGACGCCGAACCCAGCGTTTCAACGGACGACAAATTTTTAACGATTGCTTTGTGCCCGGCCATGCGCTGCACACCGAGTGCCAGCACGACGGACAAAATGGCGGGTAAGCCTTCCGGTACGGCAGCTACTGCCAGTGCCACGCCGAGCAGCAAAACCTCGACCACATCGGTAGCGTTATGAATCTCTGATGTCAGCAATATGGCCGTCACCACCACCAGCGAGATGATGACCACGGCGATGCCCAACATGCGGCCGATGCGGGCGACTTCTTTTTGCAGCGGGGTGGGGTGCGGCTCAGTGGCTTTGAGCAATTGCGCGATCGCCCCCATTTCAGTGGCCATACCGGTGGCGGTGATCACGGCGCGGCCGCTGCCCTGGGCGATCGCCGTGCCCTTGAATACCATGTTCACCCGGTCGCCGAGCGGCATGGCTGTTGGCAGCGTGGCAGCACTTTTAAGGACGGCTTCGCTCTCGCCAGTCAAAGACGCTTCCTGCACGCGCAGTGTGGCCGCATCGATCAGGCGCGCATCTGCACCGACTGAATCGCCTTCGTTCAGCACCAGTAAATCACCCAGCACCAGCTCGGCACTTGGCACCCGATGCACGCTGCCGCCCCGCAAAACCGACGCAGTCACCGCCGTCATGCGGGCCAGTGCGGCAACGGCTTGTTCAGCCTTGCTTTCCTGCACAAAACCCAGCGCCGCGTTGAGCAGCACAATCGCCGCAATCACCACAGCATCAATCGGCCAGCCCTGACGACCTTCCAGCAACCAGGCCAGCATTGAAATGCCGATAGCTACCAGCAACAAATAGATCAGCGGATCCTGAAAGTGCTTTAAAACCCGACGCCAAGCAGGGTGCTTTGGCGCCGCGCGCAATTCGTTGGGACCATTTGCAGCCAGGCGGCGTGCTGCCTCAGATTGACTCAGGCCGTTGTCGGTATCGGCATCCACCGCGGCGGCCACCGCTGCACTGTCCAGCAGCGAAAAGTCTTGCAGCTCAGGCTGCGTCATCCTTGTCACCTTCCGGATTGCGCACCAGCAGCACCGGTATCGGCGCCAGTCTGATGATTTGTTCGGCGCCACTGCCGAGCATCATGCGCTTCAAGCGCCGCCGGCCATGGGTGCCCACAACCAGCAGATCGGCCTGCCATTGGGTCGCTTCTTTGGCGATGGTCTCGCCCAGGCGGTCACCAAACTGATCGATCAGCAGGGTGTCGGCCTTGACGCCAGCCGACTGGGCAATAGCCAGCCCATCGGCCAGAATTTTTGCACCCGCCTCGCGCATCAAGCCGATCAGGTCAGGAGACTGGGTAGCGTAAGGATCAAAGACAGTGAAATGCGTCATTTCGTCCAGCACATGAATCAGCCGCAGCTCACTGCGTCCGCCCGCGTAGCCGGCCATGCGGATGGCTTCTGCCAGGGCCTTGTTGGACGTGCTGCTACCGTCCACGGAGACCAGAATTTTTCTGTACATGCGTTGCTCCTCCACAAATAGGTCGTGTCTTGAAGATGCTTTAACCAGTATGTCAAAGTAAATTCTGGCACCAGTACTTGGACTGCACTTTGCTCTGGATCAACGAGTGGCTATTCAGTCGATAAAAATACCTGAAACCGACGCGCTGCAAGCCCTATGTGGCTAGGGCGTCAAGGCAATCAGCACCTCGTTGCGCCGCATGAACCAAGGCGTCCAGGGCGGGTTGTAGCGGGCCAGGGCAGGCGGTGCGGCTGCCTGCAAGGCGTTCTTTGCCATGTAGGCGTTCAGTTCGGCGGTGCGCAGTGCGACATCGTCTTCACGCGCCAAGCCTGAAAAGGTGACGGCGGCAAATCGTGCTGGCGATACTGCCATGAGTTGCACTTTGGCGTCGTTAGGGGTAGGCAGGGTGTCTAGGGTGTATTCCTTCGGCATGATGAAGCGTACCGTCCAGGCGCCAGGCTGCCCGGGGGTGCTGGTTTGCAAAACAGGGGCAGTCATGGCGATTTTTTCGCTGCCCGATGCGGCTTGCACCACAGGCGCTGTCATCGCAATGCTCTGCTTACGTGTGTTGCCACCAAAAATGTAGCCTGCCAGCAGCCTGAAACCGGCGTTGGACGCTTCGTCGCGCGTGCCCGTGACGGTGACTTGCGCCGCAACCAGCGCCGGGTAGCTGCGGACTTCAAAAGCGCCTTCCTTCATGCTGACGGTAAACGCGGGTTCTTCGGTGGCCATGGCAGGTGCTCCAAACAAATTTAACAACAAAAGTGCGCTGAGCCAAGCAGTGGGTTTGAACGTCACGGGGTGGTTTCCTTGGGATGTAAAGGGGTCGGCACGCGCGCTCAGAACAGGACGCGGCTACGAATGGTGCCCGGCACGTCGGCCAGTTTTTCAAGAGCGATGTCCGAGTGTGCCGCGTCGATATCAATCACCACGTAGCCGATGTCGCCGTTGGTTTGTAGGAATTGCGATGCGATGTTGATCTGGTTGACGCCAAAAACGGTGTTGATCTCGGACAAGACACCGGGCACGTTGCGGTGAATGTGCAGCAGGCGATGCTTGCCAGGGTGCGCAGGCAGGGCGACTTCGGGAAAGTTGACCGACGACGTAGACGTCCCGTTGTCGCTGTACTTGACCAGCTTTTCAGCCACCTCGATGCCAATGTTTTCCTGCGCTTCCATCGTCGAGCCACCCACGTGCGGTGTGAGGATGACGTTGTCCAGCCCGCGCAGCGGCGACTCAAAACTGTCTTTGTTGCTCTTGGGCTCAGTGGGGAACACGTCAATCGCAGCACCCAGCAGTTTTTTGGCTTTAAGCGCTTCGGCCAGTGGTTCAATCTCAACCACTGTGCCGCGCGAGGCGTTGATCAGCACCGCGCCCGGCTTCATGGCGGCAATCTCTGCTTGGCCAATCATCCATTGCGTGGAATCCAGCTCGGGTACGTGTAGCGTGACCACATCCGCAATGGCCAGAAGTTCTTTCAAATCAGCAATCTGCCGCGCATTGCCCAGTGCCAGTTTGGTCACCACGTCATAAAACACGACATGCATGCCCAGCCCTTCAGCCAGCACCGAAAGCTGTGTGCCGATGGAGCCGTAACCCACGATGCCCAGTGTTTTGCCGCGAATCTCATAGGCGTTTTCAGCTGACTTGAGCCAGCCGCCCCGGTGCGCAGCGGCGCTTTTCTCGGGCACGCCGCGCAGCAGCAATATCGCTTCGGCCAGAACCAGTTCGGCCACTGAGCGGGTGTTGGAAAAAGGCGCATTGAACACGGCAATGCCCAGCTCGCGTGCGGCATTCAAATCAACCTGATTAGTGCCAATGCAAAAACAACCGACAGCCGCCAGTTTATGGGCATGCGCAAAGACATCAGCCGTCAATTGGGTACGCGAGCGAATGCCGACAAAATGCGCATCAGCGATCTTGCTTTTCAGCTCATCGCCTTCGAGCGCGCCGCTCAAACTTTCAATGTTGCTGTAGCCAGCGGCCTTCAATACCTTGATGGCCGACGGGTGAATGCCCTCCAACAGCAGGAATTTGATTTGGGCTTTGTCCAGGGATGTTTTGGTCATGTAAGCAGTATGGGGCAAAGCTAAAAACGTACGAAACACAGGCTTGTTGAGCCCGCTTGTGCCAGTGCGGCGATGGCGCACGAAAAAGATCTAATCAGAATGGCCTGAAAACCGCGCTTTCAAGGCCAGCCAGCTTTGTTGCGCCGCTGCTTTGCAACGCAGCTTCAGGTCCGCGACGTATCGCCACGGCGCTGAATCGCGCACCTGTGCCAGAACGCGGTCTTTCCAGATCTTCCAGGGTGTGTACAGGCGCGCAAACCATTTAAGGCGCATCAGTGCGGGTTCTGTGAGTTGGAACAGCCTTGCCGCGATGGCTGTACCGAGTATCTTGGCGCCAACGATAAGACCCGCCCCAAGCACCAAGTGGCCGTTGCCAAGTAGATAGAGCGCCAGCAGTTTGATCGGTATCAGCCCCAAAACGGGTACTGCAAACGCCAGCAACGCGGCCCAGGGCGACAAGGTTGAAATGCGCCGCTCGACAGCGCCCCACACCGGCAACTTTGCCAGCGCATTGAAGCACCGTGCCAGTGGCTCCCAGCCCCATTCTTCAAAAAGCAGAATCACCAGCACCGGTAGCAAAACCAGCCTGCGCATCAGCTTGCGGAGCGTTGATTTTTCTCGGGGTGGTGGCATGGGCTGCATCTTGAGCAGCTTAACCTCGTCAGGTCAGGTTGCGCACTGCAGGCTCACCGCCTGAAGCGTTTTGCCCGTTTTGCTGTCAAACACCACCAAGTTCACCTGCCGCGGGTGGCCAGGCGTGGGCGCGATGCTGCGAAAGCTGAGTTTCTGCGATTGGGCATCGCCGGTTTTGTATTCACCGGCCTGGGTGTACTGGCGCACCACAAAGTCGTGCTTTAAAAATTCGCCTTTGTTCTCGCCTGATGACACTTTGGAGTTGTGGCCGTGCTCGGTGACTGTCCAGTAAGCTGACCAGTTGGTAGCGGGCGCGACGGGCGTGACGCTGGCTTCAAATTGGTCTGTACCGAGCTGCTTCAGGGAGATGGCTGCTTTGGCAGGCTCTTTGCCTTCAGGCTTGCCGCCCCAGCGCGGCCAGTCTTTACCGTCGAGCACGGCTTGGGGGGTGTAGATGCTGCGCAGGTTGTTTTTGGCAGCTATCTCTCGCTGGCGGTTGGTGTGGCTGGGCGCGGCGAAGCGGTCAACCCAGCCAATGTAGTCCCAGTAGCCAACATGAAAGGCCTGCACCACGGCGCCACCGGCGGCCGACACGCCCTTGAGCGTTGAGGCCCATTTGTCGGCAGGTGGGCAAGAGCTGCAGCCTTCAGACGTGTACAACTCGACGACCGGGGTGATGTTGGGGCCGCTTGCGACCGAGCATTGGTTGGCTTGAGCCCAAGCGCTTGTCGCTAGACAAGTCAGCGCCCAAGCGGCGAAGGTTGGCGACGTTGAGAAACGAGGCAGAAACAATAAGGACGGCATGCAGCATCTCCTTCAAGATAAGTCGGCGTCGGAGCCGAAAGCGGGGCTGGAAGCAGCCCAGTCTTGTCTTTGTCGAGGATCGGCTTCGTTTCTTACATGCCCTGAGTTCTGTTTAAAGCAGGGACGCATGCGCCGGCATGGCGGCGTGGCCGTTGCTGCGCTCGACGCGATCTTCAAGCTGCCCCATATACGCCGCTGTAGCCCCGTCTGATTGCTCTATGCGCAGCAGCAGTGCTGCCTGGGTGCGGTTCAATCGCTCAGCCAGCACGGCAGCATTGGCGGCTTCACGGTTTAAGGTGGCCGCTGTTTGAATGTCCAGATAGTTGCGTAACTCGGTGAAGCGTGAGGCTTCAGCCCGGTCTGCCAACTCGCGCTGCGCACTCAGCTGGCGGGCGTATTTTCGCGTTTCAAGCAAGTTGGTGCTTTGCATGTACAGGGTGTGCGCTAAAAATATCATCAACGTAACGACCAAAAGCAGCAGCATGACAAGACCCAAAGGCATCTGGGTCGTTGTGAAACCGAGATTGAGCACGCTGGTACGGGTAAATTCATCCACATTCAACGCAGCAAATGCTGCGACAGCCAAGATGGCCAGGATGAGAAAGAGAGTTCGGGTGCGCATGGCCTGATCCTTAAAAAGCAGTAACTGTTTTTGCTTCAGTCTCAGCCCTGTGAGCCGTTTTGGCTGTGGGACAATGCCCTCCCGCATCGTCAGTTCGCCTGCATAAACAGGCTCAAGTTTCCAATCATTTTCAAGCCAATACCCCATAACAATGCAAAAAATTATCCGCCAGATCGCGCTTGAAATCAAAGTTAACGAACAGCAAGTCAAAACCGCGGTGGACCTACTGGACGGCGGCGCCACAGTGCCTTTTATTGCCCGCTACCGCAAAGAGGCCACTGACGGGCTGGATGACATTCAACTGCGTGAACTTGAACACCGCTTGGGCTACCTGCGCGAGCTTGAAGACCGGCGCGAAGCAGTTTTAAAAAGCATCGACGAGCAGGGCAAGCTCACCCCCGAGTTGCGCGCCGCCGTTGAATTTGCAGCAACCAAACAAGACTTGGAAGATTTGTATCTGCCCTTCAAACAAAAGCGCCGAACCAAAGGCCAAATCGCGCGTGAAGCCGGCATTGAACCGCTGGCCGATGCGCTGTTTGCCAATCCGCAGTTGGTACCCTTGGATGAAGCGGCTGCCTACATCAAGTTGGACAAAAACGAGCAGGGTGATGACTTCACAACCGCACAGGCTGTGCTCGACGGCGTTCGTGATATTTTGAGTGAACGCTGGGCAGAAGACGCAGCGTTGGTACAAATGCTGCGTGGCTGGCTTTGGGCGGAAGGGCTGTTCACGTCAAAGCTGGTGGCTGGCAAAGATGAAAATAGTCCAGACAACACGAAGTTTCGTGACTATTTTGCCTACGACGAGCCAATTGGCCGGGTGCCGTCGCACCGGGCGCTGGCGGTTTTCAGGGGCAGAGCGTTGGAGATTCTGGATGCTAAGTTACTGCTGCCAGAGCCGCTGGTTTCAGCCGATGCACCCGCGCCAAAAGGCCCAGTGATTTCATTGGCAGAAGGCAAGATTGCTTTACACCTCGGCTGGTCACACAAGTTACGGCCAGCTGATGACTTGCTTCGTAAATGCGTCGCCTGGGCTTGGCGCGTCAAGCTGAGTTTGTCGCTGGAGCGCGATCTCTTTACCAAATTGAGGGAAGACGCTGAAAAAGTCGCCATCAAGGTGTTTGCCGACAACCTGCGTGACCTGTTGCTGGCCGCACCGGCCGGGCCGCGCGTGGTCATGGGCCTGGACCCCGGCATACGAACAGGTGTGAAGGTGGCGGTGGTTGACCGCACTGGCAAGCTGGTTGACGTGGCCACCGTCTTCCCGCATGAACCGCGCAAAGACTGGGACGGCTCGCTGCACACGCTGGCCAAGCTGTGTGAAAAGCACGGCGTGAACTTGATAGCCATTGGCAACGGCACGGCGAGTCGTGAAACCGACAAATTGGCGGCCGATTTGATCAAAATGCTTCAAAAAGGTCAAGTAAATGGGTCATTTTACCCATCAAATACGGCTTCAGACCAATCAATACGGGCGCAAGCAGCTCCTGAATTAATAGCGAATAAAACCCCAAATTTAACCATCGAAAAAGTAGTCGTCAGTGAAGCTGGCGCGTCGGTTTACTCCGCCAGTGAGTTTGCCAGCCAAGAAATGCCCGACGTGGACGTAAGCCTGCGCGGCGCTGCCAGCATCGCACGCCGCCTGCAAGACCCGTTGGCCGAATTGGTCAAGATTGACCCCAAATCCATCGGCGTTGGCCAGTACCAGCACGATGTGAACCAGTCAGATTTGGCGCGCAGCCTGGACACGGTGGTTGAAGACTGCGTGAACAGCGTCGGCGTGGACCTGAACACCGCCAGCGTGCCGCTGCTGGCACGCGTTTCCGGTTTGTCGCAAACCGTGGCCAAGTCGGTGGTGCGCTGGCGCGAGGCGAACGGTGCCTTTGCGTCGCGTTCGGATTTGCTCAAGGTCACGGGCCTGGGGGCTAAAACGTTTGAGCAAAGCGCCGGTTTTTTACGCCTGCGGGGCGGGGTCAATCCGCTGGACATGACAGGCGTGCACCCTGAAACCTATGCTGTGGTCGAGCACATCATGCTGCACACCGGCAAACCTGTGGCCGAGCTGATGGGCCGTGCGGACATGCTCAAAACCCTCAAACCGGAGCTGTTTGCCAACGACAAGTTTGGTGTGATCACCGTCAAAGACATCTTGCTGGAGTTGGAAAAGCCAGGTCGCGACCCGCGCCCCGGCTTTAAAGTAGCACGCTTTAACGAGGGTGTTGAAGACATCAAAGATTTAAAAGAAGGTATGGAGCTAGAAGGTACTGTCAGCAACGTGGCGGCTTTCGGTGCGTTTATCGACATTGGTGTGCATCAAGACGGCTTGGTCCACGTCAGCCAACTGAGCCACAAGTTCACGACCGATGCGCGTGAGGTGGTTAAGACCGGCGACATTGTGAAGGTGAGGGTGACCGAGGTAGACGTAGCGCGCAAGCGGATTGGACTGACAATGAAACTGGGGGACGCTCCCGCCAGAAGGGACACCCCAAGAGACAACCGATTTGAAGGGTCGCGACCCGGGCAAGGTCAACATCAAAGTCGCGGCAAACAAGAAGCACCGCAAGCGGTACCTTCCGCCATGGCATCGGCGTTTGACAAGCTGGCGGGGCTTAAGAGATAGATTTAAGCAGTAAATTCCATCGAGAACCAGCCCTTTTCAGGGGTTAAAAAGAGCTTTTACCCAATAAATACCGGCGCAAGCAGCTACTAAATAAATAGCGATTCATCATTAAGTATGCAAGCTCTCCGCATTTACGCAGGCCCCAAGGCCATGCAGCACATCGAAGCAAAGGGTTTGCAGCCGCAGGACATTGGCGTTGTGCCCGGTGCGGCGGGTGGCCCCAAAGGCTTGATACTCGGCCCGCTGGATCGGTTTATTTTTGGCGACTGGCTAACCCGGGCCAACCACGAGGTACATCTGGTGGGTGCGTCGATAGGTGCCTGGCGCATGGCGACGGCTTGCCTGAACAACCCGGTGGCAGGGTTCGAGCTGTTAGAGCATGACTACATTCGCCAACACTACGCCTTGAAACCGGGCGAAAAGTTTCCGTCTGCCGACACGGTCAGCGAAGACTTTGGTCGAAATCTGAACAATTTTTACGCAGGCAAAGTTACCGATGTCTTGAGCCACCCGCGCTACAAACTGCACATCATCACCTCACGCGGGCGACACATTTTGCGGCGGGAGAAGAAAGTCGCAACGCCGCTGGGTTACTTGGGCGCATTCTTAAGCAACGGTATTCATCGCAAAGCCATGGGCGCGTGGCTGGAGCGGGTGGTATTTTCAAGCCAAAAAGCAGAGCTGCCGTTTGACCCGCGGGACTACCGCACGCGGCAGATTGACCTAACTGAGGCCAACTTCAACCCTGCTTTGCAAGCCAGTTGCTCGATACCGTTTGTCTTGCGTTCGGTGCGGGACATTCCGGGCGCACCTAGCGGCGCCTACTGGGATGGCGGTATCACCGACTACCACCTGCACCTGAACTACTTGGCAGCGTCCAAGGGAATCGTGCTGTACCCCCATTTTCAAAAATCAGTGGTACCCGGCTGGCTGGACAAAACCTTGAAATGGCGACACGCCGCCACGCCCTTTTTAAGCAACATGGTGCTGTTGGCTCCCAATCCAGAGTGGGTTAAAACCTTACCCAATGCCAAACTACCCGACCGCAAGGACTTTGCCCACTACGGTCCTGACCTGCAAGCCCGCATCAAAGCTTGGTCGCAAGCGGCATCACAGGCTGGGCAATTGGCTGATGAGTTGGCAGATTGGCTGGCGAAGCCGGATCTTTCACGGGTCGATGTTTTGTGAGATTTTGCGCCAGTCTTCGGCAACACAAAGTCAGCGCACTCACCCCAGTTTCTTCACCAGCACCAAGCTCTTTCGGTCCCAGTTGTACTTGCGTTTACGGCCTTCTGGCAGCCAGTCCGGGTCCATCTGAACAAAACCACGCTTGATAAACCAGTGCATGGTGCGGGTGGTCAAAACAAAAATGCTTTGCAAGCCGGCTGCTTTGGCGCGTTGCTCAATACGTTTTAATATTTTTTCGCCATCGCCCTGGCCCTGGCTTTGTGGGGACACGGTGAGCGCGGCCATTTCGGCAGTTTTGGCTTCCGGGTAGGGGTAAAGCGCTGCGCAGGCAAAAATCACGCCATCGTGCTCAATGATGGTGTAGTGGTCAGCGTCCCGCTCGATCTCTGTGCGGTCGCGCTTGACCAGCGTGCCGTCTTTTTCAAACGGCTCGATCAACTGCAGTATGCCGCCTACGTCGTCGGCGGTGGCTTCGCGCAGCTCTTCAAGCTTTTCATCGATCACCATGGTGCCAATGCCGTCGTGGACATAGATCTCCAGCAGCAGTGAGCCATCGACGGCAAACGGCAAAATGTGGCTGCGCTCCACACCTGATTTGCAGGCCTTGACGCAATGCTGCAAGTAAAACGCCGTATCAGTAGGCTGGGTGGCGTTGGGCAACTGCGCCAACAATTTTTCAGCCGCGGCTAAGGGCAGTTCGGTGTCAATCGGGTTGTCGTCGCTGGCCGGTAGGTCGGGGTTCATCCGGATGCCGGCAATTTCTGTCAAAAAGATCAGCTTGTCAGCGCCCAGCTCAATCGCCACGCTGGTGGCCACTTCTTCCATCGTCAAATTGAACGCTTCGCCCGTTGGCGAAAAGCCAAATGGCGACAGCAGCACCATGGCGTCAAAGTCGAGCGTGCGCATGATGCCCTGGGTGTCTACCTTACGCACCAAGCCTGAGTGCTGAAAGTCCACGCCATCGACAATACCCACCGGCCTGGCGGTGATGAAGTTGCCCGAAATCACCCGCACCTTGGCCCCGGCCATCGGCGTATTGGGCAGCCCCTGGCTGAAGGCGGCTTCAATTTCATAGCGCAGCTGGCCAGCGGCTTCTTGGGCACTGTCTAGCGCTACTTCGTCCGTGATGCGCATGCCGTGGGAGTATTTGGCCGCGTGGCCCTTGGCGGCCAGTTGCTCATTGACCTGAGGCCGAAAGCCGTGCACCAACACGATTTTCACGCCCATGCTTTGAATCAATGCCAGGTCTTGCGCGATGTGCTGCAACTTGCCTGCGGCAATTGCTTCGCCCGCAATACCGACGACAAAGGTTTTGCCACGGTGCGTGTGGATGTACGGCGCAACTGAGCGAAACCAAGGCACGAAGGTAAAGTTAAAAACGGCAGACATTCAGGCGCTTTCGAAATCAGGAAGCAAAAACAACGTTCACCCGCCGGCGCAGTGGCTGAGCGTGTCGCTAGGCTGGCAGGCAAAAATCAATCCTCTTACAATCCCTTACTAGCTTTCGGCTCAAGCAAGAGGAATATTCAAGTGTATGCCAGCCTCTTAGGGGTGGCTCAAGGCTGCTACTGCTCATCTAAGGGTGTGAAATGATTCAAGTTCTGACCTGATGCAAACCTTGGCGATTGGTTTGTGGGGCTGCTTTTTTGGTGGCAGTCTGTTGGTGCTGGCTGGCGCTGTGTTTGCGTTTTCGCGTTCCATGGTGCGGATAGGTTTAAATACCTCTCTCGCAGCGATTGGCCCGGTTTTGATCGCGATTGCGTTTTTGTGGAGCCCGGCAACAGGAGCACAAGACGGCTGGATGCGGTTTCTGGCTCAAATGACTGCGATTGTTGGCGGAGTTCTGGTGTACCAACTGCTCAATGTTTTGGGCGCCTTAAGAACGTCATCACGCCGCCAAGGGGCCAAGGTATTTTTTGTAGGGGTGTCTGCTTTGGCCGTAGGCTTGAGCTGGTTGTTGACACCCTCTGATGCCCTGAGGCTGTGCGGCATCGCGGCTTTTGTGATGGCTATTTGTGGCTGGGGTATTTCTTTGCTCAAGGCCGTGCGGGGTGACGGCCTGGCCTGGGTTGCGCTGATAGCCGTGACTCTGGTGATTTCTGCTTATGGCGGGTTGGCCTTCAGTGTGTTGTACCCCGTTCAATGGCCGTGGCACATCAAGGCGCTGAGTGCTGCTGCAGCTACAGGTTACATGCTGACGCTCGCTTTTATCAATTGGCGACGTTACGCCTACCTGCTCGAGCTCAAGAAGGTGATGACCTATGGGCCTGCCTACGACCCGGTCACGCGACTGCGCTCACATGCAGAAACCAGCCAGATGGTGCGCGGCATGTTTGATCGTCCCGTCAACGCTAATGGGCCACTGGGGGTGATGGTTTTGACCGTTGCAAATTTATATGCGCTTGAAAAGCTACATGGCACTGCTGCTGTGAATACCGCGTTGTACCTGACGGCCCTGCGTCTAAAGCGGGCTCTTCCTCGGGGGCTGGATATTGGACGTCTGGGTTTCGATAGCTTTCTGCTGATCATGCAGAACTGTTCAGATTCGGGTCGTCTGGTGACACTGGCGCATGACCTTAACCAGCGCATGCGTAAATCAGTCACGCTGACAACCAACACCGAAGCACAGCAACTGGAAACTGCTCACACGGTCTGGATGGCCCATGCAGGTATAGGTGTGCTGCATGTCAAAAACACGACGACGACCAGTTTGGATGCCATCACGCTGGCGCGCAACATGGCGCGCACTTCCGTCAGTTATGCCAGCCGGATTGCCTGGTTTGACCATGCCAGCGGTAAAACGGTAGAACTTCCCGCTTTGCAGGCTGCAGAGTAATTTGATGGAAAAACTGGCTATTGGCCTGTGGGGTTGCTTTTTTGGTATGACCGTGGTGGTTTTGGTGGGCGCGCTGGTGGCCTGTCGGCGCGGTATGAATCGCATTGCGCTGAATGCGGCTTTGGCTGCTGTGATCAACGCTTTTTACGTCGTTGCCTTTTTGGGTGGCATGGGTTTCAGCAGCCCTGATCATCAGACGCGTTTTTTAGCTCATTTAGGTTTGCTGACAGCCGGTTTTTTTACTTACCAGTTGTTGGTAACGCTTAGCATTTTGAGTTCACCTCAAATGCGGCAGCGCGTCGTGTTGTGGCTAATAGGGGGATGCGCGACAGTGCTAGGCGTGGGCTGGTCACTGCCGCCTTTGCACGGGCTGGCTATCAGCTCCGTCACCGGTTGCCTACTCGCCATTTTTGCGCTGTTCGCCAGTCTGCGTAACGCGGTAAAAGGACAGCGCCTAGCGTGGGCAGCGGTTGCTAGTGTGTTCTTTCTTTTGGTGGCGATTACTGGCCTCGCTTGGATTGCCTTGGACCGCGAAAGAGATTTGCTGACGGTGCATTTGCTGACGGCCTTGGCGGCAACCTTTTATGCGGTGTCAATGGCTCATATTATTTGGTCGCGCTACGTTTATCTCTTTGAACTACATGAAGTCATGGCCCAAGGGCCAAGCTACGACCCTGTGACTCGCATGCGGACGGATTTGGGCACCAACCAAATGGTGAGTGATGTGTTCAGAAACTTCAAGACCAATCCGTCGCCCATGGGTATGGTCGTTTTGACCATTGCAAATCTGTACGCGCTGGAGAAGCTGCACGGTCCAGCAGCCGTCAACAATGCCCTTTTTGTATGCGCGCAACGTATGCGCCGCTGGGTGCCAGGCCAGGTTGAGATGGGGCGGCTCGGCACTGATGGTTTTATTTTGGTTATGCAGCACTGCTCCGAAAGCAAGAAAGTGATCGACTTGGCGCGCGCCCTCGAGTCGAGACTACGACGTTCAGTCAGGCTAAATACCAGCCTTGATTTGTCGCAGTTAGATAGCAGCAAGACCGTCTGGGTTGCTGAGATTGGTGTTGGTGTTTTGACCTTACGCGACCCAAATTCCCGCGGGTCGGACGCGATGGAAATGGGGCGGCGAATGTCGCGAACAGCTATGAGTTATGCCAGCCGGATTGCCTGGTTTGACCATTCCAGCGGTGAAGCAGTGGAGCTGCCGGATAATCGGCTGCTGTAGCTGCTTCAAAGGTCAGTAGAGTTGATAATACGAGGTTTTGAGCCCTCAGCCCTTGTCGTCAGAATCTCCCTTTTCACTGCCTATCGATTTCCCTGAATCCTTGCCTGTTTCAGGTAAGCGAGAAGAAATCACCGCAGCAATTTCAGCGCATCAGGTAGTGATTGTTTGCGGAGAAACAGGCTCGGGCAAAACCACACAGCTGCCTAAAATTTTGCTCGCCATGGGGCGCGGTAAGCTGAATTACCCGGCAGGGCAACGCGGCAAGCTGATTGGCCATACCCAACCGCGGCGCATCGCTGCCTCCAGTGTGGCCAAGCGCATCGCTGAAGAGCTCAAGACGCCGCTGGGTGATGTGGTTGGTTTCAAAGTCCGATTTCAAGACCGCTTGAGCCGTGATGCCTCTGTCAAGCTCATGACCGATGGTATTTTGCTGGCTGAGACGCAAACCGACCCGCTGCTGAACGCTTACGACACCATCATCATTGACGAGGCGCATGAACGCAGCCTGAACATTGACTTTTTGCTGGGTTACCTGCGCCAGTTGCTGCCGCGCAGACCGGATTTGAAGGTCATCATCACGTCCGCCACGATTGATGCAAATCGGTTTGCCGAGTATTTTGCGTCGTCCAAAGGTCCTGCGCCTGTGATCATGGTGTCGGGCCGCATGTTCCCGGTCGAGCAACGTTACCGACCTTTTGAAGAGTCGCGAGACTATGACCTGAACGACGCCATCGCCGACGCCGTTGATGAGCTCTGGCTCAGCCCGCACAGTGCGGGTGATATTTTGGTTTTTCTGCCGGGTGAGCGTGAAATTCGTGAAGCGGCAGATCACCTGCGCAAACACCTTGCGCACCAGCCGCTGAACCGCAATGCCGACGTCCTGCCATTGTTCGCACGTTTAAGCCCGGCGGAGCAAGACCAGATTTTCGCCAGCCACAGCAAACGCCGTATTGTGCTGGCAACCAATGTGGCTGAAACATCGTTGACCGTGCCCGGTATTCGTTATGTGATTGACGCCGGGACGGCCCGTGTCAAGCGTTACAGCTTCAGGAGCAAAGTCGAGCAGTTGATGGTGGAACCCATCAGCCAGGCGGCGGCCAACCAGCGCGCAGGGCGCTGCGGGCGTGTCGCTGACGGTATTTGCATCCGTTTGTATGACGCGCAAGACTTTGCCGGTCGCCAGCGTTTTACAGACCCTGAGATTTTGCGCAGCTCGCTGGCAGCGGTCATCTTGCGCATGAAGGCTTTGCGCCTCGGCGCGATTGAAGACTTTGCCTTTATTGAAGCGCCCCAGCGCCGCGCCATGACCGACGGCTACCAGTTACTGGCGGAGCTCGGTGCGGTAGACGACGACAACGAACTCACCCCCGTTGGCAACACGCTCGCCAAGTTGCCACTGGACCCGCGCGTCGGCCGCATGATTCTGGAAGCCAAAAGCCGAGGGGCTCTGGATGAGGTTCTGGTCATTGCCAGCGCACTCAGCGTGCAGGACGTCAGAGACCGCCCGATGGACAAGCAGGCCCAGGTCGACCAAGCGCATGCCAAGTTTGACGATGAGAAAAGTGAGTTTGTCGGCTACTTGAAATTGTGGAAGTGGCTGGGGGATTCGCGGGGTGGGCACGATGCCGTGCATAAGCTGACGAACAGGCAACACGAAAACCTTTTAAGAGAAAACTTCATCAGCATGCGCCGCGTCCGTGAATGGCGTGACATTCATTCACAGCTTGTCAGTACCGTTGCCGAGCAGCACTGGGAACTCAATACCAAGCCTGCAAGCTATGAGCAACTGCACCAATCCATGCTGTGCGGTCTGCTCGGCAATTTGGGTCAGAAAAATGACGAGGAAGACTGGTACCTGGGCGCCCGGGGCATCAAGTTTTATCGCCACCCTGGTGCTAATTTAAGTAAAAAACCTGGCCGCTGGATTGTGGCGGCCGAGTTGGTTGAGACCACGCGGCTGTTTGGTCGTGGCATTGCCAACATCGACCCACTATGGATAGAGCAGGTTGCGGGGCATTTGCTGAAAAAACAGCTGCTTGACCCGCACTGGGAGAAAAAAGCTGCACAAGTTACCGCATTGGAACGTGCCACCTTGTATGGCATGGTGATTTACAGCGGCAGGCGCGTTAACTTTGGCCGAGTAGACCCGGTGGCCGCGCGAGAAGTGTTTATTCGAGAGGCTTTGGTCGCCGGTAATTGGGATACGCCATTGCCGTTTTTGAAGGCCAATGAAAAGCTCATCGCGAAAGTACAAGATCTGGAGCACAAGGCCCGCAGGCAGGACGTGCTGGTCGATGAAGAGTTGATTTACGCTTTTTATGACCAGCAATTGCCCGCTGACGTTTGCAGCGGCGCAAGTTGCGAGGCCTGGTACAAAGAAGAGGTTAAAAAGCAGCCCAAGCTGCTGCTTTTGACGCAAGACGAACTGATGCGCCATGAGGCTGCGGGTATCACGACACAGGCTTTCCCTAAAGTCATGCGGCTTGGCGGTGTGGATTGCACGGCCACTTACTTGCATGAGCCAGGGGACGCCAAAGACGGCGTGACAGTTGATGTGCCCCTGTTTGCCTTGAACCAAGTCAATGAGGAGCGCTGTGAGTGGCTGGTTCCGGGCATGCTGAAAGACAAGGTGCAGGCGCTGATCAAAACCCTGCACCAAAGGCCACGCTCGCGCCTGGTGCCTTTGCCTGAGACAGCCGCGCGGATGGCAGAGCAGCTCAATCAGCCTGAAATCTTCGGCATGGGTTCCCTGACCGACGCAGTGCTCAAGCTGGTGCGGGACGCCACCGCGGTCGATGTCAAGCGAGGCGATTTGAAGCTTGACATGCTGCCTGCGCATCTGTTCATGAACTTTCGCGTGGTGGACGAACACTCGCGGCAACTGGGCACAGGCCGCAGCCTGGCCGGGCTCAAAGGCGAGTTGGGTGCGCAGGCGCGAGGTGCGTTTCAGGCACTGGCCGGGTTGAAGAATTTGGCTGTTTCAACGCTAGACGTGTTAAAACATCCCGTTTCAGGCTCATTTAGGGGGTCAAATAAGCCTTTAGACCAACAAATACGGGCGCAAGCAGCTCCTGAAAAAGTAGCACCTAAAGTCACTGAACGCTACACGAGTTGGACCTTCGGCGAGCTCCCCGAGCTCATGGAGATTGCCAAAGGCACACAAACACTGATCGGCTTTCCGGCGCTGATTGACTTGGGCGATGCGGTCACGATTGAGGTTTTTGACGAACCAGACATGGCGGCGACCAAACACCGGGCCGGCTTGGCACGGTTGTTCGCGCTGCAAATCAAAGACGCCATCAAATACCTTGAAAAGAACTTGCCAGACCTGCAAAAGATGGCCACGGCGTACATGCTGGTTGGCCGGGCCGCAGACAACTCTGGCGGCGGCACGCTGGAGGAGTTGCGTGCGCAAATTCTCGAGGTCGCCTTGAGTCGGACTTTTTTGCTCGATCCGCTGCCGACTTGTGAGGCAGAGTTCAAAAAACGTCTGGATGAGGGGCGAGGGCGTTTGACCTTGATTGCCACCGAGATTGCGCGCCTGGCCTCCGGCATTTTGATGGACTTCACATCGGCTCAGCGCAAGATCAAGGACACCAAGAACGCTGTGGAGGCATCGCTAGATGCAGCTCAGCAACTGCAGCGGCTTGTCCCGAAACGGTTTTTGACCGTGACGCCTTATGGGCAATTGCAACACTTCCCGCGCTATCTGAAAGCCATCACGGCGCGCCTTGAAAAATGGCGATCAGACCCGGCACGTGATGCGGCCAGGATGCTCGAGCTCAAACCACAGGAGCAACGCTATTGGCGGCTGGTGGCCGAGCGCAAAGGCGCCACCGATGCACGCATGCAAGAGTTTCGCTGGTTGCTAGAGGAACTGCGGGTCAGCTTTTTTGCGCAGGAATTGCGCACTCCGCAGCCCGTCAGCATCAAGCGGCTTGAGAAGGTTTGGCAGCAACTGAACAGTTGATGCCAAGCCTGCGTGGTTAGTTTTAAATCCGTCCCATCAGCAGCAAAACGATCAGGATGATAACCACCAGACCGATACCGCCACTTGGCCCATAACCCCAATTACGGCTGTGGCCCCAAGTTGGCAGTGCGCCCACCAGAAACAGAATTAAAAGAATCAGCAGAATGAGGGATACGGACATGAAAGCTCCTTGTTATGAAGCTTTCATTCTTGTGGGCTGCCGACAAAATACCAACAGGCGCAAAGCGCTTCAAGCCGTCAGCCAATTCCGACGGCTGCTGCTACAAGCTGGCCAGCCGCGCGATTGCAGCATTCAGTGTTTCGTCCTTTTTGGCAAAACAAAAACGCACCACCCGCTGATCAAAGCTGTTGCCGTAGAACGCAGACAGCGGAATCGCAGCCACACCCATTTCAGTCGTCAGCCACGTGCAAAAGTCGGCTTCGTTCAAGTCGCTGACCTCCGAGATATCGACGCACTGAAAGTAGGAGCCTTCGCTAGGCAGTAATTTAAAACGGGTTTTGGCCAAACCTGCGCGAAACAAATCGCGTTTGCGCTGGTAGAAAGCTGGCAAGTCCAGGTAGGCGCCTTCGTTGGCCATGTAGCTGGCCAAACCGTACTGCACCGGCGTGTTAACGGTGAATACGTTGAACTGGTGCACCTTACGAAATTCTGCGGTCAAGGCGGCGGGTGCAGCAACGTAGCCGACCTTCCAGCCAGTGACATGGTAAGTTTTACCAAAGCTGCTGACGATAAATGCGCGTGCCGCGAGGCCTGCAAAGCGCGCAGCGCTTTGGTGAACTTGCCCCTTATCAGCATCAAACACCATATGCTCATAGACTTCGTCGCTGATCAGCAGCACATCGGTAGGTGCCAGCAACTCCTGCAGGTTCAGCATGTCGGCTTGCGTCCACACCGTTGCGCTGGGGTTGTGTGGCGAGTTGATCAAGATGGCGCGGGTCTTGGGCGTGATGGCCGCGCTGATTTTGTCAAAGTCGGGCCTGAAGGTGCCTGGGGTTAAAGGAACGCGCACCACCACGCCGCCCGCCAGCTCGATATTAGGCACATAGCTGTCGTAGCAGGGCTCCAGCACGATGACTTCGTCGCCTGGGTGCACGACAGCCAAGATGGCGGTAATGATGGCCTGGGTCGCGCCAGCGGTGACGGTAATCTCAGTGTTGGGGTTAAAGCTGCGGCCATGCAACTTGAGCAACTTTTTGGCGATGGCTTCACGCAGTACAGGGACGCCGGGCATGGGTGGGTACTGGTTGAGTCCCCGGGTCATGGCGTCTCTGACTGCTTCCACCAGCTTCGGGTCACACTCAAAGTCCGGAAAGCCCTGACCCAGATTGACGGCTTTTTTCTCAAGCGCCAGGGCCGACATGACTGTAAAAATGGTGGTGCCCACAGCAGGCAGTTTTGTCTTTAGTGGGGGTGTATGTTCAACAACTGCGCTCATCGCTACATGCCTTCAATCAAAAAGTCGCTTAAAAATCATTCGTGTGGCCTGACATGGCCTTTTCAATCACCCCACGGGTCAAATCACCGCTGACCAGTTCTGCAAATGTATAAACAAAGTTGCGTAGATAAGCGCTGCGCTTGAAGGCGACACGGGCCACATTCACGCCAAACAAATGGCCTGCGGCAATAGCCAGCAAGTCGCTGTTGGTGCCGTCGTCCTTGAGGGCCATTTCGGCCACGATGCCGACACCCAGCCCCAGCCGCACATAGGTTTTGATCACGTCAGAATCAATTGCTTCCAGCGCAATGCGGGGCTCCAAATGGCTGGCCGCAAAGGCCTGGTCAATCTTGGTGCGGCCCGTAAATGACGGGTGGTAAGTGATCAATGGTTCTAGTGCCAAGTCTTGCAGCGTGATATTGGGCTTGCTCGCCAGTGGATGGGCCGTGGGTAACACCAGCATGTGCTGCCACTCATAACAGGGCAGGGTGATCAAGTCAGGGTAGTTAACCAATGATTCAGTGGCAATACCAATTTCAGCGACTTCATTGAGCAGCATCTGGGCGACCTGGTCGGGCGAGCCTTGATGCAGGCTGACATTTACTTTTGGAAATGCTTCACGCAGTTTGGCCACTGGTTGGGGCAGCACATACCGGGCCTGGGTGTGGGTGGTAGCAATTGACAGCGTACCGCTGTCTTGCTTGGAATACTGCTCGCCAATGCGGCGCAAGTTACCCACTTCACGCATGATCAGGTCTATGCTTTTAAGCACATGTGCACCCGGTTCGGTGACACGCTTCAAGCGTTTGCCGTGGCGGGCAAAAATTTCAACCCCGAGTTCTTCTTCGAGCTCGATGATGGCTTTGGACACGCCCGGCTGAGAGGTATGCAAGGCGCGCGCAGTTTCTGTGAGGTTCAGGTTGCGGCGAACGGCTTCTTGTACAAACCGAAATTGGTGAAGATTCATATCAAATACTGGCTGATTATTGTTTTCATTATGCCATTTTGGCACTAAAGACCGCTCAATCCCTTGGCTCAGGAAAGTGCTATCTCTGCC
>JBBRDA010000041.1:0-23541 GCA_038204335.1 Burkholderiales bacterium
GATCCAATTAGCCGATACCAAGGCGCCGGCTGATCTGGCTCATATCGGCAAACGCCTGAAAACGATAGACGTTGAAATAGGCCGACATGAGGAGCGGTGGCTGGAACTGACCGAGCAGCTTGAAACCGCAGCGGTGTAGAGTTAGCCCAAAGGAGATTGACACATGCCTACTGCCCTGCACATGGCCGCTGACGACGCCGACATGCAAGCTGCTGTCAAACGCAGCCGCAAGCTGTTGCACAAACGCGCCCTGATGGCGGGCGTTGCCAGCGCTGTGCCCGTGCCGGGTTTGGATTGGGCGGTCGATGCGGCAATGCTGTCAAAACTCATCCCGGAAATCAATCAGGAATTTGGGCTCACGCCGCTCCAGCTGGACAACTTGAACCCGAAAAAACGCGAGCAGGTGCAAAAAGCCGTGACGCTGGTCGGCTCTGTATTGATCGGCAAATTGATCAGCCGCGATTTGGTGATCAAGGCAGCCACCAAAATCGGTATGCGACTGACCACCAAACAGTTGGCCAAATACGTACCGTTTGCGGGGCAGATCGTCGCTGCCACGGTGGGCTACGCTGCCATTCGATACCTGGGTGAAGAGCACATGAAAGACTGTATTCGGGTGGCGCAAGAAGCCGGCTTGGATGTGCCGAAGGTGGGCATTCCAAGGCTGGGTTACTCCGGTTAACGTCCAGGTAAAGTCCGGCTAACGGCATCCACCCAAAAACCAAAAAAGCGCCTGATGCAAGCATCAGGCGCTTTTTAAATTTTGGTGGGACCTGCGGGGGTCGAACCCACGACAAACGGATTAAAAGTCCGCTGCTCTACCAACTGAGCTAAGGTCCCATTTTTGCACCGCTGGTTAAAGCAGACAAGCCTCAAATTATAGCTTGATTTTGGACGGCTTTGCAAAAGCCGGGCTGGCAATTTTGTCTAGCAACCAACCCGCTGCGCAAATACCAAAAGTGGCAGTCACGCTAACAACCGATCCATAGCCGTGACAGTTCAAATTGCTGTCGGCTGGTTGTGTTTGAGCGCTGTCCACTGGCTGCGCGACAGACTCGCGGCTAAACACCGCCTGAATTCCAATGCTTGCCTGGCGGGCAGCACCATGTTCCTTGCGCAAGCGGTAACGCAGTTGCGCAAGCAAGGGGTCGTGGGTTGTCAATGCCAGATCATCAATGTCGACCTTGTGTGCATGGCGCTTACCCCCAGCAGCACCCACGGTGATGAAATTTGCGTGATACTGTATCGCCCAAGCCGCCATGGCCGTTTTGGCCTTGACCTGATCACAGGCATCGAGCACCGAAACCGATCCGTCTGACGCAGCGTCAAACTGTGCAATACCCGGCCAGTTGGCGGCGTCGACAAACTCTTCAATGCAGCGGACATCGCAGTCGGGGTTGATATCCAGAATACGCTCACGCATGGCCAGAACTTTGGCCTGACCCAGCGTGCTGGTCAAAGAATGACTCTGACGGTTGATGTTGGACTCAGCAATATGATCCAAATCGATCAGAGTCAGACGTGCAACGCCGCTGCGCGCCAAGGCTTCTGCAGCCCAAGAACCCACGCCACCTATACCGACCACCACGACATGGGCAGCACGAATCTGTTTGGCACCTTCAGCGCCGTAGAGCCGAGCCAGACCGCCAAAACGACGCTCTAAATCAGCATCCACTAGACGCTGCGCTCCAGACGCCAGACCTGATACTTCAGAGCAACGACTGCACCTGCCACGATGGCAGCCACCGCTACGAAACTGGTGGCGCTTAATGTAGACAGGCCTGACAAGCCCTGCCCCACCGTGCAGCCCATGGCGGCCACGCCGCCTACACCCATCAAGACGGCTCCCACCAAATGATTGGCGGTGTCTTCCGCATCACGAAAGCCTTCCCAGCGAAAGCTACGGGTTGCTACCGCGTAAATGGCAGAACCCACCACAACGCCAAACACAGACACAATACCAATCGTCAGCACCTTGGCCTTGTCACTGAAAAACATGAACCAGTCAATCGTATAGGCCACAGGAGAGACAAAGCTCAGTGCTTCAGCCCGGCCAGAATTGGTGGCCAAAAATGCTTCTTGCAATGTCTCAGGATGCTCAGCAACGTAGCCCAAATGGCCGCTGATCCACCACATCGCGGCAATCAGTGCGCCCAGACCAAAGCCCGCGAGTAAATTATCAAATCGAACAAAGTCACGACCTAGCAGTGCCCAGATGATCAAACCGAGGCCAATCACCAGCGCCAAAATCAGCCCGGCACTGACACTGCTCATGCCAATCGCACTACCCAGCCAGTTCGGTAAGGCTGCATTGGTGGCGAAATCAATCGCGATGCGGTCAACCGTGGCGACCCGCAGTACCGCTGTGATCCCTTTGAGTGTGGCAAATGCAGCCACACCCATCACGACAAACACCACCACTGACTTGAGGTTACCGCCGCCGATACGCACAAGTGTCTTGCTGCCGCAACCCGATGCCAGCACCATGCCAAAACCAAACAACAGGCCGCCAACGAGTGCTGACATCCAGATAAAGCGGTTCGACGCGTACAGCGTTTTGGACGGGTCAATCAAGCATGCAGTAGCCAGAAGGTAAAAGCCAATCATGGCTACGCCGACTGCCATGCCCCACATGCGCATGCGGGTCCAGTCTCTCATGTTGACGATGTCACTGACGGCACCCATGGTGCAAAAGTGGGTGCGCTGAGCGATTGCACCAAACAAGACGGAGGCAGTAAAAGCGGCCCACAGAACTTGCGTGGTGAGGGCCTTGAGTGTTGAGATGTCCATGCCCCGATTTTAAGGGCATGCCATATGGCGGTAGCCGCCTTTGCTTACTTCAGCTTGCTCAGGCGATCTTTGGCGACCGACGCCGCTTCAGACTGAGGGTAGACCTTGATCAGATCTTCCAGTGTTTTTCGAGCCGATTTCGTGTCTTTCAACTCCACCTGGCAATTGGCGATTGACAGCGCGGCCTCTGGTGAACGCACGTGGTCTGGCGCAATAGCAACAACCGTCTTGAAATTAATAATGGCTTCTCGGTAAGCCCGCAGCGCGTACTGCGTATTGCCCAACCAGAACAAAGCCGACGGCCGATAGCCACTTTCAGGAAAGCGCTTGATAAAGTCCACAAAGGCCGTTTGAGCGGGCGCAAACTCACCTTTACGCAGAGTTGCCAGTGCGGCATCAAAGTCACGAAGTTCCGCCGGACTGGCCACAAACTCCTTACCGTCGACGGTTACTTTTGACGGTTCAAACTTGCGCAGCCTCTCATCAACGCCCTGAGCGACATCCTTTTGCTTGCGCTGAACCTCAGCGACATCGCGTGCGAGTTGTTCATCCTGTCCGCGCATCTTGGCTATTTCCGCCCGCAAAACCTCGATCTGGTTAGATAACTCGAGCATGCTGCGACGCAATTGGGCGTTGTCGTCGTTGGCTTTTCTGAGCTCTTCTACATTGCGTTGTTGCTGCACCTCAACTTTTTGACGCAAATCAAGGATGGCCTTACGGGCCTCATCGTCGTCAAACAACGCATACGCGTTCATGGTCAGCAGGCCCAGCACCGCACTTGCAACAGCGCTGCGAAAGTTTCTTGATAAATTCATGTTTGTGCTGGTGAATTTTCGATTAGCGGTAGCTCAACTCTGCCCTGCGATTTTTTGCCAAGGACTCTTCGTCAGAGCCCGAGGCGGCGGGCTTTTCTTTGCCAAAACTCACCGCTTCCACCTGAGCATCGGTCACCCCCAACAAGCCCAGTGCGCGCCGGACAGCCTCCGCACGTTTTTGACCCAATGCCAAGTTGTACTCACGGCCACCACGCTCGTCGGTATGACCTTCAATCGCCATTTTCCGGGCTTTGTTGGCGGACATGAATTTGGCGTGCGCCTCAACTGCGCCCTGAAATTCTGGCTTCAGGGTAAAACTGTCGTAGTCAAAGTAAATAATTCTGGCGACACCGGCTGGACCAGCCACAGCACTGGTGTTTGCCATGATTTCGACCGGTGCGACACCCGTGGTGGTGGCTCCGCCTGGCCCCGCGGTGGTGACGGGCGTTGCGGTGCGGCTTTCGACAGGTGCTTCGTCGAGCTTAACGCTGGAGCCGCAAGCCGCCAGCAGCGTTGTCAGCGCAATCGCTGAAAGCATGGAAAAAAGATGACACTTCATGAATGTTTCCCTCGAAAAAATTGATAAATTGGACAACTTGGAAAATTGCTTGCGCTAACTATGACCTAGAGTTCGAACCACGCGTGTAGGGCTAAAGGGCCAATATGGGTGGTCTGGCAGATGAATCTAACGTGAGAATGGGCTCCAGTCAGGCTCACGAATATCTCCGCTGGCACCAGCCAAGCGCGCCTTGATTTTCCCGTCAAGCGTGCTCGTCATCAAAGCTTCTCGTCCCTGCTGTTGGGTTGCGTAAACGATCAGGCGGCTGTTCGGTGCAAAACTCGGACTTTCGTCTGCGGCGGTGTCCGTGATCTGACTCACCGCCCCGCCTGCGAGTTCCATGACCTGAAGCTTGAAAGCGCCGCCTACCCGGGAAATGTACGCCAGATATTTACCATCTGGACTGATGGCCGGCGATATGTTGTAGCTGCCTGTAAACGTGACTCGTTCAATATTTCCACCAGATGCACCCATGCGATAAATCTGTGGCGCACCACCCCGGTCACTGACGAAGTAAATGCTTTTGCCATCCGGCGAAAAAGCAGGCTCGGTATCGATGCTGGACGATTGGGTCAAACGTCGCGGCTCGCCGCCATTGGCATCTAGGGCGTAGAGCTGGGAGCCACCGTCCCGGCTCAGCGTCGCCACGATCTGCCGACCATCGGGCGACCAGGCCGGCGCACTGTTCGAGCCACGAAAGTTGGCCAATAGACGCCTCTTGCCGCTGGCAACATCGTGGGCATAAATTACAGGCTTGCGTGATTCAAACGACACGTAGGCCAGTTGCATGCCATTCGGCGACCATGCAGGCGAAATGATGGGCTCGGGGCTTGCGAGGGCTGATTGGGCGTTTTCGCCATCGGCATCAGCTACCCAAAGCGTATAGCGCTGCCCACCTTTGGTTACATAGGCGATACGGGTAGAAAAAATCCCTTTGTCACCCGTCAATTTCTCGTACACAAAGTCCGAAATACGATGGGCTGACAGGCGCAAATCAGCAGCGGTTACGGCGTAACTCTGACCGCCCAAATCCTGCCCACGAAGCACATCCCATAGCCGCAGGCGAACATCAAAACGGCCATCGGCTAGTGGCGTGACGCTCCCAGTTACCAGTGAGTCGGCGCCCTTTTGTTTCCACAGAGCCATATCAGGACGAGCACTTTCGTCCAGCGTGGCGCCGGTGGTGTCTATCGCACGAAAAATACCGCTACGCTCCAGATCCGCCTTGACGATGGCACCAATTTTTTGCGGCGCCTGCGCCTCTCCTCGAAAAGTCGCCACAGCGATGGGCATTTGCGTCAGGCCGACACCAGACACCTCTACTCTGAATTGCGCCAATGCCGGAATTGACCACGGCAAAGCGCTAGCAGCCAGGAGCTTGACGAAGGTTCGACGGTAAAAAGGAGGGGCTGTATACATAGGAAAATTTTAAGTCTGTTTTCTGCAGGTTACTGTAGCTGTGTGACCTCACCCGAAGTACGAGGTTCAATCTGGGCCAGTCCTTTTTCAGCTGCGATTTGATGGGTCTTCATGCGGTCAAAAACCTTTTGCTGGTTGCCTGACGCTTGCCCCCGCTGTTGCTCGCTGTGCCAGAGGTGATAGACCTCAGTGGCCCAAAACCCGTTTTTTCGCTGAACGCCAAAATGGCTGAGACGGAGCACCAGGTCAGCATCTTCATGACCCCAGCCTTCAAAAGTTTCGTCGAATCCGTTGACAGCAAAAAAATCTTGCCGCCAGACCGCCAGATTGCAACTTCGAATGCCTTTCCACCTGAAACCCGCTTGTAACCTATATAGGGAGTCAGGCCAGCCGACAAGGTGCAACACTTTGTTGCTGTCACCGTTGAGCCGGGCTTTGATCCAGAAAGTCAACGACTGATCAGCCAGATCAATGCCATCGCTCAGCACGCGCTGGGTCAGGCGCTCACTGAGCAACACTCTACTGCCGTTCACGAAGCAGGATTTTTCGGCAAGACGGGTATGGGCTTTAACAAACGACGGGCCGGGTACACAGTCGCCATCCAGAAACACCAGATAGTCGCCAGTAGCGTGGTGAGCCCCCAGATTGCGGGCTGCTGAGGCAGTGAATCCCTGATCTGGATGCCAGACATGACGAATCGGACAGTCGAACTCGGGGCACTTTTGCCTGAACAAGTCGACCTGTCCCGCACTGGAACCATCATCGGCTACAAGCACTTCATGGCCTTCATGGCACTGCTGGGCAAGTGAACGCAGCACGGCCAGCAAAGCATCGCTCCGGTTGTAGGTCAGAACAATAAAGCTGATCTTCATTTAATGGTGGAGTTGTCTCGCGACATCAGCCAAAGCTTGAGGTAGCGGTAATAAGTGCCCTCCGCATTGGAAATGGCCAGCACAAATCCCATCTGCCCGTCCAGAAAGCCGAGGCGCAATACGTAGGTTCTGAAAAAAGCCCACAACCCATGGCCTATTGCTTTGCCTAAAGACGCCTTCTTTGCGCGCCCAGACAGGACTTGCGCTCCTGCCGTCGAGTAGCGGTTGACCTTGTCTAGTACCCCCTCAAAGCTGGTGAAACTTTCGTGCAACAGATGCCCATTAAGATGCCCGATAGCGCCTGATGCGATAAGCTTTTCGTGCACGAGATCATCTGAAAAGCGGGCTTTGTCCCTTTTGAAAAGTCGATCAACCCGATCTGGATACCAGCCTGAATGGCGCATGTTCTGGCCACAATAACTTGAAAGCCGCGGCAAGCTGTAAATATCGAACTGCGGATGGGCCAAGGCACGCGCAATCTCTGACTGCAATTCAGGGCTCAGTCTTTCGTCGGCATCAAGGGATAGCACCCAATCACAGCGTGCGAGTGCCAGTGCACGGTTTTTTTGCACCCCGAAACCGATCCAGCCCGCGCTTTGACTGACTTCAGCACCCATTTTTTCCGCAATTTTGGCCGTGTCATCGGTGCTGCCAGAGTCCAGCACAACGATCTGGTCGGCAAACAAAACAGATTGCAGGCAGGCCTCAATGTTATGAGCCTCATTCTTGGTGATCACAATGACAGACAAGCTGGCCAACGGTTGCCTTTCACCATCAGATTCAAAAACAGATAAGGCAGCAAGTTGCCGCATCTTTGTGGTGAAAGCATAGCAGACGAGCCAGCTTGAGAAGCCTGCGGCGGACTGTACGATTCACGGATAATGGCACCACGCCCTGAGCCAATATAACGACCATTTTGTTCAAGCCAAACATCAACTTTCGACTGCTGCTCGTTTGCGCCCTTTCTGCGTCGGTCGGTCTGCCCATCGGTTTTTTGAGTCTGGCCAAAGTAGCCTTGTTCATTGGCACATTGATTCTTCTGCTTTTCGCTAGTCAGTCAACTGCCAAGTCAGGGGAGGCAGTTACCGGGAAACAGTTAACACCACTTTTAATTTTCGCGATTCTTGCAATTTTTGCTGCCAGCCTTGCCTGGACTTCAGGCTCCCAAACTGAGGCCTTGAACTCTTTGGGAAAATACAGCAAATTACTGATTATTCCGGTGTTCTGTTTACTGATTAAAAGCCGTAGAGACGCGCTTTTCGCCATCGCAAGTTTTTCTGTGGTTCAGCTCTTTCTGGTTTCAAGCGCCTGGATGATCTTTTTAAAAATGCCCGTACCTTGGGCTTTGTCGCAGTACTCATTGAGCCACAACGTTGTTTTTTCAAGTTATCTGGATGAGGGACTGATGTCTGTGGTTTTTGCGGCAGTTAGCTGGCATCTGAGAGCCTTTGTACCAAGCAAATCGGGCCGATACTTCGCTATCGCAGCCTCGTTATTGGCACTGGGCAACGTATTTTTTCTGCTGCAGGGCCGAAGCGCGCATGTAGTGGCGATACTTTTATTGACTCTTGCCATGACCTGGCAAATGCCCCGCAAATATCGATTGGCTGTGGTAGTTTTACCGTTTTTTCTGGTGATGATCTTGTATGCCAGTTCCACGAAAGTACAAACCCGGCTGGACGGCCTGAAAAATGAGGTTCAAGCTTTTTCGTTCAAGCAGGGGGCGGATGTTGATTCGACCAATTCTTCAGGTATTCGCCTTCACTTCTGGCATCGGGCCATCCAATCAATTTCAGAACATCCTGTTTCGGGGTCAGGTGCCGGAAGCTGGAGCAATGAATTTAATCGTCTGGAGCGACTAGGTAATACGCAGCACACCGATATTCCCCCATTGGGCAATCCTCACCAAGAGTATCTGCTGTGGGGGGTGCAATTGGGCATACTAGGTATGTTGCTGCTTTTGGCGCTCATGACGTCTATCTTGAGGGACACCCTCTCCATCGACACCCCCGTCGCAAGAGCTGCGCAGTCTTCCTTGCTTGCACTGGCCGTCGCATGCCTGTTTAACTCGTCGCTTTACGACGCACAGATCGGTGATTTCTTCTGTGTCGTACTGGGGTTGCTGTTAGCCTTGGGACTCCACCCGCAAAAGCAGTCACAGCCAGCGACTCGCTTTGCAGAACACAAAAGCCCATCATGACAACCGATGCACCGGTTTCTTCACAGCACAGTAAAAAGTCAGTCTGGCAACGCATGCGGCGCGTCTGGCCTTACTTCAGCCGGTCGCGTGGCGCGTGGGCTGTGGCCATCGCCGCTACATTTGTAGCGTCTGCCACCGAGCCCTTTATCCCCGCCATGCTCAAGCCCCTACTGGATCGTGGCTTTCAGGCGGGCTCGCTGGACGTGTGGCTGGTTCCTGCCAGTCTGATGCTGCTCTTCACGGTTCGCGGGTTGTCTGGCTTTATTGCTCAGTACGCTGTTGCCCAGGTCACCAACATAGGACTTCAGGCGCTTCGCAAAGCCATGTTTGACAAACTACTCAGCGCACGGCTCTCACTTTTTACCGAGCAAAGCGCCAGTGCCATCTCCAATACCGTGGTGTACGAGGTTTACAACGGTTCAATGATTCTGAACAATGCTATTTTGAAACTGGCGCGTGATGTCCTGACGCTGCTGGCGCTGGTCGCCTACCTGATATTTTTAAACTGGAAGCTGATGCTGATCGTGTCGCTGCTGTTCCCCGCAGTCGCCATCGTGATCAGGTTACTGACCAAAAGGCTTTACCGGTTGACAAAAGAGAGCCAGACGGCCACTGACAACTTAGCCTACGTTGTTGAAGAAAACGTATTGGCCTACAGGGACATTCGACTCAGTGGTGCCCAAGCGTCTCAAGCGTCGCGATTTGACCAGTTGAGCCATTCTCTTCGCCGACTGTCCATGAAGTCCACGGTAGCCTACGCCAGCATGAGCGCCATCAACCAAGTGCTGGCAGCAATTGCGTTGTCGGCAGTGGTGTCGATTGCCCTGCTACAGGGCTCGGAAAACACCACAACGGTGGGCGGTTTCGTCGCTTTCGTCACCGCCATGCTGCTGTTGATTGCGCCCATCAAGGGATTATCAGACGGTGCCACACCCATCACTCGGGGACTCGCTGCATTGGAGCGGGGGCTTGACCTGATGGATCTCACAGAAGACGAAACCGAAGGCTCATTCTCCAAGATCAGGGCATCGGGCGTTATTGAGTTTAAAGATGTGTCGGTCGTTTATAAAGATGGCGCGACCCCTGCCTTGGACGGTTTGAGCCTGTCGATCAGGGCTGGCGAAACGATCGCCTTGGTCGGTGCATCAGGCTCCGGTAAAACCACGCTCGCCAATTTGCTGCCGCGTTTTGTTGATCAGACGTCTGGCCATATTCAACTGGACGGTCATGACATTCGGCAATGGCGTATGACATCACTGCGCGCTCAATTCGCAGTCGTGAGTCAGCATGTGGTCATGCTCAACAGTTCGATAGCCTTTAACGTGACGTTAGGCCATGAACTAGACCGGGACAAAGTGATGCAATGTCTCAGCGCTGCCAATCTGGGGCGGCTGGTCGCTGATTTGCCGCAAGGTATTGACACCATGCTGGGCCACAACGCGATGCAGTTATCTGGCGGTCAGCGCCAGCGCTTGGCCATTGCCCGGGCACTTTACAAAGACGCGCCTATTCTTATTCTGGACGAGGCGACCTCTGCACTCGACACCGAGTCTGAGCAAGCTGTGCAAGAAGCCATCAAAAAACTGACGGCTAACCGAACTTCACTGATCATCGCTCACCGCCTGTCTACTGTGCAGCACGCAGACCGCATCATCATGATGAATGCAGGCCGTGTTGTTGAAACCGGTTCGCACACCCAATTGCTGGCGCAAAATGGCGCCTATGCCCACCTTTACAGGCTTGGCCTGAACGAACCCGCCGAGACAGACACATGAACATTCTGCTGACAGGCGCTGATGGCAACTTTGGCACTGAATTCCAACACCAGGCAAACCAACAAGGCAACGTACAGGTGCAGCCGATTGGCCGGAAAGACTGGGCTCTCATCCATGAAAAACTGGCGTCCAGCGATGTGGTCGTTCATGCGGCCAGCGATCTTCGTACATCCTCCAGCCTAGCGCCGATTCGTTTGCTGGAATCCAACGTAATGTCGACAGCTGCGCTGCTGGAGGCATCGCGTGAGCAGCGGGTCAAAAGGCTGGTTTTCTTGAGCAGTTGCGCGGTATACGGTGAAGACATGCGCACCGGTGAAGACAGCGTGTGCTGCCCCATCACGATCAACGGCATTTCAAAACACCTGAACGAAAAGCTGGTGGCGGAATTTTGCAGTGCCAATGGTATCGAATATCAAATTCTGCGCGTCTTCAACAGCTATGGCGGAGATGACCGTTTCTCAATATTTTCAAAGTTAAAGCGCGCGTTGCAATCAGGTACACCGTTTACCTTGAACAACGATGGCCGCATGCAGCGCGACTTTGTTCATGTGGCAGATGTAGCGTCAGTGGTGCTGAAACTGGCGGGGGAAACAATACGCCACACTCATCTGAATATTGGAACCGGAATCGCGACCAAAATATCAACCCTGGTCGATCGGGTGTCCGAGCAATTTCCGCAGCTGGTTGTTCAGCATGGGTCAACGCAAGAAGCTGAATATTCTCGCGCAGACACCACCCGTCTTCGCGAATTCTGGACGGGCGACTTTATTCGCGTAGAAGACTACATCCGGGATCAGTTTGCGACCTACGCTAACAGCAACCTTCTGGGGACACGCTGATAAATCGCGTAATACTTGGCCTTGGCCACATCCCAGCTGTATTTTTTGGCAAACAAATAACCATGATTGGCCAGCGTCAGTCGCGAGTTCTCATCCAACCAAATTTGGCTTAGGGCTGCGGCCAAGCCCTCAACGTCATCAGGATCCGTCATCAAAATCGCCTCCTGATGATTGACCAACAAACTGCCCATGTTGTTATACGGCTCGTTGGTTGTCACCACAGGTACGCGCTTGGCCATGGCCTCCAGCAGCACCATCGGAAACACGTCTTGGGTGGTTGGGTGCGCCAGGCAGTCCATCGCTGCATAGGCCATTGGCATGTCGGCCACAACGCCCATGAACCGACAAGATTTGCCAGCGCCCAGGGCTTGCACCAGATCCGCGTAGCGATCTGCCTGCGCCGGGTTACCAAACACCACAATCTGGACATCAAAGCCTAGAAGCGCAGCACCTTTGAGCAGAGTACCCAAACCTTTTTTCTTGAAATCGTGGCCTACAAAACCGACGGTCATCATTTCAGGGTTCAGGCCCAGACTGACGCGCGCGGCCATTTTCTGCTCAGGCGTCAAAGCTTGCTCAGGAATATCGACGCCTGGTGGAATAACACTGCAAGATGGCATACCGGGCATGATTTCCAGCGTTTCGTCATGCACAAACTGCGAGACAAAAACGCTGTGATGTCCGGCGCTGCATAAGCGCTTATTTTCGAGCCACAAGTAAGCCAGCAGCCGCGGGCTGAGCGCAATACGCAGTTTGCTCATGCCGCGCTGCTTCAGGCTGGCATGTACTGTTTTAACGCTTACAGTTTGCACATCACCGTGGGTGACGTTCTCATACGAGTGAACCACGTCAAAGCCGTTGCTTGTCAGGCGCTTGGTGTGCCAACTAAACCAAAGCTGATTGATCCAGCGTGTGCGAAATGGCAGTTTCGGCACCTGAATGTGCCGAAACAGCGCGGGCGACTGGTCAAACCCTTGCGACACCACCGTGATGTCGCACTCGCCCAGCATAGATGTGGTCAGCGACACCGCTAAGCTTTCCGCCCCGCCACCAATCTTTGAAAAGTTGCGGGTGACAATGGCTAGGCGGGTCTTCATAGAGCGTACACATCATCCGGATGATTGACCGCGCGCTTGTCTTCATACCGACTCAGGCATTTGAGCAACAGTTGCATCCAAGTAGTGGTGCGGCTGACCAGCACACGCGGCAAAAGCAAATCGTCAGAACGCCCCGGAACTGCCCTCCCACGCACTGTGGTGGTGGCCGTCAAATAACCCGCGGCCCTGACGTTTTGTACCGCAGTCTTGTTTAAACCGCCATAGGGATAGCAAAAGTGTTGAACCCCAGACTTTTGTTGAACCAGGGCTTCAAGTTGTATCTTTGATTGACCGATTTCTCTTGCCTGATCAGCATCACTCAAGGTTTCAAGATTGGCGTGATTCAACGTGTGCGAGCCAACTTCTTGGCCCGCATCTACCCACGCTTGAAGTTCCTGTGCGTTCATCAGTGGCACTTGCAACACCCCACGCTCCAGATCCCAGCTGTTGGCTTTACCGATCTGGTTTGCCACGATGTAGCAGGTCGCACTAAACCCAAGCTTCTTCAAAATCGGCAAAGCACAGCGTAAATTATTCTCATACCCATCATCAAAAGTGATTCCGAACACCTTGCCATGCTGTTCACCTCTGATGTAGGGCAGCAAATCCCCCATCGACTTTCCCTGATAGCCGAGTAACTTCAGCGCTGTCATTTGCCGCGAGAAAGTTTTGGGTGACACCACCAAGCCACGCATCGGCGAGCCCTTGGGCGGCTCGGCATCAATTTGGTGGTACATCAAAATTGGAATCGTCTGCTGAGGCATGAAAATCTCAAAAACTTAAATTAAAACGATATCGTATTGCTCTTGCGCCATGGCAGCCTCAGCCTGCAAGGAAATAGGCTTGCCAATAAAGTCACTCAAGCCAGCAAGGTGCTGGCTTTCTTCATCCAGAAAAAGCTCGATCACTTTAGGTGAAGCCACCACCCTGAACTCACGCGGGTTGAACTGCCTAGCTTCGCGCAAAATTTCGCGAAGAATATCGTAGGTCACGCTGCGCGGCGTTTTAACGACGCCTTTGCCGCTACACGCACTGCAGGGCTCGCAAAGTTGATGTGCCAGCGACTCACGGGTACGTTTGCGCGTCATTTCCAGCAGGCCCAATGCTGAAAACCCATTGACTGTGGTCTTGATACGGTCACGCGACAGCTGTTTCTGGAACTCCGCCAACACAGCGTCCCTGTGGTTTTCTTTGATCATGTCGATGAAATCAACAATCACAATACCACCCAGGTTGCGCAGCCTGAGCTGACGCGCAATCGCCTGCGATGCCTCCAGGTTGGTCTTGAAAATAGTGTCGTCAAAATTACGCGCACCGACAAATCCACCCGTGTTGACGTCTACCGTCGTCAGTGCCTCGGTCTGGTCAATGATCAGATAGCCACCCGATTTCAGGTCAACCCTGCGGCCCAGCGCTTTAGCGATGTCTTCGTCAATATTGAACAGGTCAAAAATAGGCCGCTCACCGACGTATAGCTGCAACTTTTCAGCAGTGGCCGGCATAAATTCGGCAGCAAAGGTTTTCAGCAGATCGAACTGCTCACGCGAATCAATGCGAATGGTTTGCGTGCCTTCAACCACCACATCGCGCAGCACGCGCTGGAGCAAATTCAAATCCTGATGCAACACCGATGCAGGCGGCAACCGGGTAGAGGCGTCTTTGATCCGGCTCCAAGTTTTGCGCAGGTAGGCAATGTCTTCCTGCAACTCGGCGTCCTGTGCATCTTCGCCATTGGTGCGCAGAATAAAACCGCCACCAGCTTGACCCGCCAAACTGACCACCCGCTGGCGTAGTTCTTCGCGTTGTTTGGGTGGTATTTTTTGCGACACGCCGACATGGTTGTCCTGCGGCAAAAACACAAGTAAGCGGCCAGCAATGCTAATTTGCGCGGTCAGCCGCGCGCCCTTGGTGCCAATCGGGTCCTTCAGAACCTGCACCATCACCGCCTGGCCAACAAACAATTGCTTTTCAATCGGCTGTTGAGGGGCGGCTGGCATATCGGCATCCGCATGGCGGCTGTTGATGCTGGTCATCAAATCTGCCACATGTAAAAAAGCGGCCTTGTCCAAGCCAATGTCAATGAAGGCCGATTGCATCCCTGGCAGCACACGCGCTACTTTGCCAAGGTAAACATTGCCTACCAGGCCGCGCTCAAGCGAACGCTCAACCTGCAACTCCTGAAGTGCGCCATGCTCGACCACCGCGACGCGGGTTTCCTGGGGGGACCAGTTGATGAGGATGTCTTGTTGCATGGCTTGGACTCAACGTTCAGGTCTAAATTTTGATACCAACAGTTTTGAGCAGCAGCGCTGTTTCACGAATCGGCAACCCCATGATGCCACTGTAGCTGCCGTCAATGCGCGTGATGTGCAGCGCAGCCCTACCCTGTACCGCATACGCGCCGGCTTTACCCAGCGGCTCACCTGTGGCCACGTAGGCGCTGATTTGTCCGCTGGTCATGGTCTCAAAAGTCACTTTTGAGGCGCTTAGTGCATCAAGGCGTTTTTGCCCTGACTGCATGGCTACAGCCGTTAGCACGCGGTGGGCACGGCCAGACAGCTCCTTCAGCATTCGTCTAGCATCTTTCGCGTCTTCCGGTTTACCGTATATGACGCGCCCAAGTGCTACTGTGGTGTCTGAGCACAGGATAGGCGCAGGTCTCAGTTGGCGCCGTTTCAGCCGGGCAACGGCGGCATCGAGTTTCAGGCGTGTCACCCGCTTGACGTAAGCTGTAGGCGCCTCGTTTTTTAACACCGCCTCCAAACCTTCTGCGTCTTCATCCAGATCGGGCAAAAGCAATTCAAAACGCACACCAAGTTGCTCCAATAACTGAGCACGACGTGGGCTTTGCGAGGCTAAATAGACAAATCCAGCCATCCTCATTCCCGGTGGTAGGGATGGTTGATCGTGATGCTCCAAGCACGGTACAGTTGCTCAATCAACAGCACCCGCACCATGGCATGTGGCAGCGTCAGGTCGGACAAGCGCAGGCGTTCGTGCGCGGCCTTTTTAAACCCTGCGTGCAGCCCATCAGGCCCGCCAATCACAATCGCCACGTCGTCGCCAGAGAGTTGCCAGGCCTTCAAACGCTCAGCCAGCGCGACTGTCGTCACGCTGGTGCCACGCTCGTCCAGTGCCACGATGTGTGTGCCACGCGGGATCGCGGCCTCTATGCGGGACTTTTCAGCCAGCAGCAACGTGTCTAGTGTTTTAGACGCGCGGGGTTCGGTTTTCACGGCCTTCAGCTCGGCTTTTATCTCTGGCGGAAAGCGTTTGGCGTAGTCGTCGTAAGCAGTTTGCGCCCAGTCGGGCACCTTTTGGCCGACGGCCACGATCGTCAGCCTCATTTGCTGCGCGGGGCAGTTTTCTTGGGTGCTGCTTTTTTAGCTGCAGTTTTCACAGAGGTTTTGGCAGCCACTTTTTTAGCGGCGACCTTCTTGGCCACCGGCACTTTGACGATGGGTGTTTTGCTCGCTGGCTTGCGCGTTTTGGCAACCGGCTCAGCCGCAGTTTCGGTGGCGTTGCGTTTTGCCGTCCAGTCGTTGGTTCTGCCGACACGACCCACATAGCTTGGGTCTACCACCGTTGTTGGCACGCGTATCGGTGCTTTTGTCACAGGCTTTTTAGCACCAGATTTTTTAGCTGCAACCTTTTTGCCTGGCTTGGCCTTTTCAACCGGCGCCGGTTGAACTTCAACCTTGGCCGCCTTCACCAATGGCGCAGGCGCGCCAAGTTTGAGCTTGATGGGCTTGTCGCCCCACAATTCCTCAAGATGGTAGTACTGGCGAATGGTGGGTTGCATGATGTGGGCAACCGCAGAGCCGCAATCGACGATGATCCACTCGCCGTTTTCCTCGCCCTCAATACGCGGCTTGCTGAAACCGGCATCCCGCACCGCATCTCGCACGCTGGCGGCCAACGCCTTGGTTTGGCGATTCGATGTGCCAGAGGCGATGATGACCCGCTCGAAAAGTGATGTGATGTGCTCGGTGTCAAACACCACAATGTCCTGCGCCTTGACGTCTTCCAGCCCGTCAACGATCGCTCGTTGGAGCTTTTGAACGTCTTTTTTCTCAAGCGTGGCGGAGGTTTTGGCGGTCGGTTTGACGGATGTGGTCATGCAGTGGGTCTGGTTAAAAATTAAGAAGCTTTGTAAAGCTGGTTTTGTGCAATATAGCTCGCAACCGGGTTGGGTAACAAGTCAGCCATCGCCTGATTTTCGCCTAATCCGCCAGCCAGCAGTTGGCGAATCTGCGTCGCACTGACCGCCATGGGCGGCATTTGCAGGATCACAGTCCGGTTTTTCAGCTCATTTAAGGGCTCAAATTGGCCTTCAGACCAATCAAATCGGGCGCGAGCAGCTATGCAAATTATAGCAGAATTAACGATCTCCCGCCACCGATGCCATTGCTGAAACGCCGCAAACTGGTCCGCGCCCATGATCAAATATAGCTCAGCACCGGGATTTTCCGCTTGCAGCGCCTGCAAAGTGTCAATCGTGAAGGTCGGCCCGGCGCGTTTGATTTCACGGTCATCCACCACCACTTTGGGCATGTCCTGAAACGCCAGGTGGGTCATGGCCAATCTGTTTTCGGCTGGGCTAAGAGGACGCGCCTTGTGCCAAGCTTGCCCGGTAGGGATGACATGCAGGGCATCCAGTCCCAACTCGGTCAGCGCTGTTTGCGCCAGGGCCACATGCGCATTGTGCGGCGGATCAAACGCGCCACCAAAAACACCGATTTTTCTTGCCTGTAGACTCAAACCCAGTCCCGTCGGGGTAAAAATTCTTGGGTCAGACGCTCCTCGGGCGAACCTGCAAGCAAGGGACGCTGGTACGACCAGCTGGCCAGCGGCGGCATGCTCATCAAGATGGACTCTGTGCGGCCACCCGATTGCAAGCCAAAGTGCGTGCCCCGGTCCCAGACCAGGTTGAATTCCACATACCTGCCGCGCCGGTAAAGCTGAAACTCGCGTTCGCGTTCGCCATAAGGCGTGTTCAGACGCTTTTCAACGATAGGCAGGTAAGCCTTGAGGAAGCCATCAGCCACACTTTGCATCATGGCAAAACTTTGCGCAGGGCCCAGTTCCTGGAAATCATCAAAGAAAACGCCGCCAATGCCGCGCTGCTCGTCCCTGTGCTTCAAATAGAAATACTCGTCGCACCACTTTTTAAAGCGCGGGTATTTGTCATTGCCAAAAGGGGTAAGCGCATCTTTACAGGTCTGGTGAAAGTGAACAGCATCCTCTTCAAAAGCGTAGTACGGCGTCAAGTCCATACCGCCGCCAAACCAGCACACCACGGGGCTGCCATCGACTGGCGTTGCCGCCAGCATTCGAACGTTCATGTGCACCGTCGGCACATAGGGGTTGCGGGGGTGAAACACCAGCGACACGCCCATCGCTTCAAAAGGCGCACCGACCAACTCGGGCCGATGCTGAGTGGCTGATGGCGGCAGCTTGGGGCCGCGTACGTGGGAAAAGCCGCAACCTGCTCGCTCAAAGACAACGCCTCCTTCGAGGATTTGGGTCACGCCATTGCCTTGCAGCAACTCTCCGGGCGCCTTTTGCCAGCTGTCGGATGCAAACGCCTGACCGTCCAGTGTCGATACGGCGTCTGTGATGCGCGTTTGCAATCCCAGCAAAAAGGTACGGACGGCTGCCAGATCGACGGCAGGGGAAAGGGTGGAGCTCATTGTTTGATTGCCTTATAGCCAATATCTGTGCGCATTTGGAACCCGTCAAAGCTGATGCCCTTGGCTACTTCATAGGCCAGTTGCTGAGCCGCCTTGACCGTAGCGCCGAGTGCGGTGACGCACAGCACGCGCCCGCCGTTGGTGATGGTCTCAACACTTTGGTTGACTTGCGTGATCGTCCCTGCATGAAACACCATGCAGTCGTCTGAATCTGCCGGCAAGCCGTGAATCACATCGCCCTTGCGCGGTTGCAACGGATAGCCATGTGCGGCCATCACCACGCCAAGCGCGGGGCGCCGGTCCCACTGCAACTCAATGGTGTCTAGCGCACCCGATGTGGCGGCCAACATCACGTCGACCAGATCCGTTTTCAGCCGCATCATGATGGGCTGGGTTTCCGGGTCGCCCATGCGGCAATTGAATTCCAGTGTTTTCGGCTTGCCTTGCCCGTCAATCATCAAACCAGCGAACAAAAAACCAGTGAAGGTAATGCCGTCCTGCTCCATGCCCTTGATGGTTGGCAAAATAATTTCTCGCATGGCCCGGGCGTGAACGTCAGGCGTGACGACAGGCGCGGGTGAATAAGCACCCATGCCGCCCGTGTTCGGGCCGCTGTCGCCGTCAGCCAAGCGCTTGTGGTCTTGGCTGGTCGCCATCACGGCCACGTTTTTACCATCACACATGACGATGAAACTGGCTTCTTCGCCCTGCAAAAACTCTTCAATCACGACTCGTGCCCCACCCGCGTTGTGCGTCACGCCAAGCGGGTTAAAGCTTGGGTCAGGCGCCAGCATAAATTCAATCGCCTCATGCGCTTCATGCAAAGTCATCGCTACCACCACGCCCTTGCCTGCCGCCAGGCCATCAGCTTTGACCACGATAGGCGCACCTTTTTCGTCGACATAGGCATGGGCGGCCACCGCATCGGTAAACGTTTCGTAGTCAGCCGTTGGTATGCCGTGGCGCTTCATGAAGGCTTTTGAAAACGCCTTAGAGCTTTCTAGCTGAGCGGCGGCTTGGGTTGGGCCAAACACGCGCAGGCCATGCTTGCGAAACTCGTCAACAATCCCTGCAGCCAAGGGTTGCTCGGGTCCAACGACCGTTAACGCTATTTTTTCAGTAGCTGCCCACGCCCGCAGTTCATGAATATCCGTGATACTGACATTCTCAAGGCGCTTATCAAGCGCCGTTCCGCCATTGCCGGGCGCCACGTACACCGCCTGCACTTTGGGCGACTGAGCCAGCTTCCAGGCCAGCGCATGCTCTCGGCCACCACTGCCTACGACTAAAACTTTCATTGGGCTACTTTCATCCTGCTTATTCTGACAAGGCTGCGTTATGAAACACGTCCTGCGTATCGTCCAGATCTTCCAGCACGTCCAGCAGCTTTTGCATGCGGGTGGCGTCGCTACCTGCCATGTCAATCATGTTGTCGGCCCGCATCGTGACTTCGGCGATGTCGGCTTTGAGTCCTGCGGCTTCCAGCGCAATTTTGACGGCTTCAAAATCGGTATAGGGCGTCAGCACCTCAATGGCGCCATCGTCATGCGTGATGACGTCGTCGGCACCCGCCTCAAGCGCGACATCCATGACCTTTTCTTCGCTGCTGCCGGGGGCAAATATCAATTGCCCGCAGTGCTTGAACTGAAACGCCACCGAACCCTCAGTCCCCATGTTGCCACCATGCTTTAAAAATGCATGGCGTACCTCGGCAACGGTGCGGGTTTTGTTGTCGGTCATGCAGTCAATGATGATGGCCGCACCACCAATGCCATAGCCTTCGTAGCGCACTTCTTCATACTGCACGCCCTCTAGGCTGCCGGTGGCCTTGGCGATGCCGTATTTGACGTTTTCAAGCGGCATATTGGCGGCTTTGCCCTTTTCAATCGCTAAACGGAGGCGCGGGTTGGTGGCGGCGTCACCGCCACCTAGCCGGGCAGCCACCATGATCTCCCGCATCACCCGCGTCCAAATCCGCTGGCGTTTCTCGTCCTGCCGGCCCTTGCGGTGCTGAATATTTGCCCATTTACTGTGACCTGCCACGGGAATCCTTGTTTTTTGCCTGAATTTTGCTTTACGCTACTTTGAATCACGCCAATCTCTTATTTTACTTTTCTAGGAGCCCCTACCCCATGGCTGAACCGATACTGATTGCCAAAAACGCCACCGCCGTCTGCGAAATGCTACCCGCTCTGGCCAATCGCCATGGCTTGATCACGGGTGCCACCGGTACGGGCAAAACCGTGACGCTGCAAACCCTGGCTGAAAATTTTTCAAAAATTGGTGTGCCAGTCTTTATGGCCGACGTCAAAGGCGACCTCACAGGTATCAGCCAAGCTGGGAAGATCGGCGACAAGATGGCGGGTATTTTGAAAGAGCGCGGCATTGACCTGCCCACACCCGCCGCCTGCCCCGCCACACTTTGGGACGTCTTTGGTGAACTCGGTCACCCAGTGCGCGCCACCATCTCTGATATGGGCCCACTGCTGCTTGGGCGCATGCTGAATTTGAACGAAACACAGGCGGGCGTGCTGAACATCGTCTTCAAAATTGCCGACGACAACGGCCTGTTGCTGCTGGATTTAAAGGACCTGCGCGCCATGCTGCAGTACGTTGGCGACAACGGCAGCGAGTTCACCACCAAGTACGGCAACGTCAGCGCGGCCAGTGTGGGCGCCATACAACGCGGGCTGCTGCAAATTGAAAGCCAAGGGGCAGACAAATTTTTCGGCGAGCCGATGCTGAACATCAGCGACTTCATGCAGACGACTGATGGCAAGGGCGTCATCAATATCCTGACTGCCGACAAGCTGATGAACTCGCCGCGTCTGTACGCCACCTTTTTGCTGTGGATGCTGTCGGAACTGTTTGAACAGTTGCCCGAAGTCGGCGACCTGGATCAGCCCAAGCTGGTGTTCTTTTTTGACGAAGCGCATCTGCTGTTCAATGAAGCGCCCAAAGCCTTGGTCGAACGGATTGAACTGGTCGTGCGTCTGGTGCGTTCCAAAGGTGTGGGCGTGTATTTCGTCACACAAAATCCCCTAGACATACCAGACTCGGTATTGGCGCAACTCGGTAACCGCGTGCAGCACGCGCTGCGCGCCTTCACGCCGCGCGACCAGAAAGCCGTTAAAGCCACAGCCCAAACCATGCGCCAAAAGCCGGGCCTAGACATTGAAACGGCGATCACCGAACTCGCCGTGGGCGAAGCGCTGGTCAGCCTGCTCGATGCCAAAGGCAGGCCAAGCGTGACCGAGCGGGTGTACGTGTTGCCGCCCGGTAGCCAGATAGGCCCCATCACACCGGAACAGAGGCAAGCCTTGCTGCAAAGCTCATTGGTGGCAGGTGTGTATGAAAAAGCACAAGACCGTGAATCTGCCTATGAAAAACTGCAAGGACGTGCTGCCGCCAGCAGCGCCACCGCGCAAAGTGCACCCAATGGCGGTGCGGCTGGCCAAAACGATTCAGGCGGCATGATGGGCGGGCTCAAAGACGTGTTGTTTGGCACAACGGGCCCACGCGGCGGCGTACATGACGGCTTGGCCCAAAGCATGGCCAAATCGGCCGTTCGTACCATGGGGTCCACCGTCGGGCGCGAAATCATTCGCGGCGTATTGGGCTCGCTGTTTGGCAAAAGGCGTTGAGGCGTTCATGACAAACGTCCACCTGATTGACCACCCGCTGATGCAGCACAAGCTGACGCTGATGCGCCGCAAAGACGCTTCGACCAACACCTTTCGCACCCTCCTCAACGAGCTTGCCAGCCTGATGGCCTATGAAGTCACCCGCGACATGCCCTTGCAAGATGTGCAGATCGAAACGCCGCTGGAGCCGATGACGGGCCGCGTGATCGATGGTAAAAAGCTGGTGTTTGTGTCGATCTTGCGGGCAGGAAACGGCATCTTGGAAGGCATGCTGAACGTGGTGCCCGGCGCGCGCGTCGGCCATGTGGGCCTGTACCGTGACCCGGCCACACTGCAGGCGGTGGAGTATTACTTCAAAATGCCCAGCGAGATGGCTGAGCGCGACATCATCGTGGTGGACCCCATGCTGGCTACCGGCAATTCAGCCATCGCCGCGATTGACCGGCTGAAACAACTAGCGCCCAAGTCCATCAAGTTCGTGTGTCTGCTGACCTGCCCCGAAGGTATCGCCGCGCTGCAAAAAGCCCACCCGGACGTGCCGATCTACACCGCAGCCATAGACCGCCAGCTTAACGACCACGGCTATATTCTGCCTGGCCTGGGCGACGCTGGTGACCGAATTTTTGGTACGAAATAGGGCTGTATCCCAATAAATACGGGTGCAAGCAGCTTCTTATTTCGTAGCAACCGACACCCATGCTTATGGGGCGTTTTTACTCTCAAGTAACTTCACCAAAGACCACAACACCCGGTTGACAGGTGTGGGCACCCCCAGCAACTCGCCGCGCTTGACGACAAAGCCGTTCAGGTAGTCGATTTCGGTCGGTTTGCCGCGCGCCAGGTCTTGCGCGGTGGATGAAAACTGCTTGGGCATGCTGCCCGCCAGCTTGGCGACGGCTTGGTGCGCATCACCCGCGACTTGTACGCCATCGGCCTGGGCCACCGCAAGGCATTCAGCCACCACGTCCCGCATGACATCTTGGACACCCACACCCAACGTTGTTCTGCCGTAAGGCAACTGGGCAATCGCAGACACGGCGTTGTAGGCGCAGTTCAAAATCAGCTTGGCCCACAGCTCACCCCGCACGTTGCTTGACACCACTGTCGGCACACCAGCAGCAATCAGTGCCTTTGCCACCACCGCGCTGGTTGCTGATGGCTCAATCACCAAATCACCCCGGCCGTTGTGCTTGACATGCCCTGGGCCCGCCATTTCAGTGGCAACGTACACCACGGCAGCGCTCACTGAATGGCGCGGCAGCACGGCCCGCAAGCGGTCAGCGTTGTCCACACCGTTTTGCAGACACAAAACCAACGCGTCAACTTGCAAGTACGGCAGCATCAAGCGGCCAGCGGCCTCGGTGTCGCTGGATTTGACGCAAAACAGCACCGCATCGGCGCCTCGCACAGCGCTGGCGTCCACACTGGCTTGCAGTTGAACCTGCTCGTCAAAGGTTTGGGTTTGCATCCGCAAGCCGGCGCTGGCTATCGCATCGACATGCTGTTGCCGGGCAATCAGCCGCACCTCATGGCCCGCCCGGGCCAGCATGCCGCCGTAGTAGCAGCCCACAGCACCGGCACCCATCACGGCAAATTTCAGGGTTTGGGTCATGACCAGGGGGCTATGGTGGGGGTGTTCAAGATCGTCGAGGCTCATCTAAAAAACCAGGTTTGGCAGCCACCCAAACCACGCCGCGATAATGGCAACATGCGGTTTTCTCCTAAAAGTGTCGGTGTGACTGCCGCGATCATCACCATTATTATCTGGACTTCATTCATTGTCGTCGCCCGCCTGATGGCTTTGAAGGGCTTAACGCCGCTAGATATTGTGCTGTGCA
>JBBRDA010000042.1:0-23229 GCA_038204335.1 Burkholderiales bacterium
TGCGTCCGCCAGGTGCCCGGCCAATCTCCACCTGGGATGTGAACGCCGACCTGATCGTCAAGCCACCCAAAGGCACCACCCATGTGGTGCTGGACACGCCCGGCGGCCTGCACGGTTGGCGTTTTAACGATGTCATCAAGCTGGCAGACAAAATCGTTGTGCCGCTGCAGCCCAGCGTGTTTGATATTTTTGCCACACGCGCTTTTCTAGATCAGTTGGCCGAGCACCGGCACGCTGGCAAGGTGCAGGTCGGTATTGTGGGCATGCGGGTGGATTCCCGCACCATTGCGGCTGACAAGCTGCGAGCTTTTGTGGACAGCCTTGGTTTGCCCGTACTGGGCATGGTGCGTGACACGCAAAACTACATTCACTTGGCAGCGCGTGGGCTCACACTGTTTGATGTGGCACCTGGCCGGGTTGAAAAAGATCTGGAGCAGTGGAAAAGTATTTGCGAGTGGTTGGACAAGTAAAAGGGAAATCGAATGATGAAGACTTTTCAAACCATTGCTGATTTGGCTGCTTGCGTTGGCCAGGAGGTGGCAGTGAGTGACTGGCTGACCGTCACTCAGCAACAGGTTAATCTGTTTGCCGATGCCACGGGTGATCACCAGTGGATCCATGTCGACCCTGAAAAAGCCGCCACAGGCCCTTTTGGTGGGCCGATTGCACACGGGTTTTTAACCCTTTCGCTGATCCCGAAATTTTTTGAATCGTCGTTTGAGATCGTCGGCTCCCGAATGGGCGTGAACTACGGGCTGAACAAGGTGCGTTTTACTTCTCCTGTGCCGGTAGGCAGCCTCCTGCGTGCTCGCATGAAGTTATTGGCCAGTGAGCCAATTGACAACGACGGTGTACAGATGACGTGGGAAGTTACCGTTGAGCGTGAGGGCTCTGGCAAGCCGGTGTGCGTGGCTGAGTCGCTGGTGCGGCGTTACCCCTGACTACTTTCGGCTGCGGGATTGTCCCCCGGACGGTTTAAAGTCGGGTTGTATTTTGGCCAGTTGAGCGTCAGGCACCCAACCTACAAAAACCTGAATCAAGCCATTGATCCGCAATGCCGCGACGCTCTCGGTGTGAGCCTGGGCGATGCACTGATGCAAATCGCTTCTAAGCGCCCAAAGTTCACTAGGTGTTTTAGCGTTGTCAATTTTGTACATCAGCCGATCGGCGCTTATTCCCTTGCAGCCGCGCAACACGTCGCGAAGGTTAAGTTGGATGTCGGCCAGTGGCGCACCCACTGCTGGTTTGAATGGGCGCGCTGATGCACCGAAAATGCGTCGAAGAACCGAAATCACAAAAATGCTCCGTCCAGTCTTGTGAACCGGGTGAGGTTAGAAAAGCTGAGTCTGCTTAGCCAGGGTCACTAGCGGCGGGCTGCGTCTTTAGATGCCGTAATTTTAGGGTTTCCCCGAATGCACTTGCAAGAGCTCAAGCTATGAAACTGGCCGTCTAGAAGCTAATGCCTAAAGCGGCGTGAAAAAAGTCATTTTGTTGGGCTACGGGTGTTGCTAAATACCCCAAATCCCGACGCTCCGGCAAAACTGTTTTGTCGCCAAGCCTCAAATACCGTCACAGCGACAGCGTTCGACAAGTTCAGGCTGCGTTGGTCGGCTTGCATGGGCAGCCTTAAGCGCTGAGCAGGCGCAAAGGAGTCGCGCAAGGTCGCATCTAGGCCCTTGGTTTCCGAGCCAAACACCAGCCAGTCACCTGGCTTGAAAGTGACTTCAAATAAATTGCGCGAGCCGCGAGTCGTCATGGCAAAAAGGCGGGTGGTGTCGGGGTTTTCCTGTTCAACGAACGAGCGCCAGTTGGCGTGCCGCTTCAGTTGAGCGTATTCGTGGTAGTCCAGCCCTGCGCGGCGCATGTGCTTGTCATCCATTGAAAAACCCAGCGGTTCAATCAAATGAAGTCGGCAGCCTGTATTGGCCGCCAGACGAATGACATTGCCTGTGTTGGGTGGGATTTCGGGTTCGACTAAAACGATATTGAACATGACTTGTTATAAGGGCGTTCTGGCCAGCACCAGGCCTGTGATGTGGGTTGCTCCCGACGCCCTGAGCGCCTGTGCCGCGGTAAAAAGTGACGCCCCGCTGGTCATCACATCATCGACAAGTATCACCCGCCTGCCTTTGAGTTCTGCCGTGCGTAGCGGATCCACCTGAAATGCGCCTTTGACGTTGGCCAGCCGCTCCTGGCGCAACAACTCGGTTTGGGGCTGGGTATTTTTGACCCGCAAAAGCAACGTGCTGCTGGCTTTTGCGCGGCTGCCGGACTGGACGGTCAGCGCGCGGGTCAACTGCCAGGCCTGGTTGAAGCCGCGCGCTTGGAGGCGTTCTTTTGACAGCGGCACCGGCAGTATCAGGTCGGTGAATTGCAAATCAGCCAATGCTTGGCTTACCCCCGGAGCCTTTAACAACATTGTTGCAAAAAAGGATGCCCAGGCCGGGTGCTCGCCAAACTTGTAACGGCTGATCAAACCGGACCATGGGTAGGTGTATTCGATTGCCGCGAGGGTGGCATCCATCGGCGGTGGCTGCTTGATGCAGTCAATACACACAGCGGGGCTGGCGCGCAAGCCCATCGACAAATCGACGGGCAGGGTGATGGCGCAGCTTTTGCAGCGTGGTTTTTCAGCAGAAAACCGCGTCGTGCAGGCCGTACAAACCGGCTCTGACGGCCAGCTGCGGCAGACTGCACATTGACTGGGCAGCACCATTGATAGGCCGGAAAGACCTGAAAGGGGGGATTGCAAGAGGCGCTTGAACACCTGGTCAATATACTCGGGGCGCTCTACTGCAAATTTATGAAGACTGAACGCCCCCCTACGCTCGATGAGATCGCTGTTGCCCGCTGGCAGCGCAACGCGCCACTGACTTCCCCCTGGCTGCATGAAGAAATTGCCAGCCGGATGCTGGACAGGCTGGACTGGATCAAGTTGCAGCCGCAGGCCTGGGCGCACTGGGGTGCGGTGCGTGGTGGGCTGCAAAGCCACAAAAAGCTCTCTGAAAAGTATCCTAAATCTCTATGTTTTATAGCTGAAAGCCAACAAATACGGGCGCAAGAAGCTCTTAAAAATATAGCGTATCAATGGTGGCAACCCGCAGGATGGTTTCGCCCCGCGGCACGCTTTGAAGCCCCGCCGCCTGCCAGCGTGGACATGCTCTGGGCCAACATGGTGCTGCATGAAACGGCGGACCCGCAAGCGCTGCTGGGCCAGTGGCATAGTGCATTGAAGGTAGATGGATTTTTGATGTTTTCATGCCTTGGGCCAGACACCGCCATTGAGTTGCGCGAGCTTTACCGACAACTCGGCTGGCCTCCCGCCGGGCACGACTTGACCGACATGCATGATTGGGGTGACATGCTGGTGCAAGCTGGTTTTGCCGAGCCAGTGATGGACATGGAGCGCATCACCCTGACTTACGAAACACCTGCCAGGATGTTGCAGGAACTTGCCGAGCTGGGCCGCAATTTTCATCCGGCGCGGTTTGCCGGGCTGCGAGGGCGGCAGTGGCAGGCCAAACTTGAAATCGTGCTGGCCGGGCACTTGAAGACCGGGCCCGACGGGCGGCTGTCGCTGACGTTTGAGGTGATTTACGGACACGCGCTGAAAGCACGACCAAAAGTCAAAGTCAGCGCGATGAGCTCAGTCTCGGTGGGCGACATGCGCAGCATGCTCGCGACAGGTCGCCCTGCAGCGCAATAAGCTTGTTCCGGGGTTGGTTTTATCCTGCTTCAAAGGCTGGCCGCCGTACAAAGCCAGCTATACTGGTGTCGTTGTTTTTGGGCATGTTCCCACGCCTCAATCAGCCTTTCTGGCTGCCACTTTTTGAGTGTCGCTCAGTGTCACAACTTTTTGGCCAAATCACCCCGCCCGCCGCACCAGCCCTTCGGTTTGGTACGCCGTCTACCTTCCAGGCTTCAAGCGACCCTAACCACAGGGGTGTTCAGTGGCTTTTGAAGCGCAATTGTTCTGTGACCCCCGCGCAATTGGTGGGACTTTTTATGTCGCTCAGTGTGGTGTCTCTAGGCATCGCCACATTTTTCTGGTTTCAAGGCGCTAAGCTGGTCATGCCATTTGCATGGGTTGAATTGATGGCTGTTGGTGCCGCCTTCATGGTTTATGCACGCCACGCTCGGGATGGTGAAAAAATTTCCCTTCATGGCGGGCAGCTGGTCGTCGAGCTGGAAATAGCAGGGCGCCTAGAGCGTTCAGAATTTAACCGCGAGTGGGTGCGCGTCGAGCCCAAAGACGGCGACGGTTCTTTGATAGAAGTTTCGGGTCAGGGTCGCACGGTGCGGGTAGGGCGGCATGTCCGGCCTGAGCTCAGGCCAGCGCTGGCAAGAGAAATTCGTTATGCGCTTCGGGGCTGCTAAACGGGGCGTGTCAGGCTCACATAAGATGAGACTGGCAAGCTACGCCGTTATCTAACTTTATAATCAACGGTTTTGTCGGATTGGCAAATCGAATTAGAAATCTGAGTCGGTAATGAAGGTATTAGAAGTGATCACGATGAATGTACGTAAAACCATAAGCAACATGACACGGGCAGGCAGCCAGCTTGCAGGTGCAGTATTCGCATCTTTCGGCGCCTGGGTCAGCACAGCAGCTTACGCAGTTAATGACCTGCCTGGTGGTCCGGCTGTCCGCCAGCTTAATTTGCACCCTGCAGCCACCAAGATTGCCGAGGAGCAGCATTGGCTGCATGGGTTCATGATGATCATCTGCTTGGTGATCTTTGTAGCCGTGTTTGGCGTAATGTTTTATTCCATCTGGAAGCACCGCAAATCGGTGGGTCACAAGGCCGCCAACTTTCACGAATCCGTTGCTGTTGAAATTGCTTGGACGATTGTTCCTTTTCTCATCGTGATTGGTATGGCCTTGCCGGCTACCAAGGTACTGGTCGCACAAAAAGACACGACCGCCGCTGATATCACCATCAAAACCACTGGCATGCAGTGGAAGTGGGGCTATGACTACGTCAAAGGCGAGGGCGAAGGCATCGGCTTTTTGTCTACGCTGGACAACACGCACCGTGTCATGTCCAACTCAGGCGGGCCAAAGGCTGGCCAAGCGCCTGACGATTACTTGCTCAAGGTGGACAACCCGATGGTGGTGCCTGTCAACAAAAAAATCCGCATCATCACCACAGCCAACGACGTGATTCACGCCTTTGCGGTACCTGCGTTCGGTATCAAGCAAGACGCCATTCCTGGCTTTGTGCGCGATACCTGGTTTCGCGCTGAGAAAGTTGGCGATTACCACGGCCAATGCCAAGAACTGTGCGGAAAAGAACACGCTTACATGCCGATCCATGTCAAGGTCGTTTCTGCTGCTGATTACAGTGCGTGGGTGGCCGGTAAAAACAAGGAAATGGCAGCCAAGGCTGATGACCCATCGAAAGTTTGGGTGCTGGCTGACCTGAAAGCGCGTGGCGAAAAGGTTTACGCGGCCAATTGTGTGGCTTGCCACCAACCCACGGGCAAGGGTGCAGGAGCTATCAAAGCGCTGGACGGCTCTGCTATCGTGCTGGATGCCGATCACGGCAAACAAATCGCCATTTTGCTGAACGGCGCCAACAATGGCGCGATGCCAGCTTGGAAGGGCCTGAGCGATACCGATTTAGCCGCTGTCATCAGCTACACCAAGAACAACTGGTCCAACCAAACTGGCCAAATTGTGCAGCCCGCTGAATTGCAAGCAGCCCGCAAGTAATCTTGCCAAATAACACTGTTTAAACGTTTAAATTTTCAAGGTATTTGACCATCCCGTCATTTGCCAGGACACGAAGGAAGCCGAGATGAGTGCCGTACTAGATTCGCATGACCACGCACACGACGATCACCATGATCACGGCGCGCCAGCTGGCTGGCGCAGGTGGGTGTACGCAACCAACCATAAAGACATTGGGACGCTGTACCTGCTGTTCAGCTTTTTCATGTTCATGTTTGGTGGTGTCCTGGCATTGGGTATTCGCGCTGAGCTGTTCCAGCCGGGCTTGCAACTTGTGAACCCGGAGCTGTTTAACCAGCTCACCACCATGCACGGCATCATCATGGTTTTCGGCGCCATCATGCCGGCCTTTGTGGGTTTTGCCAACTGGATGATTCCATTGCAAATTGGTGCCGCCGACATGGCCTTTGCGCGTATGAACAACTTCAGCTTCTGGCTGATGATTCCTGCGGCTTTGACGCTTGGCGCATCGTTTTTCTTGCCAGGCGGTGCCATGGCGGGTGGCTGGACGCTCTACGCGCCGCTGTCATTGCAAATGGGCCCGTCGATGGATGCCGGCATTTTTGCTTTGCATATTCTGGGTGCTTCGTCGATCATGGGTTCGATCAACATCATCGTGACGATTTTGAACATGCGTGCGCCCGGCATGACGCTGATGAAAATGCCGATGTTCTGCTGGACTTGGCTGATCACTGCCTATCTGCTGATTGCGGTGATGCCCGTGCTGGCCGGTGCCATCACCATGACGCTGACCGACCGCCATTTCGGAACCAGCTTTTTTAACCCTGCCGGTGGTGGCGACCCAGTGATGTTCCAGCACATCTTCTGGTTCTTCGGGCATCCCGAGGTTTACATCATGATCTTGCCGGCCTTCGGCATCATCAGCCACATTATTCCGGCGTTTTCACGCAAGCGCCTTTTTGGCTACGCTTCGATGGTTTACGCCACCGGGTCAATTGCGATTTTGAGCTTTGTGGTGTGGGCTCACCACATGTTTACCACGGGCATGCCGGTCACCGGGCAACTGTTCTTTATGTATTCAACGATGTTGATCGCGGTACCCACCGGCGTGAAGATCTTTAACTGGGTAGCTACCATGTGGAAGGGCTCCATGACGTTTGAGACGCCCATGCTGTTTGCGGTAGGCTTTATCTTTGTGTTTACTGTGGGTGGACTGACGGGTGTCATTTTGGCGATCGCACCGATTGACACGCAATTGCAGGACACCTACTACGTGGTGGCGCACTTCCACTACGTTTTGGTAGCTGGTTCGCTGTACGCTATGTTTGCTGGCTACTACTTCTGGTCACCCAAGTGGACCGGCGTGATGTACAACGAAACACGCGGAAAAATTCATTTCTGGTGGTCACTGATTTCGTTCAACGTCACCTTTTTCCCGATGCACTTTTTGGGCCTGGCGGGCATGCCGCGTCGCTACGCTGACTATCCGATGCAGTTTGCCGATTTCAATGCGATCGCTAGTGTGGGAGGTTTCCTTTTCGGTTTTGCGCAGGTTTACTTTTTCTTCTTTATTGTGCTTCCTACGATGCGCGGTCAAGGCGAACCTGCCCGAGCCAATCCATGGCTTGACCAGGACGACAAAAATGCCAAGGGCGCTGAAGGTCTGGAGTGGGAAGTCCCATCACCCGCGCCTTTTCACACCTTCGAAACACCACCCAAACTGGACGCCACCGCTACGCGCGTGATTGGCTGATTCGAGAACAAAACACGATGGCAACCCCGGAACAAAAGAAAAATAACCTGCGGCTAGGGCTGATCTTGGCTTCCGTTGTCGTCGTCTTTTTTCTAGGATTTATGGCTAAGTTGGTTTTTTTTGGTCGTTAACGCGGCGTTCATCTGATGCTCATCAAACGCGAAAACATCAAAATGCTGAGCAAGCTCGGCGTGATAGTTCTCGCCATGTTTGGCTTTGGTTATGCGCTTGTGCCTATCTACAAAGCCATTTGCGAGATGACTGGCATCAACGTTTTGGCTTTGGGCGATAAGCGGATTCCGGGGGCGACCCCCAAACTGCCAGCCAACACACAGGTCGATGTGTCGCGCACCATCACGGTTGAATTTGATGCCAACTCGAGCGGACCGTGGCATTTCAAGCCTGCTCAAAACACCCTCAAGGTTCATCCGGGAGAGTTGACAACGGTGATGTACGAATTTCAAAATACGCAAAATCGCACCATGTCGGCTCAAGCCATCCCCAGTTATGCGCCTGCCCAGTCGGGAGCGTATTTCAACAAGCTGGAGTGTTTTTGTTTTGAGCAGTACACGTTAGCGCCGGGCGAGAAAAAACAGTGGCCTGTTGCCTTTGTGATTGACCCCAAGTTGTCAAAGGACGTGAGCACCATCACGTTGTCTTACACATTTTTTGAAGTCGGTGGCCGTACACCTGCTGCCCCTCAGGCGGCTGTTGGCATCGACAACAAGACGCCTGGCTCATGAACAAGCCAAAAGACATGCCAGTTGAACAGCCAAAAGATCCGCAAAAGGATCTTCGCAAAAGTTCGATTTTCCGCACGGTAAAAGCCGTGATGTGGTCTTTTGTTGGCCTGCGCTCACGCGGGGGCTACGAGCAGGACGTGGCGCAGCTCAATCCGTTGCATATTGTCATCGTTGGCCTTGTGGGTGTTTTTGTTTTTGTGGGTAGTCTCATATTGCTGGCTACTTGGGTGGTGGGCAAATAAGCCCGTAATTGAATCAGAGAAATCAGAGAAAGCAGGAGTTTTTAAATGTCATCAGCCACAACAACCGGTACCCCGCACTACTTTATTCCTGGGCCATCGAGCCACCCGGTGATGGCGGCCATTGGACTGCTCTTTGTCATTGTGGGTGCAACCCAGTGGGTCAATGGCGCAGCTTGGGGCGCCTACTCTGTAGCTTTCGGCATGGTGTGGTGGCTGGCTACCTTGTTCAGATGGTTTAGCCAATCAGTGCGCGAAAGCGAAGGCGGCTTGTATGGTTACAAGATTGACCTGTCTTTCCGCTGGTCCATGAGCTGGTTTATTTTTTCTGAGGTGATGTTTTTTGGCGCATTTTTCACAGCGCTCTGGTGGGCGCGCGTGCATTCGGTGCCCACGTTGGGTGGACTTGAAAACTCGCTGCTGTGGCCAGACTTCAAAGCCGTGTGGCCGACTGTCGCTGCAGGCGCCACCGCTTCACCGGCTGATATCGTTGAGCCGTTCCAAACTGTTGGGCCTTTCTGGTTGCCCACCATCAACACCGCGCTGCTTTTGACGTCTGGTGTCACCATGACCATTGCCCACCATGCGCTGCGCGAAGGCCATCGCGCCAAAACCATCGCCTTCATGTGGATGACGGTAGCCTTGGGTTTTACATTTTTGTGTGTTCAGGGCTATGAGTACTACCATCTCTACAGCGACTTGAATCTCAAGCTAAATTCAGGCATTTTTGGTTCAACTTTTTACATGTTGACCGGCTTTCACGGCTTTCACGTTTTTGTCGGTATGCTGATGCTGTTTTTCATCACATTGCGCCTGCAAAAAGGTCATTTCACGGCAGATAAGCATTTTGGTTTTGAAGGTGCAGCTTGGTACTGGCACTTTGTTGACGTGGTGTGGCTTGGCTTGTACATCCTTGTTTATTGGCTCTAAATAGATACCCATCTAAAAAATAACAAAGGCCGCATTGCGCGGCCTTTGTTGTTTAAGAACCCACCATCACTTACCCACAGGCAAACCCGTCGGCTGGATGTATCCCATCTTCCAGGCAATCAAAATGCAGACAAAGAGCAGAACTGAAAAGCCGATTCTAAAAGCCAGCGCACGGGCCATGTTGCTGGTTTTGGCTTTGCCGTCCGTGCCGTCCTTCATCATGAAAAAGAGTGCAGCAGCGAGGCTGGCAATGATGGCTATAAATGCCAGTGCTACTAAATATGTCATGCAAAGGATTATCGGCTGATGGCCAAACTTTCGCTGAAAGCCAGGTTTTGGTTGCTCACTGCGGCTGCAGTGCTGGTGGCTGGCGTCACCTTTTCTTTGGGGCAGTGGCAGTTGCGCAGGGCTGCACAAAAGCAAAATTTGCAATTGGCCATTGAGGCGCAAAGCAACCAGTTCATTTTGAAAGCTCAAGATCTTGCTGACCCTAAAATTGTGACGGATGCCGTGCATCGCCGTGCCACCCTCAAAGGCATTTGGCGGCCAGAGCACACCGTTTATTTAGACAATCGCCAGATGAACGGGAGGCCAGGCTTTATCGTCGTCACGCCACTTACCTTGGACGGCTCTGGGCAAATCATTTTGGTGCAGCGTGGTTGGGCACCTCGCAATTTTGGTAACCGCGCCACGCTGCCCCCGATTGATACGCCTCAAGGTCCTGTCACCGTGCGTGGCCGTATTGCCCCGCCGCCTTCCAAGTTATACGAGTTCAAAGGCGTCGAAAGTGGCCCCATACGGCAAAATATCGACTTGGGCAGCTTCAGCCGAGAAATCGCCTTGCCCCTGATGCCGGTGACGATGTTGCAAATGGGACCTGCCAATGAGGGGCTGCTGCGCGAATGGGCTGCGCCCAATGTGGGCATTGACAAGCACTATGGCTATGCGTTTCAGTGGTTTGGCTTGTGCGCACTGATCGTCGGTCTGTATATCTGGTTTCAACTCATTAACCCTTGGCGCGCCAAGCGTAAAACTTCTTTCAATGTCTGAATCACTTCCCAAACCGGCTGCTCTGCCCCAGGACGAACCGCTGAGCCTGACGGTTCATTCGGTGCAGTTGCCCAATGATGACAGCGCACGCAGCAGATCCGGCCGCTGGAAAATGATTGCCGTGCTGCTGGTCTGTGCGTCGCCTGTTATTGCGTCTTACTTTACTTATTACGTGGTTCGGCCTGACGGTCGGCGTAATTTTGGTGAACTACTCACGCCGCAGCGGCCGTTGCCGGCCATCACGACAACTGATTTGAACGGTAAGTCGGGTGATTTGAAAGCACTTAAAAACCAATGGCTGTTGATCAGCGTGGCCAGCGCTGCCTGTGACACGGCTTGCCAGCAGCGCCTGTTTTTTCAGAGGCAGTTGCGCGAATCGTTGGGTAAAGAAAAGACGCGTTCTGATTGGGTCTGGTTGGTGACAGACGCTGCGTCCGTAGACCCGCAACTTAAGCCCGCGCTGACTGAAGCGACCGTGCTCCGCGTTGCGGCTGACGAACTGGCAAAGTGGTTGCCAGCAGCGACCAACCAGCGTTTAGAGGACCATTTGTATGTGGTGGACCCGTTGGGTAATTTGATGATGCGTTTTCCTGCCAATATGGACGCTGCGGGTGCTGCCCGAGCCAAGCGCGACCTAGACAGGCTGTTGCGCGCATCGGGCAGCTGGGACCAGCCAGGCAGGCCGTGATGGACACGCAAGACCTTTACAACCTGAGCCCCACCCTGCGGTTGATGATCATGGGCATGATCGTCGCCATCGGCCCGCTGGCTTGGGTCTGGCTGAAAAACCGCCATGCGCCGCCAGCGCAACGCTTGCGTACGCTGACTTGGGTCACGCTTTTTGTCACTTTTGACTTGGTCATCTTCGGTGCCTTTACCCGCTTGACGGATTCTGGCCTGGGTTGCCCCGACTGGCCGGGTTGTTACGGCCACGCCAGCCCGGTGGGCGCTCTTTCGCAGATCACCGCGGCGCAAGCTGCCATGCCGTCGGGTCCGGTGACGCTGCCGAAAGCCTGGATTGAAATGATTCACCGTTATTTGGCTACCGGTGTGGGGGTGTTGATCTTGACGCTGGCGATCACGAGTTGGCTTGAGCGCAGGCGGATAAAGTTGTCGCCGTGGTGGCCTGCATTTACCTTGTTTTGGGTTTGCCTGCAAGGCGCTTTTGGGGCACTGACCGTGACCATGAAGCTGTTCCCGGCGATCGTCACATTGCACCTGTTAGGCGGCATGGTGTTGCTTGCGCTGCTCAAAGTACAAAACGTTCGCTATGCGCAGGCGCATGGCGAATTATTAGCGGTGCCGCTTTCGTCAGCGACGCGGGGCTGGATAGTCGCCGCTTTTGGATTGCTGTGGCTACAAATTGCCCTTGGCGGCTGGGTCAGTACCAACTATGCGGTGCTGGCTTGTACTGACTTTCCGGCTTGCCAAAACTCCCTCTGGCCCGCCATGAACTTTCGAGAAGGGTTCACGCTGTGGCGTGAGCTGGGTGCAGGCCGTAACGGTGACAACATCAGTTTTCAGGCGTTGACAGCCATTCATTATGTGCACCGGCTCACTGCCTATGTCGTCTTTGCCGCCATGCTGGTGGTGGTTGTTAAGCTGTACAAGATTCAAGCCCTGCGCAGCGCGAGTCTTTGGCTTGCTGGCTTGGCGCTGCTGCAAGTGGCAACCGGCTTGGCCAACGTACTTTTCGGCTGGCCGTTGGCTGCAGCCGTCATGCACACCGGCGGCGCTGCGGCGCTGGTGGTGGTGCTGACTGGCATGGTGTGTACCAGCCGCAGCTTTGAAGGCGCGGTCAGTGCGTCAAATCCAAGCTCTTCCCGATCGTTTGCATGAGCGCCGCTGAAACACTGTTGGCCCCACACGTGCCGTCAAAGTTCAGGCAGTTTTACGTGCTCACCAAGCCGCGCGTGGTGCAACTTATCGTGTTTTGCGCACTGATAGGGATGGTCTTGGCCGTGCCCGGCGTGCCTGGCTGGGCTGATCTGCGGCTGGGCCTGATCGCCTGCGTTGGCATCTGGCTGGTGGCAGGCGCTGCCGCCGCGTTTAACTGTCTGGTCGAGCAAGGCATCGATGCCCGCATGAAGCGCACCGCCATGCGCGCCACGGCCCAAGGTCAAATCAGCAACTGGCTGACGCTGACTTTTTCGACCGTGCTGTGCGCGATGGGTTCGGTCATTTTGTATGTCTGGGTGAATCCGCTGACCATGTGGCTGACATTTGCCACCTTCGTCGGCTATGCCGTGATCTACACCGTCATTTTGAAGCCCCTGACCCCCCAAAACATCGTGATTGGCGGTGCATCGGGCGCGATGCCGCCGGTGCTGGGTTGGGCCGCCATGACCGGCACGGTCGGCCCTGAGGCACTGATCCTCTTTTTAATCATTTTTTTATGGACGCCACCGCACTTTTGGGCGTTGGCCCTGTACCGGGTAGAGGACTACCGCAAAGCAGGCCTGCCCATGTTGCCTGTGACCCACGGCAATGAATTCACCCGCCTGCAGATCTTCTTGTACACGCTGGTACTTTTTCCGGCATGCCTGATGCCGTTCGTTTTTCAGATGAGTGGCTGGTTATATCTGGTGGCTGCGCTGGGTTTGAGCTTTGGTTTTAGCTGGTACGGGTTCAAGTTGTGGCGTAACTACTCTGACGCGCTGGCACGCCAGACGTTTCGTTTCTCACTGATTCATTTGTCGGCGCTGTTTGCGGCCCTGCTGATGGATCATTACCTCATTTAAGGCCGTTATGGGTATACAAAACGCTATAAATTCAGGAGCTGTTTGCGCCCGTATTTATTGGTTAAAAGCCATTTTTATATCACTTTTTGCGGTACTTTTAGCCGCTTGCAGCCCGGACAAACCCCAGTTCAAAAGTATTGACCTGACGGGCGCCGACTACGCCAAAGACTTTGCGCTGCCTGATCAAAATGGCCAGCCCCGCAGTATCAAGGACTTTGCAGGCAAAGTGGTGGTGGTCTTTTTTGGTTTTACCCAGTGCCCAGATGTTTGCCCGACATCGATGGTCGAGCTGGCGGGTATTAAAAAGTCACTGGGTACTGACGCCAGCAAGCTGCAGGTGGTCTTCATCTCGGTCGACCCGGAGCGCGACACACCTGAGATTCTCAAAGCCTATATGGGTAACTTTGACCCCACTTTCTTAGCCCTGCGCCCCACCATGGAGCAACTGCCGGTGTTGGCCAAGGACTTCAAGATTTACTACAAAAAAGTCGACGGCAAAACCCCCACCAGCTACAGCATGGACCATTCGGCGGGTAACTACATTTATGACCCTCAGGGCCGTTTGCGCCTTTACAACCGTTACGGCACGGGTGCAGAAGGCTTGACGCAAGATATTCGGTTGCTGCTCAAAGGCAGCTAAGAGGGGGGAATGTAAAAAGCCACTGCCCCTTTCAAGGCAACGGCTTTTTTGGCAGGGTGGCGGAGGGTTTAAGCGTACTCGGCCAGCACTTTTTTCATCTTCTTCATCGCCGCTACTTCGATCTGGCGAATCCGCTCGGCGCTGACGCCATAGACTGCGGCCAGGTCATGCAGCGTCATACCGCCTGATCCGTCGTCGTTGACCTTCAGCCAACGCTCTTCCACAATCTTGCGTGAGCGGTCGTCCAAGCCTTGCAGTGCCGTGGCAATGCCGTCTGTGGCGAGGTTGTCGCGAGCGTGCGCTTCCATCAGTGCGGTTGGCTCTTGCGCGCTGTCGGCCAGGTAGGCAATCGGCCCAAACGCCTCTTCGCCATCGTCGTTAGGGCTTGGGTCGAGCAGCACGTCGCCGCCTGACATGCGTTGTTCCATCTCAATGACTTCCTCGCGCTTGACGTTCAGCGTTTTGGCCATCTGGTTGATCTGGTCTTCACTCAGCGTGTCGCGATGGGTGGCTGCGTCGGCATCGTCTTTGTAGCTCTGCTTCATCGAGCGCAGGTTAAAAAACAGCTTACGCTGAGCCTTGGTCGTGGCCACTTTGACCATGCGCCAGTTTTTCAAAATGTACTCGTGCATCTCGGCTTTGATCCAGTGCAGCGCGTAGCTCACCAGCCGTACGCCCTGGTCCGGGTCAAAGCGTTTGACGGCTTTCATCAGGCCAATGTTGCCTTCTTGAATCAAGTCGCCATGCGGCAAGCCATAGCCTAGGTATTTGCGCGAGGTCGACACGACCAAGCGCAAGTGAGAGAGCACTAACTTCTCCGCGGATGCCATGTCGTTCGACTCACGCAATTGGCGCGCAAAGGTTTGCTCCTGCTCCAAAGTGAGCATAGGCAAGCGGTTCACTGCCGAAATGTAAGCATCCAGATTGCCCAAAGGCGGCAGCAGCGACCACGGATTTGCGTTGGCAACGCCTGTTGAGGCAGCCAAGCCGGGTGTAACAAGTGGATATGACGAAAGGGAGGCAGTAGACACAGCAAAACTCCTTTTGGAAAACTGTAATCAAGCTAAATATTAGCACTCTGTTAGACAGAGTGCCAAACAATAGGTTCAATGGCTTTCATAGGGTGTGGCTAATAAGTATAAACCCTAGGTTTCCGCTGTTTCTAATCTACCGCGTTTGGCTGTGGACCATAGCAGGTCGTTGGCGCAGCTTGATGTAGGCGCGTAGCTTGACTATGGGTTTCATGCCTTCCCGTACGCGCGCCAGTTTGGCTGGCTATTTGGGCTCTGGCACCGCGAATGCCACCAGCGCCTTCATATTAGCTGCGTTGCCGATAGCCCAGCAGGCATTGATCAGCTCGCTGGTTCGGCCCGCCCCCAAGATCCGGTCTGACATGCCCTGAAATTTGGCCTCAAGCTGGGTGTCAGACATCGGATTTTTGAGCGACCCAATCGCATGCTCGACAAATACATGCACACGCCGCCCGTCAAGCAGCACAGCAGTGACATCTGCGCTGGCCTCGTCAATCGAGTCATCGACCGTGGCCACGACCTTGCGGCGCAGCGCGACCATATCGGCCCGGGTAACGACCGCATCTGAAAATTCGTCCTCCGCCGCGTAGCCAAAGGTCAGGCCCGCCGCACAGCCGTGGTACACGCTGAACTTGGCTTGTAAGCCGTCCTGCGGCTCTTTTTTGCCCGTCAATTCGAGCACCAGCGAATGCACTTTCAGCTCGATACGCTCGATTTGATCCGGCGTCACACCTTGTTTGCGTAGTTGCGCGCAGGCATCGATGCTGGGGTGGATCACGATGCCGCAGGCAAACGGCTTGTAACTGTTAAATGAGATTTCAAATCGCTGGCCCAACTCATGGGTGATTTCGCTCCAGTCGTTTTTGGTCGAGATGGTTTGCATCATGCCGCGTGGTGCTTCCAGCGCCTTGGGGCTGGCTGTAAAGCCCTGGCTTGCCATCAGGGCTGACATCAAGCCCGCACGGGCTGCACCGCCGGGGTGAAAAGGTTTGGTCATGGTGCCAAACTGCTCCCGCACGCCGATCGGTTGGGACGCCGCAATGCCGAGCGCCATCGCGGTCTGCTGAGCGTTTAGTTTCAGCAAGCGTGCACAGGCCGCCGCTGCCCCCAATGTGCCGGTCGAGCCAGTGATGTGCCAGCCCCGGTCGTAGTGGTCAGGGTACATGGCGTTGCCCACCCGGCATGACACGTCAATGCCAATGACCAGCGCGTCGATCAGCTCGCGGCCAGAGTTACCACAATGCTCGGCCATGGCCAGCACGGCAGATGCCACCGGGCCGGCAGGGTGAATGATGGTTTTGAGGTGCGTGTCGTCAAAGTCAAAGGTGTGCGACGTGATGCCATTGAGCAGCGCGGCGCTGGCCATATCTACGCGTTCGTTCCGGCCCAAGACGCTGGCTTGCGCGGCCGGTTGCAGCAGGTTCACGGCCGCCAGTGCTGCATCTGCCGCTTCGTGGTGGGCCGCGCCCACTGCACAGCCCAGCCAATTCATGAAGGTGCGGTGCGCCTCATGGTCAACCTCGTCGCTCCAGCCTTTTGAGGGATGGGTGGCGACGAACGTTGCCAGAATTTGGGTCACGGGGGGGGCGTTGTGGTCGGCAGTGACCTGGGTATTGCGAGCCATGCTGTACTTAATGAGGTAAAAGTATGCTATTTAATTAATAGCTGGTTGCGCCCGTATTTATTGGGCTAGAGGTCAATTTGATAGCTAAAATTCACTCTTTTCAAGGGCTTCTCTGCCTTTTAGAGCGCTTTTAGCTGTCCAACTCGATCTTCCGCTCTTTGGCCAGTTGGGTCCATCTGGCTATGTCGGACTTGATGAAAGCGGCAAATTCGTCGGGCGACATGACGATGGGCTCAATCGCCTCAACTGACAGTTTTTCACGCAGATCAGGTGCTCGCAGCACCAGCGCCAGCGATTCATTGAGCTGCTTGACGATGGGTAGCGGCATGCCAGCCGGGCCGACCACGCCGTACCACTGCTGGGCATCAAAGCCTTTAAAACCCGACTCATCCAGCGTGGGCAAATCCTTGAACTGCGGGTGGCGCTTTAAACCCGTTACGGCCAGCGGCCTGACCCGGCCCGAACGGATGTGCGGCACGGCGGCCGCCAGCCCGGGAAACATGGCTTGGGTTTGCCCACCCATCAGGTCAGTAAAGGCCGGTGCAATGCCGCGGTACGGGATATGCACCATGAACGAGTTGACCTGCTGCTTGAACAGCTCCATCGTCAGGTGTGTGAGCGAGCCCTGACCGGCCGAGCCGTAACTGAGCTTGCCGGGGTTTTTGCGTAAATAGTCAACGAATTCTTTGACCGTGGTCACCGGTAACGCACTGTTGACCACCAGCACATTCGGCGTTGCGCCAATCATGCCAATCGGGCTGAAGTCTTTGATCGCGTCGTACGGCAGCTTGCGCGTGGCGGGGCTGGTGCCGTGGGTCGCCACGTAACCTTGCAGCAGGGTATAGCCATCAGGTGCAGCCCGAGCTGCAGCCTGGCAGGCAATGACACCGCCGCCACCGCCCTGGTTGTCCACCACAAAGCTTTGCTTGAGCTGGTTACCCCAACGCTCGGTCACGGTGCGGCCCACCATGTCGCTACCACCCCCGGCGGATACCGGCACGATGTAGCGGATCGATTTGTTGGGGTAGGCGGTTTGAGCCAGCGCCAAAGAGGGCAAGGCCATCAAGGCCGGCGCGGCTCGCAGCAGGATGCGTCGTTTCATGGTTTGTCTCCGGCGTTTGGGATTGCTACGCTTGTTTTAGCGCCAACCATTTATGGTTAGCATAGCAACAGAGCATACCGCATGGGCTAAAAATATCAACCCTGCCAAGGCCGCCGAAGCCTCGCCGGAGCCGGTTAAGAAAGGTCTCGGGGCAGCGGTTTGTCGCCGCTTGGTTCTTTGACTTCACGCACTTCAACGTCCAACACATCGGCTTGCGGCGGCGCCCGTTGATGGCCTGGCCACATGCCGCCAGGGGCAAACTTCTGAAACCTGCCAAACACCGCGACCGGGGCTGGCTTTTTACCCGTGATGAGCGCTTTGAGCAAACTCAGCACCACGACAATCAGCGCCAACAGCAGCAAACTGACCGCAAACACCAGCCCGAAAGCGGCCAAGACAAGCTTGATGATGAAGCGAAAAAGGCCGCTGATGAAGTTTTGCATGCTGGGTAAATGACGCTTAAAACGCAGTTTTCAAGCCGGCCGCCACTACCAGCGAAGCCCCAGCTTGCCAAACAGCTTGGACAGCACAAACAGCGGCCCAACCCACAGGTACTGAATGTCTTCAAAAAAAGAAGGCTTTTTGCCTTCTAGTTTGTGGCCTATGAACTGCAAAATCCAAGCGCCGACAAAAATCGCCACACTGACGGGCAGAACATTTGCCCCAAGTGCCAGCACCACCGCGACTGTCAGCACCGACCACACCAACATGACGGCCATAAATACCACCGACAAGCGCGCGTAGTACACCATGCTGGCCGCAATAAAAGCATAGGCCACATAGGGGTGAATGGCAAACAGCATACCCGCCAGGCTCAGCATGATGAGCGGAATGGCAATGAAGTGAATCGCCTCGTTGGTCGGGTTTTGATGGCTTTGCCCGTAATGGGCGATAAGCTGGTCAACGCGGCGCTGTTCGGCTTGAATGGATGGGGTACTCGCGTCCATGGATAACTCCTTGTCTGGGCACACTGTAAACGTTGTACTTTTTTAAGCAAGCAATGCCTGAGCAAACTCCCGTGCATTGAAGGTTTCTAGGTCATCAAGCTGTTCACCCACGCCAATAAAGTACACCGGTACCGGGCGCAATGCGGGGGCCGCGGTTTGGCGGTCTTTAGCCCACAAAGCAATCGCCGCCAGCACACCGCCTTTGGCCGTGCCGTCCAGCTTGGTCACGACCAAGCCCGTCAGGTGCAATGCTTCGTCAAACGCCTTGACTTGGGCCAAGGCGTTTTGACCGGTATTGCCATCAATAACTAGCAGTACCTCGTGCGGGGCGCTGGCCTCAGCTTTTTGCACCACACGTTTGATTTTTTTGAGCTCTTCCATCAGGTGCAGTTGCGTTGGCAATCTGCCTGCGGTGTCAACCAGCACCACGTCTTTGCCGCGCGCCTTACCTGCGGTAACCGCATCAAAGGCTACCGCTGCCGGGTCGCCGCCTTCTTTGCTGATGATTTCGACTGTATTGCGGTCCGCCCAAACGGCCAGTTGTTCGCGTGCGGCAGCCCTGAAGGTGTCGGCAGCGGCCAGTAGCACTGATGCGCCTTCGGTTGCCAGGTGTTTTGTCAACTTCCCGATAGACGTGGTTTTACCCGCACCGTTGACGCCCGCCACCATGATGACGGTAGGTTGCTGCTGGCCAATCACCAGCGATTGCTCCAACGGTTTTAAAAGCTGGCTTAAGGATTCAACCAAAATATTTTTCACCGCTACCGGGTTGGTGACGCCGCTGGCGGCTACCCGGCGCTTGACGTCTGCCAACAGGTACTCGGTGGCTTTGACGCCGGTGTCGGCCATCAGCAAGGCCGATTCGAGGTTGTCATACAGTGCGTCATCAATCTGCGTGCCGGTGAAAACGCTAGAGATACTGGAGCCGGTTTTGCGCAAACCTGAGGACAACTTGTCCAGCCAGCGTTGCCTTTCAGGGGCTGCTGCCACAATCGCGTCAATGTCCAGCGGCGTGACCAGCGCGCTACCAATCAGGCTTGCCTCTGGCTTGTACGGTGCCGGGCTGGTCACGGTTGTGGCTGTGACGGGTGCTGAAGGAGATTTTTTCTTGAAGAAACTGAACATTGGGCCTGCTTTTGAGTCCCACCATTCTATGAAACACAGACAACGCTTTAAATGCGCCCTTCTTCTGGCGGCCCTCTCGCCCCTATTTTTCACTCCAGCAGGCGCCCAAACCGCCGCAAAAGTCGAGCAGTTCACTTTGGCCAATGGTTTGACAGTTATCGTCAAACCTGACCGCCGCGCCCCGACTGCGGCGCACATGTTGTGGGTCCGGGTTGGCTCGATTGACGAGGTTGATGGCACCTCAGGCGTGGCGCATGTTCTGGAGCACATGCTTTTCAAGGGGACTGCAACCACCAAACCGGGCGAGTTCTCGCGCCGCGTGGCGGCCTTGGGCGGGCGTGACAACGCCTTTACCAGCCGCGATGCCACCGGTTATCACCAGCAGATTCCCAGCAACAAACTCGAAGACGTGATGCGCTTAGAAGCTGATCGTTTTGCCAACAACCAGTGGCTTGACGACGAGTTCAAGCGCGAGATCGAAGTAGTCAAGGAAGAGCGTCGCTCGCGCACAGAAGAATCACCTCGGGCCCTGATGTTTGAGGCCGCTACCGCCCTGACATTCACCGCATCACCATACCGCCGACCGATCGTTGGCTGGATGAGTGACCTAGACGCCATGACCCCGCAAGATGCGCGAGAGTTTTACCAGCGCTGGTATGTGCCCGGTAATGCGGCTGTGGTGGTGGCAGGGGATGTGGACGTGGCCGAGGTCAAGCGACTGGCTGAAAAGTATTACGGCCCGATCGCCGCGCGCCCTGTGCCTTCTCGTAAGCCGCGCGATGAGCCGGTGCAAACTGGCCCGCGGCGCATGGACTTCAAGGGTGTGGCCTCGCAGGCTTACGTCAGTTTGTCGTTTAAGGTGCCCAAGTTGCAGAGCGCGGATTTTGCAGATGACAAAGCCGGGCGAGAGGCGTTGGCCCTGACGGTGCTGGCTGCTGTGTTGGACGGCTACAGCGGCGCGCGCTTGGCGCGCGCACTGGAGCAAGATGTTCCCGGAGGCAGTGGCCGCGTCGCCGACAGCGCTGATGCCTACAACGGCTTGCTGGGTCGCGGGCCCCAACTGTTTGTGCTGGCGGGCGTGCCAGCACCGGGTAAAACCGCAGCCGAAGTTGCTGCGGGCTTGCGCCAGCAGGTTGCGCTGATTGCGCAGTCTGGCGTCAGCGACGCAGAACTCAACCGTGTCAAGGTGCAGTGGGTGGCCAGCGAGACTTACAAGCTCGACGGCGTGTTCAACCAGGCGCGCGAGCTGGGCTCGAACTGGGTCAATGGGTTACCGCTGGACGCCGATGCACGGCTGATTGCCAAGCTGCGCAGCATCACCAGTGCTGAGGTGCAAGCCGTGGCGGCCAAATATTTTGGCGACGACCAGATGACGGTGGCTACCTTGATACCGCAACCGATGGACCCCAATCGCAAGCCTCGGGTCTTACCCGCCGTGGCCACGCGCCATTGAACCGATCTTGAAAACCATGACAATCACTATTAAATCAGTAGCTGCTTGCGCCCGTATTTATTGGTCTGCAGCCATTTTATGTACTTTATCGGGCTTTGCCGCAGCAGCTTTGCCGATACAAAAACTGACCTTGCCTAACGGTGCCACGCTCTTTCTGGTCGAGAGCCCGGCGATTGCCATGCTGGATGTGCAGATTGATTTTGACGCGGGCAGTCGGCGTGACCCTTCGGACAAAGCGGGCCTGGCCAGCGTGACGTCCGGGCAAGCCGGTAAGGGTGTGTTGGCAAAAGGCGGCTTGGGCGCGCTAGACGAAAACGCCCTGGGTGAAGCCTGGGCCGATTTGGGTGCCCAGTACGGCAGCAGCGCAGGTGGCGACCGCCTGAGCTTTTCATTGCGAACATTGACTGAGCCTGACCTGCTGGCCAAGGCTGTGGCGCTGGCGGCGCGGCAAATTGGCGAGCCCGCCTTTGCTGACAGCGTGTGGCAACGTGACCGCCAAAAGGCCGTCGCAGCCCTCAAGGAGTCCTACACCCGCCCTGGCAATGTGGCGGGCCGGGCTTACTCTCAGGCGGTGTACGGCAGTCACCCTTATGGCTACGAGCCGACTGAGGCGTCTTTGGGCCGCATAACCGTGGCCGATATGCAGCGGTTTTATGCCTCTGGGGTGGTGGCTTGCCGCGCGCGGATCAGCATGGTGGGGGCGGTGACGCGAGCCCAGGCGACCGCTATTGCTCAGCAATTGCTGGCTCGGTTGCCGCAAACGGCCTGCGCGGCGCTACCCGCCTTGCCTGTTATCCCCGAAGTTGCGCCGCTGGCGCAGGCAGTCCAAAGAAACATAACTTTTGACGCAGCCCAGGCGCAGGTCTTGGTGGGGCAGCCTGGTTACAAACGCAACGACCCAGCGTTTTTCCCGCTTCTGGTGGGTAACTACATTTTGGGCGGCGGTGGATTTGTGTCGCGCCTGCAAAACGAGGTCCGTGAAAAGCGCGGCTTGACCTACGGCGCCTACAGCAACTTCTCGCCTGGTCTACACGCCGGTGCATTCACTGTGAGTTTGCAAACCCGGCCTGACCAGGCCGCGCAGGCGCTCGATGTTGCCAGAGGCGTCGTCAAAGACTTTGTTGCTAACGGCCCAACGGAAGCAGAGGTTAAAGCCGCCAAAGACAACCTCATCGGCGGCTTTGCATTGCTGATTGACAGTAACCGCAAGCTGCTCGGCAACATCAGCAATATCGCCTGGAACAACTTGCCGCTTGACTATTTGGATACCTGGACTCAACAGGTTGAAAAGGTGACGGTTGCGGACATCAAAACCGCCATGGCGGCAAAACTACAACCTGACAAAATGGTGACCATTGTTTTGGGCGGAGCGCCCTGATACCACTGCGAGATCGCCACAAAAAAGTCATGAAGTACACAGCACAAGCCACATCAGAAAAGCCTGAAAAAGACCCCACCAAGAAGCTGGCTAAATCAGGCAAGGTGGTGGGCCGCAAAACGGTCCCGCCGGGCGAAGTCCGCATCATTGGCGGGCTTTACAAGCGGTCGAAGATTCCTGTGGCCAGCCAGCCGGGCCTGCGCCCGACACCTGACCGCGTGCGTGAAACGCTGTTCAACTGGTTGGGTCAAGACTTGCAAGGCTGGCGCTGCGCTGATGTGTTTGCAGGTACGGGCGTGCTGGGTTTTGAGGCCGCCTCGCGCGGTGCGGCTGAAGTTTTAGTCTGCGAACAAGATCCGTTGTTGGTCGACAAACTCAAAGCGTTGCAAGTCAAGCTCAAGGCCAGCATGGTCAAAATCGAGCGTGGCGACGGCGTGAGCTTGCTGCGCCGCGCGAGCCCGGCCAGTCTTCAATTGGTTTTTCTGGACCCGCCCTACGAGTCCACTGCGTTTGAATCAGCCTTGAAGGCAGCTGCGCAAGCCATCGCCACCCCCGGATTTGTGTACCTAGAGGCGCCCAAGCCCTGGACGGACGAAGAACTCGCCCCCCTAGGCTTGCAAGTGCATCGCTCTGGCAAAGCCGGGGCAGTGCATTTCCATTTGCTGGTCAAATCTGGCGAATCGAATTCGTTGACTGAAAGCGCATAATTTAGCCATGACTTCTTCTCAGCGATTGGCTGTTTATTCAGGCACCTTTGACCCCATCACCCTTGGCCACC